>JBDOMT010000382.1:0-8927 GCA_039831705.1 Pirellulales bacterium | reverse complement strand
GCTATTATGCCCGCTTTGCTCGGTATCGAAGTACGCTTCCGTAGCCTAGTTCTACTGAAGTGATCGCCTGAAGGCGAGGGTTTTTAGATCCCAGTAGGAAACAATAATACGAGACTGGTTACTGCGGTACAAAAAACTGTCGAGGGAGCATGGCTATCGCTAGTCGCCTAAGGAGAACCCGTCTGGGACCCATCGTTGAAACGTGAAATGCGAATAGCCCAGAAACAAACCCATGCTCTTGGTGCATGGATATCAATCGAATCAAGGGAAATCGCAGATACTCACTATGCATGGCGTGGCTTGTGGCAGCCGAATGATAACAGAAGCAAGAACAGAGTGACTTTGGATAAGAGGTGCAACCCCTTCTGCATCTTGCTAGTTGCTTGCGATGTGGTCACTCGGGACACTCACAACTCTCCTGGCATGCCGAATGTCCTATTCATCGCTACCGACGACCTGCGTCTGGGACTTTTCGCCGTGCGGGTTACTACCCGGTCGGCAACGGCAAGATCTTTCATCGTGTGAACGACACTGCCGACCAAAGCTAGTTGGAGCCGCCGGTGTCGCTGGTGAACGGCCTAAAAGGTAACAATCACCTGACCTTCCACAACAAGGATTCGACCAATTACATCGGCGGCAAAAGGAATCGTGACCCCTTCTTCGAGGCCCCGGACATGCCGGACAACACGTATATCGACGGTCAAACCTGTGAAAAGACGATCAAAGATCTACGGCGGCTTGCGGAGATGGATCAACCTTTCTTCCTCGCCGGCAGATTTGTCCGACCGCACCTGCCGTTCTATGCACCCAAAAAATACTGGGACCGGTATGATCCTGTCGTGATCGAGCTTGCCGATAACCGGTACCGGCCGAAGGACGCGCCACCTTCGCTGCGCGATTCTGGAGAAGTGTTGAGTTATCACGACCGGGGAATTGAGTACAACTCGACAGAGTTTCACAAAATCACCAGACATGGATACTATGCCTGTGTCAGCTACGCGGACGCACTCGTAGGCCGGCTCCTGGCGACTTTGGATGAACTGGGACTTCGCGCTGATGCCATCGTGGTCCTCAGGGGCGATCACACGCCTGTGACTGTTACTTTCCGACGGGAAGTACCTGCGGGCCGCGAATTGGATCGGCCAGTTTCCATGGCTGCGGGCACAATTGATCCACGGTTTCCTGGTGCTCTGTGGGGATCTGCACCCCGAGAGCTGCGATTGCATCGGCAATCTGCTCGATGCTCTTGACTCCTACGACAAGCGAACTCACCCCGGGCTGAGTGAGGGTCCAGGCAAGTGCATAGCGAGACATGCTCGTGCCGGATTCGGTGGCCAGCGTTTCGATGCACTCCAATCTGTCGAACAAGGCGTCGTCCCTCGGCCAAATCCATTCCGGTTTTTCAGCAGCCCGCGAACCATTGGGGGGCGTTTCACCGCGGCGGTACTTACCCGTCAACAATCCTCCCTGCAATGGCTGATAGGGCGTAACACCAATCGCATGCTGCCGACAAAATTCCAAGTCTCCCTGGAGTTCACGTCGCAACATACTGAACGGTATCTGAGACGAAACTACGGGGGGCCACGAACGCTTGTCTGATAGCCACAATAACTCACAAAGTTTTTCGGCTCGGTGATTGCTCACACCGAAGTAGCGAACCTTGCCCTGCCGAACCGCTAGATCCATCGCCGCCAGGGTCGTCTCGAGCGATGACTCCTTGTCGGGCCAGTGGATGATGTACAGATCGATCACTTCGGTCTTCAATCGTCGCAGACTCGCGTCAAGCTCCCTGAGGATGTGGCAAGCGGAAAGCCCGCGATCTTGCGGGCCAGGACCTAGCGGGGCGCCGACTTTCGTTGCCAGGATCGCTTGGTCCCGTCGATCTACCAACGCTTTGCCGACAATCTCCTCCGCCACTCCGCCCGCGCTGCCCAACACGCGCGCGTAGCCTTCATATACGTTGGCCGTATCGACGAAGTTGATTCCCATGTCCAGTGCCGCATGGACCAACCTGATCGCGTCCTGCTCCCCAACGGGCGATCCAAACGTCATGGTGCCCAAACAGATGGGCGAAACAAGCAGGCCACTGGAACCGAGCGTGCGGTACTGCATGGTCAAAATCCTCAGCTTAGTTAGAATGCGAAAACGATCACTAATAGCGTAATGTGTCTTGGGCACGGCGTCGATGTTGTGTTCCGCAATCCCAGACGGAGCCCGACAGGCAATGACAATGATATCGGTTCTCTACCTGGAGCGAGAGTGCCCTCTCGATCAAATGCACCGGACTCGATTTTTAATTTTTGGTTTTTAATTGAATCAATATTCTTAAAAGGTTCGGAAACTAAAAATAGGTTTGGTCCACCTTCTTTTGAATCAACGCTTGTTGTTTTTCATCCATCATGCAACGTTTGTGGTACGACGTTTGGATTTTTGGATTTCGTGACGCAGCCAATGACGTGTGCAAAATGTTGGAAGGAAAGGAGTCCGTAGATATCGGCAATTGATGAACAGTTCGTTTGTGTTTTGCCTCAGTTGGACATTGAGTGAAATTGATTAGCTAGAGTATAGTTCATCCCTAGGAGTTCACGATGTCCCAGCGCATCCTCCGCTGGATAGGCGTACCGGAAGGGATTTTATGGATAGCACAACTAATTGGTGGGACTATGAGACAGGCAATTCAATGCCCCAGTCTTCCCTTACTAACTCTGGAACGAATCGTAAGCATGCCCTATCGTCTGCCCACTGTATCATTTTCTTTGCCTTGGCCGCTTCAGTGCAGAGATATCTCGAGTGCGGCATGATTCCTACCCGGCCCAGATCCAATCGATCGGAATCCCAACATGTCTGGATGGTGATATCCGGATGAGTCCGCTCATGCGTGTGGCCTACACATGCATGGTACAGCAATTGAAAGTTGTTTTCGGGTAGATCAAACAAGTTGCCTCGAAGCTCCGCTGCGAAATCTGCACCACGCTGGCCATGCTCCGGATCGGTGCCTTCATTCACACGCCGCGAGTCATGGAACACAGCAAAGAGTGTAACAACTTCGCAGTTAGCTTCTGTTTCTTGTGCCAATCGCAATCCATTTTCCAGAACACGAGCCCAATGGGTGACACCATGATGACCATGAAGTGGTAAATTGTACTCTTCGAGAACAGTATGAAGAATGAGGGGAATGTTGAGTGCCATCGAACATCTATTCCGGATCCTGAGATTGAAAATCAACATACTTTTCTGCCACAATGCAGATCACGCAATATGGTGGTCACTGCTAGAGTATATACTAACCGGAGACTTACCGAATATTCGAGTTGCCGTCACATGCACATATAAGGATTTTCACGATGAAGTTTGAACTCACCAAATTCCTCGCTGAACATAGAAGTGTCACTCGACGTTACTTCCTCCATTGCGGAACGGGTGGGTTGGCCGCAATGGGTACGTTGCCGGTGTTTGCGAAAGGAAGCGAACGTGACTTCGTGCTGCAGGAAGTGATCGACGACCTCGAAACGTGGCTGACAAAACAAGACGATTTCCGTGACGTCTCACGCGGCAATCCCATGCCACATTCCCTCGACGAAGCCAAACGCAAGGAAGTCGGTCTGACTCGTGATACCTGGAGTCTCGAAGTCGTTGATGATCCTGATAACACTGCCAAGTTACGGACTCCACTGACGAAAGAGAAACAGTCGGCTTTTACCTTCACCGATCTGATGAAACTGGCTGAGAAACACGCAGTTCGCTTTCCCAAAGTGATGACCTGTCTCAATCTAGGCTGCCCATTGGGTAATGGTATCTGGGAAGGTGTACCATTACGCAAAGTGTTGTGGCTCACTCAGCCCAGTCATGCGTTGCGTCGAGTCTTCTACTATGGATATCACAACGACGACCCTAAACAGATATTTCGCAGTTCATTGCCAGTCGGTCGCGTGCTCGAAGACTTCCACGGTCTACCGCCTGTCATTCTTTGTTACAAGCTCAACGGACAATGGCTGACTCCCCAGAGGGGTGCTCCTGTCCGAATCGTTGTTCCAGAAGCGTACGGATTCAAGAGCATCAAATGGCTGTCGCATGTCGTGCTATCGAACCTATGGCAGGCTAACGACACCTACGGTGAACAAAACAATGACGTGGACAGTCCTTTGAAGACCTTTTGTGAGACCATCTCTGTACCCGCAACTGTCAAACCGGGCCAGCTAATTGCCATAACTGGATACGCACAGGTTGGCATTTCAGGTCTGAAACAGGTCCAGGTTTGGATTCAAAACGACGGTGAGGAACTACCCAGCGGTGACAAATACTTCACAAAGGCACCTTGGCGCGACGCTGAGATTCTTCCACCACCGAAGAACTGGGGTAGTGACATCCTCAACAATCAGATTCCCATTCCAACCTATGGATTCTCCACGAAAACAGGCCAGCCGCAGCACTGGCCGCTGCGACTGTCGAAGGCTCACTGGGCTGTGCTGCTTCCTGGGTTACCAGCGGGCGAGTATACGTTGCGTTGTCGCACGATCGATGGTAACGGCATTGCACAGCCGATGCCACGACCGTTCCGCAAATCAGGCCGGGCGGCAATCGATCAAGTAAAGCTGACCGTTCAAATGTGAACTAATCAAAGGAATTGAGTAGGACAATGAACAATTTAGTTTGCTACCACCGATTTTTGCACGACGACATCACAAGGCTTTGGATGTTCTATTATCTTTTGCAAGTATTGTTTGGATTTACATCATTCGCCTACGCCGACCAACCCTCAGAATTACGACCATGGCTGGATAGTTCGCAGTCTTGGAAACGTGATACGGATGGTCCGATTATCTCATTGGGCAAACCTGGAAATTTTGACGATAGGCACCTCTTTGCTCCGATGGTCGCCTACGAGAACGGTAGGTATCAACTCTGGTATTGCGGATCGACGGGAGTAGTCGCCAATCGTGTCTTTGGTATGGGTCTGGCGACCAGTCCAGATGGGAAGCAGTTTCATAAGCACCCTATGAACCCCGTTTACCGATTGGTTGACAATAAACATTCGATTCTGACGCCGACACTGCTGCGTAATCCTGATGGCTCGACACATCGAGAGCAGGGATTGTTGCGAATATGGTTTAGCTCCACCTGGTTTGGCGGTAGCAACGGATTACACACCTTGCACGAAGCGACCAGCGATGACGGTATCGGGTGGTCCCATCCCTCGCCACGTCAGATGAAGCATGTGTACGCGCCAACAGTGCTCAAAATCGATGGCATCTACCGCATGTGGTATGTCGATGTTGAGCATGAACCGTGGATATTACGTCATGCCGACAGCCACAATGGGCAAGACTGGCAAGTGACAACTGATCCGGTTCTCGTCATCGATCAGAAGTGGGAGCAAGGGCGGTTGTTCTATCTCACGGTAATGCGAATCGATGGTGTCTATATACTGTGGTACGGTAGCTACTGGTCAGAACGTCCTTCGACTACGGCAATCGGTTTTGCTGCCAGCCTAGATGGGCTGAAGTGGTACAAACACTCAGACAATCCCGTGCTAAGGCCAGATCCTACTCGTAGCTGGGAATCCCACTATGTGACCAGTCAATCTGTGATTCGACTGCCTGACAATTCGTTCCGGATATGGTACGCCAGTCGGAAAAAACCACCGTTTGTCAACAAGTACTTTGCGATCAATACGGCTGTTTGGAATCCTACGTTTACTAATTTTCATGCCGAAGACAGAAATCCCGATCGCTGCACTTTCTGACCATGGGGCGCTGCACTTTTCGACTGGCGTTCACAAGTGTCGCATGGATACAAATGTACAGGATTGGGTGTGTCAAAAAAGTAGTTATACAGCAGTCTATGCCTATCAGGGCAATTAAAGACAACGGTGCGGATTTATTTTCGCAATGCAGAGGTCGAGAGTTCGAATCTCTTTCGCTCCAATTGGTTTTTTAGCGGTAAGCCGAACTTTTCGGATGGGTAAGAGGCTGAGCTTGTTGGGTCTACGTGGCTGTGGTTGGCAGACATCCGAAAAGATTCGTTTACCACAATTGGATTTAAACTGTTTTCGATGAAGCCTTTACGCTGACCGTCCTAAGTTGGGCGTGCGACTGATTTTTTTCGAAAGTGTACCCCAATGGGGTACACTTTGAGAAAGGCAATCGCAATGTCCACTTCTAATCGTCCTCCCGCCTATCGCCGATAGCGTGAAAAGGGCAGGGCAGATTGAGCCTACGTCCGCATCAACGGGAAAAAACTGAAGGCCATCGCCTGAAGGTGGATCTACTTGTCTGCAGATAACCCCCACAGTCTCACGGGGTCGTTCCTTCCTGCGCTGGCTAGAATTCTGTCGTCTGGCGAAAAAGCGAGGGCGGTGACACCACTCTTGTGTCCAAGCAGCGTTGTCCGTTGCAATCCGGTCTCAACGTCCCATAGCCTCACGGTTTCATCGCCACTGCCGGTGGCCAATGTTTTGCTATCCGACGTAAAAGCCACGCAATAGACCGCGCCGTTGTGTCCCATGAGGATCGCGCGCTCGTTCATTGTTGCAAGATCCCACAGCCGTACCGTCCAATCCGCGCTGCCAGTGGCCATTGTCGTGCCGTCGGGTGATATCGCCACGCTGAGAATTTCCTCCTCGTGTCCCTTGAGGCTGGCAAGCTCGGTGCCATTGGTCGCATTCCAAAACTTCACAGTCTGGTCCCAGCTTGCTGAAACGAGAGTCTTACCGTCGGGGGAATACGCCAGGGACCAGACGGCGGCCGTGTGTCCCTTGAGGACCGCTTGCTGCTGGCCGGTTGCTGCGTCCCAGAGCCTGATCGTTTCGTCAGCGCTGCCGGTCGCCAACGTCTTGCCGTCGGGTGAAAAGATGGCGGAACTGATCTTGCTTGTGTGTCCTTCGAGATTTTCGCGGAGGGTTCCCTTGGTCACATCCCACAACAGCACCCTGCCACTCGCTTGATAGTTGTTACGGGCCTGCTCGAATTCGCTGCCTCCCGCGTAAGCCAGGAGTGTGCCGTCCGGCGAAAGTGTCACCGAGCAACAGTTGTTCTTGATCCCTGGCGGGGCGGGTAATTTTTCTTTGCCGCTTGACACGTCCACGAACTTCACATTTCCGCCCCAGGTTCCCAATACTAGTGTCTGACCATCTCGGGAGAAATCCAGCGTGAGCGCAGCGTTTCTCCCCACAAACTCGGACCACACCCGAGCGTGGACGCCGGACTTCGCGGCAGGTACATTCGATGCAAGGTATTGTCCTGAGTCCAGGGAAGCGCTCACCAATACTCGATCGTTGCGTGCAATGACATGTTTATTAGCGTAGGCTGGATGTGCCCAGGCCACTGGCCCTTGCGCCCGATGTCCAGCTGTGGGTTCCACCAACAGGGCTCGACCCAATTCCTCGTAACCCTTGGGCGCTAGCCGCGCTAATATGAGATGGCCTTGCTGGTTGAAGAAGAAAACGCGATTTCCGTTGGGTGTCATATGAGCATGGCCCATAGAACTGCTGCCCGCCACCTTGGTCGATCTCCACACTTCGTCGCCTGTACTCGCATCCAGACAGCAAAGACCTCCGACGTTGTCGATGGCGCAGAAGTGGTCGTCGTTGATCAACAATGGCGTCGAAAACTGCGTCGTTGGTCGCGATCGAGTTTTCCAAAGCACCGAGGCAGCCGGCTTTTCCGCGTCCAACTCGAGCATCACCGAACCTCGGTTCCAGGCCATCATGCACAATAACCTATTCCTGTGCAGGACGGGCGATGCTACGACCTGGGCCTGGTTCCAAGTCGCTTTGTACGGCACCTGCCAGTAGACTTTACCGGTGGTCGGATTCAGTGACGTGATGTTGTCGGCGGTCCAGACAATTGTCTGCCGGCATCCGCCCCTGGTGATAACAATGGGCGCGCTATAGGCGGGTCGGTCGTCAAGTGCTTTCCAGCGTTCTTCGCCATTGTTACGGTCAAAGGCGATGACGCTCGCTTCGGGCTGGCCACCGATACACACAATCAGTAAGTTGCCTTCGACCAGCGGCGCCACGCTGGCCCCATATTGCGGCACGCGTGCATCGTATTCCTTCGCCAAATCCTTTTGCCAGAGGACTTTTCCGGTGACCGCATCGAGACAAAACAGATGGCCCTGGGTTCCCAGTGTGTAGACTTTGCCCTCGTGGACCGTCGGAGATGCCCTTGGCCCGTTGCCGTATTCCATGTTTTTATAGTCAACGGGGTACGAGTGCGTCCAAACTGGTTTGCCAGTCGCCTCGTCAAAACACAGTACGCGTTCCACTTCCGGACGGAATTTGTGGTCGGTGACAAACACACATCCCTGTGCTACAACCGGTCCGGAGTAACCACGACCAATCCTTACCCGCCAGCGAACCTTCAGCCCGTTTGGTGGTATGGCTTCTAGAATCCCGGTTTCTCGCCACACACCATCTCGGTTCGGCCCACGCCACTGTGGCCAATCATCCGCTCGAAGTTTTGGCGTGCAGAGCAGAACTACGATCAAAGTGCTGGCCAATTTCAGCTGAGAGAGTAGGAAAGAGACATTTATCATCGCAACATCACTTCCTCTGTAATCTCAGGAGAAGTTGAGTACCCCGAGTCTATCCTAACACAAACTCGTCACACACACTTCGTCTCACCATCAGCATTTGCTCGCACACGTGAACCGAGCCAAGTCACGTGACACACATGGCAGGACTACCGTAAACGCTAAATGTTTTCGACACCCTTGCTCATTTCCGAATGGGTGGAGGTCTTACCGGCGAGACCGTTTACGACAACCTCGGCCGAAATGGAGCTCCGCAAACGAAAAAGAGACAGAACTGAAGACCACCGCCTGAAGGCGGAGGGTTCGCCGACAGTCGGCTAAAGCCCGACTTTCTGGTTGTGGCTTACTTACCGCAATCGCCACGAAGTGGCGAAAGCATCTAGCCGTGGGGCGTG
>JBDOMT010000168.1:0-35751 GCA_039831705.1 Pirellulales bacterium | reverse complement strand
CGAGAATTAAGGCCTATTCTCTATTTTCAGCCAGCCTTAGTTCTGCGCGCGAAAAAGCTTGGCCTCAAGCTGCCGGTCATCTACAATTTTCCATCGGTGGCGGCACTTCACAGCGCCAATTAGCCTGCCTATTTTTCGCAAGCCGGATTCGCTGGCTGCTAGGCAACGGCCCCCCAATCGGGT
Organism: Pirellulales bacterium; assembly: GCA_039831705.1. Taxonomy (GTDB): domain Bacteria; phylum Planctomycetota; class Planctomycetia; order Pirellulales; family Lacipirellulaceae; genus JAJRWS01. Next base: position 35,568 of record JBDOMT010000168.1, on the reverse strand, counting down.
ATTATCAGCGGCTTCCCTGACGTTGACCATAGTTATATTGGATGGATCGTAATGGCTAAAAAAACCGTGACCAAGAAATCGCCCGCGAAAAAAGCGCCGAAGAAAAAAGACACGGGTGCCACGAAAAAAGCCGCGAAAAAAGTCGCAAAAAAAGCCGCGAAAAAAGTCGCAAAGAAGGCGGCCAAAAAGGCCCCTGAAAAAAAAGCCAAAGAGGCCAAAAAAAAGAAAACACCCAAAAAAAGGGCTCGCAAGGCGGCCAAGGTCATTCGCCTGAAGGCCTTTTGGGGGGTCTTCAACCAATCGCTTCGACGTGTGGCCCTGTTTGAATTCAATGAAAAGAAATTAGCTGAAAAGAAAGCTAAAGAACTGTCTAAATCGGGCAAATCGCCGCATTTCGTCCAGCCTGTGAAAGAGGCCATTGAAGATGACAGCTAGATTTAACCAAGGGCGATTTAACCAAGGGCCTGCCGAGCGGATTACTTCGAAACAAACGGTTTCCAGACGTCACTTTTTAGAAGACTCCATGTTTGCAGCGGCTGCCGCCGGTTCTGCCATGTTTGGCTTAGCCAGTAGTGTCGCTGTCGCAAAAGGGGTCGCTGTCGCAAAAGTCGGCGCCAATGACAAACTCGGCGTCTGCGTCGTGGGAGTCGGTGGTCGCGGCTGGGGCAGCCATTGCCAGGAGTGGCTGAAAGACCCACGCACCGAAATCCGTTACCTCTGTGACCCGGATCGCACCAAGGAAAAACAGTGCGACATTGTCGCAGAACGGCAGGGCGGTGTCCGCCCGAAGTTCGTCACCGACATGCGTTTCGCCTTCGACGATGGGGCCGTGGATATCGTTAGTTGTGCCTCTTCCAACCACTGGCATGCCCTCTGTGGACTCTGGGCCATGCAGGCTGGCAAAGACTGCTATTTAGAAAAGCCCATATGCCACAACGTCCAAGAGGGGCAAGCGCTGATTGCCGCCGCCCAAAAGTACCATAAGTGCTGTCAGGTAGGGACTCAATGCCGTTCCAACCAGTCCAATATCGAAGCCAATGCGTTCATTCGCTCAGGTGGAATTGGCAAAGTCAACTTCGCACGCGGACTTTGTTACCGCCGCCGCAAATCGATTGGGCCATTGGGTGAGTACTCAGTACCTGAGGAGATCGATTACAATCTGTGGAGTGGTCCAGCTCCGCTGGAACCCGTAACCAGGCCACGTTTCCATTACGACTGGCACTGGCAGCGTCTCTATGGCAATGGCGATTTGGGCAATCAGGGACCGCACCAAACCGACATCGCACGATGGCACCTGGGAATTGATCAATTCCCGAACTCGGTTATCACCTATGGGGGCCGCCTCGGTTATGACATCGAAAAGAACAATCCCAAGTTCGTCGATGCTGGCGATACGGGTAATATTGAAACCACCATCTTTGACTATCGGGACAAGTCGATCGTCTTTGAGACCTATGGCCTCGACACACCCGAATTGCGAGATACCAAAGTGGGTGTCATTGTCCATGGCAGCAAGGGATTTCTGGTTCAACAGAGCTACCAATATTCGGCTGCATTCGACCTGGAGGGAAATAAGATCCGTGAATTCGCGGGTGGTGGAAACCATTTTGGCAACTTCCTCGATGCGGTGGTTGCAAATGATCCATCACTATTGGCCGCTGATGCCCGCTGCGGTCACTTGTCAGCCGGCATGAGCCATGTGGGAAATATTTCCTACTACCTGGGCGAGGAAAACAAGGTTTCGGTCGACGAATTGCGCCAACAAATTCAAAAAATCAAGAGCCTGGACGACAATGGTGCCACACTCGACCGAATTGTGGAAAAAACCAGAGCCTATGGCGTCGATCTGCAACACACCCCGTTTTCCATAGGACCCTTGCTAAAAATGGACCCCAAAACGGAAACATTTGTAGACAACGATGGGGCCAACACAATGCTGACTCGAGAATACCGCGACCCGTTTACCGTGCTGGGTTCTGCTGAAGTTTAGCTGGGTCCTGCCCAGGTCTAAAGGGCGGCTCAATTCTACTTCAGTTTATCCCTGGTATGTCGCAGTATTATCCATTCGGTGCAAATGGGAATGTATGATGTGAGATGGTTGATTTTTGAAAGGTGTAGTGATCCACCCTTTAAATCAAAAATCAACCATCATACATCTATAAGTGGGTTCGCAAGCGTTTCAATGTCTCTTCTTGCTCCAACTCCAGCTTGCCAAACCCGCGTACGGCTCCGGCTGCAGTTGCGGCTTCTTGGTGCTCGGCATAATTGGTGATGAGCATTACCGGCACGTCTGCCAACTCAGGGTCTTCTTTGATTTGCTTGAGCACCTCAATTCCCTCCGATTGGTCGCGATCCAGCTTGCGGTTGACCACAACCAGCGCCTAGTCACCTTTCCCGCAATAAGGCCAACGTATCGTGAGCCTGGTCAACTTGACAGTCGTAGTGGTGGCTGAGAAAACGGGCAATGGTCGCATGATCGAGGGCGCAATTGCCCACATCCAGGATATTTTTTGGCACTGAGATAGTCCTCAGATGGTTGCGGAAGGGGTCCGGTCGAATCTATAATGCAGGATTTACTTTATTCTCGCCAACCTTGACGAAACGGCCACTATGTTGGAAACGAAGTCCGAAGGGGGCCCTTGGATCCCGAGCGATCAGGCTCAGCGGCCCTTATTTGCAGGCATAGATGTGGGAGGTACCAACATCAAGATTGGCTTGGTGGACGACCAAGGTCGAACTGTCGCTTACCACACCCTGCCTACCGAGCAGGAAAAAGGGGCCGAAGACGCCACTCGTCGAATGGGGGACAGTTTTCGGCAACTGCTCCAGAAAGCTGATCTGTCTATCCAGGACGTTACCCATATTGGACTGGCAACACCTGGAGCCATGGACATCCCGGCCGGCATGCTCTTGACTCCGGGCAATCTGCCAGAGTGGTGGAATTTTCCCATTCGCGATCGGGTAAGCCACCATTGTGGACTACCGGCAACTTACGCCAATGATGCCAATGCGGCCGCCTTTGGTGAATACTGGTGTGGAGCAGGCCAGAACAGCCACAGCATGGTCCTATTCACGCTTGGCACCGGCATTGGAGGTGGAATCATCGTAGATGGCATGCTGGTGGAAGGAGTCCATAGCGCGGGCAGTGAATGCGGCCATATCGTAATCGATCCTCATCCCGATGCACGTCGTGACTCCCTTGATAAGCCGGGAACTTTGGAAGCCTATTGCGGCGCTTATGGAGTTGTCGCGCGTACTATCGAAGCAATTGATTCGGGCCGTGAAAGCATTCTGAAAAACCAACAGGCCAGTGACGGAGAACTCACTCCGTTACAAATCGCCCAAGCGGCAGAGGCTGGAGACGCACTGTCTAAAGAAATCATCCTGGAGACCGCCGACTACTTGGCCTTGGGATGCGTAACATTAATCCACGTGATTGATCCCGACACCGTTGTGCTCGGAGGAGCGATGACTTTTGGTGGAGATAACTCTCCGCTGGGAAGGGAATTCCTGGAACGCATTCAGCAGGTGGTACAACCACGTCTGCTTCACCCACTCCGCAACCAAATACGCTTTGCCTTCGCCACCCTGGGCGGCGATGCAGGCTACATCGGTGCCGCCGGCCTGGCCCGTCGGGAACATCAAGTTGAGAGTTGAGTGATAAGAGTTGAACGGCAAACTCAAGTGGCATTCGCTAATTCAGGTGAGTTAAAAGGTTCGTGAGGTACGGACTAAAGTCCTTCACTCAATTGACACAAAGGGGTCGTGGGTGGCACCCAAATACATTGAAACACGTCGATTTATTCCGAATTTCCCCATTTCCACATTCCGCAACCCGAATTCCACAATTCCATGCCCTCTCCCCAATTCATCCGCAACTTTTCGATTATTGCCCATATTGACCATGGGAAAAGCACCCTTGCTGATCGATTCATGGAGCGTACCGGCACGGTAACCGAGCGAGAAATGAAGCAGCAGTTGCTCGATGACATGGCAATCGAGCGACAGCGAGGCATCACCATCAAAGCTCGCGCAGTCACGATGCACCACAAGGTTCAAGGAAAAACCTACGAGCTCAACCTAATCGACACTCCAGGCCATGTCGATTTTCAATACGAAGTTTCGCGTTCACTGGCTTGTTGTGAAGGGGCCGTGCTGCTTGTCGATGCATTTCAAGGCGTCGAGGCGCAAACCGTGGCCACTGCCTTCGCAGCGATGGAACACAATCTCACCATCGTGCCGGTGATGAACAAAGTCGATTTAGTCCACGCCCGTCCCGACGAAGTTTGTGAAGAAATAGAACATTCGTTAGCTATCGAGGCTGAAGACGTACTAGGTTGCAGCGCAAAAACGGGCGTCGGTTGTGATGAAGTGCTGGCGGCTATTATCGATCGAGTTCCAGCTCCTACAGGCGATCCAAAGGCAATTCTGCAAGCAATGGTTTTTGATGCCCATTATGATGAATTTCGTGGCGCAATCACCTATGTCCGCGTCATGCATGGAACCGTACGCAAAGGCCAGAAAATACGCTTCGTGCAACAGGGCACCACGCACGATGTGATTGAATTGGGTCATTTCACTCCTCAACGTCAACCTAGCAATTCGTTACATGCCGGTCAGGTTGGCTATTTGATATGTAATATCAAATCGTTAGGTCATGTGCATGTGGGTGATACGGTGAGCACGGCCGATGGCGAATTGGTTGACGCACTACCCGGTTACCAAGAACCCAATCGCATGGTCTTTTGTGGCCTCTATCCTTCCGATGGCCAAGATTTCAAGCAACTGCGTGACGCACTGGATCGATTAGCCATCAACGATCCTAGCTTTGAGTTTGCACCGGAAACGAGCGATGCATTGGGCTTTGGTTTTCGCTGTGGATTCCTGGGACTGCTCCATATGGAGATTATTCAGCAGCGACTCGAGGAAGAAGCGGACATCGACTTGGTGCAGACTGCGCCCAATGTTACGTACGAAATCGTTCCCAAGTCGGGGCAAGCCTACGAGGTCCACACACCCCAAGATGTCCCCAACGCGGGTGATATCGAGGAATTTCGGCAACCAATCGTCCGAGTGAACTTTGTGCTGCCGACTGAATACATTGGCGGCATCATGAAACTTTGCACCGATCGACGGGGCACCTACGTGCGTACGGAATACCTATCACCCACACGTGCCATGGTGGTCTACGATTTGGCCTTGGCCGACGTCATCTATGATATGCACGACAAACTCAAAAGTACCACGCGTGGCTACGGCACCATGGACTACGAGTTGTTGGGGTACTTCCCTGGAGAACTTGTGCGCATGGACATCTTGGTGAAAGGGGAACGAATCGATGCCTTATCGATTGTCTGCGACCGACGCGACGCGGAGTCTCGTGGCCGCGCGGTGATTAAGAAACTCAAACAGGAAATTCCCCGTCACATGTTTGAGGTGGCCTTGCAAGCCTCCATTGGAACTCGCATCGTCGCCAGAGAAACCATTTCCGCCATGAGTAAAAATGTCACTGCCAAGTGCTACGGTGGCGACATCAGCCGCAAACGCAAATTGTGGGAAAAGCAAAAAGCGGGCAAGAAGCGAATGAAATCTATCGGATCGGTTGATATCCCTCAGAAGGCGTTCCTCGCCGTATTAGAAACGGGCGAGGAAGAGGGCAAGAAGAAAGGCTAGCGCTGTGGTACAGTTAAGTTTTAGGGTAGGGTGCCACTGCTGGTTTGCCCAGCAGTGGCACCCTAATCATGCGTTTTGACCATGCACCTACCCGATGCCAGCCTTTCCAGAAGCCGGTCCAGAGAAAGATTGGCATAACTGGTAGATACTGTCTTCATTTAACCCTAACCACTGACCATCAGGGCATTGTTGGAGCCACCATCGTCGGCTCCGAATCATAACCGTACGTGACCGCTGCCCCAGAACCACAGGCCCCGCACCCACCACAGGCAGGTGCACATTGGGCCACCGGAGCACACATGGGCACGGATACCGCAGCAGCCTGCTGCTTCGGCTTCAACCTATTGCGGCAGGCTCCACAGCCAATCGGGCTTACCAACAGGGTCGTAACTGCCAACATAATTAGAATTTTTTTCATAGTAGTTTGTCCCAGCAGGGGACCCTCACAGGGTTGCTTGGAGCATGAACTGAAGCAATCAGCATCTTGGCTCATGCCGAGACATGTGAACGAGCACATGTTCTCGGAGGGCAAACCATTGCCCAGACAACACTACCCGCCATGTTGCCTGATGCAAACGCTCGGTTGCCTTTTCGCAACATTTCCCACCCTACTTGCGCGCCATAAAGCCTTTTAGCGGCACCTTCGCTACGACTGGCTTTATTAGACCGGCCTGGTGAGGGACGCAGGGACAGGCTGTTGATACAATGTCCAATGGTAACCGATCACATCGTTAGCCCCCGGTTTTGTGGCATGTTCTGAGGTCAGAACGGGGGCTAAGAGGCAGCCGATAAATAACTTTCCGTTTATTTCGTTGTCTAGTTGGGGACGGTGTGAAAATTACTTTGCCAAAAAACGTGTCATCCAGAAGAATCCTGGTTGGACAGCGTCACTTTGACACGTGATTACATACATCAATAATTACCTGGTATCTGTTTGCGATAACTCAATTCACCACGAAGAGCACGAAGCATATTGAGGATAGACTGCACAAGATCTTGGATACGGTTTGAAGATATTAAGAGAATTTCAGCCTGTGGCAATCTTCGAAGTGCTCGTTTTTCCAACCTTCGTGCTCTTCGTGTCCTTCGTGGTAATGCTTTGTCGTTTTTCATTGACAGGATGGTTAGACTTAACGCCCTGCGGCTGATTAAATCAACAAGCCGGTGAGACTTATGTAGCATGACCAGGGCGATGCCCTAGGCCACCCCGGAGTCCGTCACTTGGACTACTAGTGGCTTTTCCTTACTAGCGAGCGAGGTGGGAGTGATGCGCAGGGGTAAAGAGAAACAGATTTCCGCTGCCTCGAAAGCCCGGTAGATCTCCATGTTTAATCGCTCACTGAAGGCTAAAAATTCCCAGTAGTTTGGTGGAGAATACCAATAGAACATACGAATATTGAAAGACTCCTCATTGAATTCGTTGAAATAAACTCGTGGTGGGTAATCGGGAGTCATGCCTTCATGGTCCTGCAATGCGATACGAATAATCGCCACCGCCTGCTCAATTTTATCCTGTGGTGTGTCTAAAGGGAGATGCAGATCCGCAACCCTGCGAATGTGTGGTCGGCGGCCAATATCCTCAACCACCCCGTCGTAGGTTTTGAATACGATCCGTTCACCGACGCGGAACGGCTTGTCGGCCATGAGCATCAAGGTTCCAAAGAGGGTTTTTAGCGTATCCTGTGCGGCCAATGCGAGTGCAAACCCGCCCACTCCAGCACTGGCCAACAGCGTAGTGAGATTAATCCCTAAATATTGACCGACCACAAGAAACAAAATCACCGCAATCAGCAGACCTAACAGTTTGGAAACAATCCGTATGAGTTGGGCGTCCAAGCCACTGGGGCGAATTTGTGGTAACGCGATAATCGCCTCGGCATCCCGGATGCTAGCGCCAAAAACTACTACTTGAGCTGCTAACAGGGCCGTGACATTGGCACAAAAAGTCAGCAAGTAGAGAGGCGTACCTCGAATCGAAATTAGTTCTTTGGCAACATAGGCAAAAGCCAGAGGAACCAACATGGCTGCCAACGGATAGACGATTGTCAGACAATAGCGAAACACATGTTTTCCACGGATCTGCTGAACCGTTTTTTTTGCATCCAGTACAAACCCACCATCAGTACGCATGCAAGCATGAAGGCGAGAATAAGCCCGGGCCACTTCCACGCGGTCAGGCCCAGGAAGCGTTCTTTGGTCCATTCAGGAAGCCGGGCAACGAACTTTGCGATCCGTGGTGAGTTGGGCGCGGACATGTACCACCGATAGAAACCGGGGGATGTATCCGGCCCCGTAGACCGATAGGATAATGTCTTTAAGTCCTGGTAATATTCTATCACCCGTCCCACCGTTCCTGACGTGAACAGGTACTCATGGCGACGTGGCCCTTCCGCCACTCGACCAATGGGAGCCGACTCCTTGGAATTTTCCACTGAGAAAACTCTTCCCGACCCTCCACCGAATCGACTTTCTTGGCATTGGGAATTTGATCGCAGGGGGGCAATTGGATGCGATCGAGGATTTCCTTCAAACAAACGGCCGCCTCACTCCTATAGTCCTCTCGGGAAAATTCAGGCAATTCACTCACATCCAGGCAATCCAGCATACGTTGGGACATGGCCCGAATCTCGGAGGAATAACGGTATGTACCCTGACCTTGATTGAATAATTGGTAAAGCCTGTTTCCCGAGTCAATGAAGCTCCGCAACGTTGCTTGCGGACTTGTCGTATCGGCCGGTTCGTTAAGGTCTTCTGGTTCGGCACGGACGGTGGCTGGCTGTACTACAAGCAAGAGTAGGCTTGTCGTCAGCAATAGAATCTGCCCGATCGGCCATCCCATCGTGGCTCTTTGTAGAATTTCCCACCTTGGGCAATAAATCGGATTGGACTTATTGTACCACTGTTCATCTACTTGCATCATTGGAACTGTTCCTTCGCATGTCAGCAGAGAGACTCAAACTACCCGTAAACCAAATGTAGGCCAACCCTAGGTCACTCGGTTGATTCGAACCACAAGTGTACGAAGGAAATATAAGAATTTTCAGGATTATGTCTTGAATTCTACTTTGAAGTTTGGATATTTCATCAATTCGGGCTAAATCCAAATGAAGAAAACCGATACACATCCGAGCATTTATAGGCTGGCGCAGCAGACGACCCCGCTAATCTACCTGGCCAGCTGTGCCTTCATAATGATCCTAATCATGCGGACCTGGTTAGTCATGGGCCTGATCACTCCCGTGACGGTTTCCGGCAGCTCCATGGCTCCGACACTGGTTGGGCCTCATATCGAAATGGCTTGCTCAAAGTGCCAACAAACACTCCGTCTGGCTGCCCAGCAACTCCCTTCGGCGAACCTGATCCATTGTCCCTACTGCCAGCAAGGGCGTCTTGACTGGACTCATGCGGTCAGCCAGCCTGGCACTCGACTCTGGATCGATCGCACCCTGACCGGCTGGCGCCTTCCCCATCGTTGGGAAGTGGTCGTGTTCTATTCCCCTTGGCAGAATTATACGTTCCACTCCAGTAAGCAAGGGTCTCGTAAAACCGCAGTGCTCTGCACCAAGCGTGTCTTGGGATTGCCTGGCGAACAACTGCAATTGGTTGCAGGGGACCTATGGATCGACGGACAACTCCAAGTAAAAAAGTTGACCGAGCAACACCTGCTGCGACAACTTATCAGATGTAATCCATCTCCACTCACGCTACCAGAAGACCAAAAAGACTCGGAAAAGGAATCGCTCTTTCTGACCGACCAATCTTACACCGATGATGCTCCTTACAATGGCCAATTGTCGCGAAAACTAAACCTGATCCAGGATTTCATGCTATCAACCCACCTCACCTGCCAGGGAAAAGGTTCGTTAACATGGACCATCGATGATGGTCGACAACCATTAACCATTCGAATCCAACCCGCTGTTGGAACGATGCAACTGCTGGATCATGGACGGCCATTGCTCATGCAAACCCTGTCGGAGTCCAGCCGACAACGACTGGCCCATGGCGAAGTATTGCTGGAACTTTCTACCTTCGATCGACAGTTGCTGTTGGCGATTGACGGCCAAGTAGAATTGCAATATCCGTTGCAACTGGGAGTTCTGCCAGCGGGAACCAGAGATCCTTTTGTCGTGACGGTCACGAATCTGACGGTCACCTTGCGTGAAGCCGCCCTATGGCGAGATGTCTACTATGGTGCCCGACCGGTGGGAGTGGGCTCCTGGGGGACTACCTTCACCAGGAAAAACATCTCCCCCAAGCACCAGACTGCCTGCTGGCAGCTTGCCTCGGATGAGCTGTTTCTGGTGGGTGATAATGCCCCCGTATCCATCGACAGCCGCGTTTGGCCCCAGGCAGGAATGCCCCGGCATCTGCTAGTGGGAAGGGTGATCGAGAGCCGTTGAAAAAAGCCATTCGGGTTACATTGCCAAACTGTGCTAGCACAAAAATGGTCATACTCATCACGAAAAATGTGACCAAATTCGAGTTATCCGCAACAGACAAATTTGGCTATATTGGGGCGTCTGTGACGAATACCTAATAATGTGGATTGCCCCTTGCCATTATCTAATCCTGTTGACCAACTGCCATGTCTAAGAAAAACCGCCTAAAAGACCGCCAACTCAGAACCTCGGCTTCCTCTCCAGAGCAACTGAAATCCACACCTCCGGATTCCGCACCAAACAGACCCCAGAGCGGTTTTGTGGCGATCCGAGAAACGATCGAATCGATAGTTGTTGCTTTTGTGCTGGCCTTTTTATTCCGCACCTTCGAGGCTGAAGCGTTTGTCATTCCAACCGGCTCGATGTCACCCGCGTTACAGGGACGGCATAAAGATGTCTCGTGCGACCAGTGTGGCTATCGTTTTCGAACGACCGCCAGTTCCGAAGAGTCCGACGTGGTCCAACGATGGCACTCCCAACTACAACACAGCAGCCTTCGGGTCGATCAACGAGAGCAACTCGAATATCAAATCCGCTCCCAGGACGTACTTGCGGGCGTTTGTCCCATGTGCCGTTACACGATGCCTTTTCGCAAGGACCTTCCGATAGCCGTACAGGACTTGGTCAATCGCGAGGCCATTGAGGAGCATTCCAGCTACCCGGGAGATCGTATTCTCGTTAACAAATACAGCTACGACTCGTGCCCTCCAGAGCGTTGGGATGTGGTCGTATTCAAATTTCCCGGCAATGGATCGATGAACTACATCAAACGACTCGTTGGCCTTCCAGGTGAAATATTGCGAGTCTACCAAGGCGATCTGTTCACCAGCCCACCTGGCCAGGACCAGTTTCGTATTCAACGCAAACCGCCCGCTACGGTCCGCGCCATGTTGCAACCGGTACACGATACGGACTACGAATCCGTCCAACTCCACCAATCCGGTTGGCCGCTCCGCTGGGCCGCTACCACCAGCGCTGGTTGGGAAATTGAAGTCGTGCCCGGTGAAAAAAACGTAAAACAACGATTTCTCATTGATCAAACCGACACCGAGGGAACCCACGAAGAGTCCACAGCTTGGATTCATTATCGACACCTATTGCCTGACAATCTCGATTGGCAGGAAGTGCGTGCAATCCAATCCGATGGCTCACCAGCCACGCAGGCCAACAAAACCGCCATGGCGGATGCAGCCCACCCACAATTGATTGCCGACTTCAATGGCTACAACGCGCGAATTTTACGCAGTACCGCACTGCATGGCACTTGGCAGGTGGAGCCTTCGCACTGGCCCCACAACTGGGTGGGGGATTTGGCAGTCGCTGGTCACGTGAATGTCGTCCAGGCAAAGGGGGAACTGATCCTCAACCTGGTGGAAGGTGGAAAGCAATTTACCTGTCAAATCGACTTAAAGTCGGGACAAGCAACGCTCAACGTAGAATCTGACCAGGAAGATGCCAACGGTTTCCCCCTGACAGCCTCGACAGGTCTTAACTCTCCAGGCAACTATCATCTCTCGTTCGCCAATGTGGACGACCAACTGTTGCTGTGGGTTGATGACACACTGGTCGACTTTGGAGACAGCTCCTACGATGCAAGCCAATTATACGGCGGGCGAGCCAACATCTACCCCCGATCAGGGGACGATCGTGGGGGTGATTTGGCCCCCGTAGGCATCGGTGCCCGTGGTGCTTCTCTCACAATCTCACGCCTGCAAGTCATGCGCGATATCTACTATGTGGCCACCAATCCACAAGATAGCCCACACGACCCTGAATACACACGGATCGGATCAGCAGCGCATCTGGCGGATGGCACAACCGTACCTCCGATAGATTCACAGCGTCAATTGTTCAGCAACCCCAAGAATTGGCCTCGATTTAGCACCCGGCGCCACCGCGACTTCCCTATTTCTGACAAACAATATTTTGTATGCGGCGACAATAGCCCCGAAAGTGCCGATTGTCGTCTGTGGAAAAGCTCCACTCCCAGCCGGGGAATACCAGGAGGTTCCTACCTCGATCAGCGATTGCTCACCGGCAGAGCGGTGTGCGTCTTTTGGCCCCATTCTTGGGGAGGCATCCCTGGTCTTCCAAAGCTGCCAGGTTTTCCCAATTTCGGTGACATGCGAATTGTCCGATAATCAAAACACAAGGATGATCAGCACGTGACCCTACTTCAAGTATGTGGACTGGTTAAAAATTATGGACGTCGGAGGGTTGTCGATGGCGTGGATTTTCATGTCGAACAGGGCGAAATCGTGGGCCTGCTTGGCCCGAACGGAGCAGGTAAGACAACCACGTTTCGCATGACCTGTGGCATGATCGAACCGAATGCTGGTTCTGTCCTACTATCCGATCAAGTGGTAACCGATTGGCCCATGTTTCGAAGAGCTCGAGAAGGAGGCATGGGCTATTTGGCTCAAGAGTCGAGCGTCTTTCGTAAACTTTCGGTGCAGAACAATCTGCTGGGCGTCATGGAATTGCTGGGAATTAACCGTAGCACGCGCCGCCGCCGTTGCGAGGAATTGATGGAGCAGTTTGGCATTACCCGACTCCGCAAGAGCAAAGCCATGACACTTTCTGGTGGCGAACGACGACGACTCGAAATTGCTCGCTGCCTGGTTTCCGATCCTAAAATCATCTTGCTCGACGAACCGTTCACTGGCATTGACCCGGTAACCATTGCAAATATTCAAGAAATCATACGCAACCTACGTGAACGGGGTATCTCGATCCTCATCACAGACCATCAGGTACGTGAAACCTTACAAATCACCGATCGAAGTTATGTCATTCGTGAAGGCCAAGTACTGTGTCATGGCAAGCCGGTTGACGTGCTGCAAAATGCTGAAGCCCGAAAACACTACTTTGGCGAAAGCATGGACCTGGGCAGCCATCAGCCCCACGACATCCCCAAGCCTCACGACCGAAAGGTTGCGATCCGTGGTCGACTAACAAAAAGAGATGTATGATTTTTTTCTATGATGTTTGATGTTTGATCGATCAAACATCATAGATCAAACATCTTCGTTCATTTGTTACATTTCTCGGCAGGCTTTTAATACTCCCGATGCACGGGCAAACATGCGATCGATTAATCGCTGGGGAAGTATTGCACGCATCAATGCCAGTCCATGGGCATCGTAGCCTACTTTGTAACGAGCCTTGGGCCGCTTTGCCTGAAGGGCTCGAAGTACCGCTTGGGCCACTTTCTCGGGAGACGTGGAAGAGCGGGCTCCCCGTTCGTTGAATCGACTGGCACGCACATACAGGGGTTCGTAGCCAGCCTGCAGATGCGGAGGGATCTGTTGTGTCCGTTGAGCCAGTGCGACACGACTTTTTGCAAAGATGGCCGTGTTAGTTTGACCGGGCTGAATGAGAGAAACGGTGACTCCCCAGGGGCGGAGTTCGACCCGCAGCGTATCGGAAATCGCCTCTAAAGCGAATTTGCTTGCTGAATAAGCACCCACTGTGGGTAATGCCACAAAACCGTTGATTGAAGATATGTTGACTATTCTACCCGCCCTGTGACCCAACTGAGATCCTCGACGCAAATGGGGCAAGCAGCTCTGAATCAACCGTAACGGTCCGAGAGTATTCACCTCGAACAAACGGTGGACTTCTTCGAGCGTGGTCAATTCCAATGCCGCTGGCAGGCCAAGACCCGCATTGTTGACCAGCCCATAGAGGCCTTCCTCGCCATGCTGACTCTCCACATGGGCCAGTACCCGATCAATCTGGCCGGCTTGGGTTACGTCCAACTGGACTGGCTCAATCAAAGGGTACTTGAGATCAACCAATGCCGCAGCATGCTCTTCGCTACGAACCCCAGCCAGCACGTGAAACCCCTCCTCCGCAAGCAAGCATGCAATTGCCTGCCCTATACCCGAAGAACAACCGGTAACCAGAACGGTACGAAGCATTTGAGAGTTGAGGGTTGAGAGTTGGGAGTTGAGTGGTCAAAATTGATAGCTGGAGCTGGGTAGCATACCAGAATGTGGTGGTGTCACAGTAGGGAATTGCCCAACCGTTTACATTAATGTCTCGTTGTTCCAACACTTCACTCTCAACCCTCAACACTCAACACACCATGTTTCACTGGGACCGAGGCTTGTTTCTCACTCCTGCCGGACTGGCCGTGGATGTATGTCGTCGGCAGCCGCGCGGATTTATTTCTCATGCCCATGCGGACCATCTTGGCACGCATGAACTGGCGCTCTGCACTCCGGACACCGCCTGTCTTTATCGGCATCGCAGGGGAGCCCATAGGCGCGTCTGGGAACTACCATTTCGCATGCCACGAGAGCTTGGACCCTTGCAGTTGACCTCTTACCCTGCGGGGCACTGCCTCGGCTCGGCGATGCTGCTTGCGCGGCAATCCACTGCCGCGGGTCAGCAGCAGTCGCTCCTCTACACGGGCGACTTTAAGCTGGGACAGTCTGCCACCTGCATCGAGGCGGAGTTGCCACAAGCCGACATCCTGGTTATGGAATGCACCTTCGGTCGCCCCCAGTACCGCCTGCCGCCAAGGATGGAAATGGTTGCCGAGCTCATTGAGTTAGTTCGCAGGTCACTCGAGGCCGAGAGGACTCCCGTTCTGCACCTCTACCCACTGGGCAAAGGACAGGAAATCACCCGATTACTCACCATGGCCGGCATTCCCGTACTGCAACACCCAATGACCTATGCAGTTAGCGAAATCTACCAAAACTGCGGTATCGACCTGGGCAACGTAAGTCGACATGATGAACACAGTCTGGTAGATGGTCAGGTCCCCCCAGGACATGCGGTAGTGACCATTCCACGCAGGATGCGTAACTTCCGCCTGCGGGGAATTCAGCGGCCCGTATCTATCGCAGTAACCGGTTGGGCCCTCGATGCTTCGGCCAAAGTTCGCTGGGATGTGGACCATGCCCTGCCCCTATCGGACCATGCCGATTTCAACCAGCTTCTCGAAACGGCAGAGCGGGTTGGAGCAAAAAAAATCTATTGTACCCATGGGCCTCGGGAATTCGTTGACCACCTACGCGAAGCCGGATTCAATGCGTTCCCTTTAATGGATCGTTAATCCGGATATTTCATCCGTTTCGTCGCGAGGCCCCGTAGCAGAAACGGGTGAAATATGCGGGTTAACCCAACCCTTTCCCCAAAACGTAGATTTCCTCAGCATCCAGCACCAAATCGTTGGTGGAAAACAGACTCGCAATTGCCTTCCGGTGAATTTTCATTTTCAACCTGCCCACGCCCAAAGCGCCATAGCAACAGAGCGACGCGAGCGCAACACCTTGGTCCTGTGGTTCAATTCCACCAATCCCAGAAGGTGGGACGGCATTGAGATCAATAGCCACTGCCAACGACCGGACTGCATTGAGATCTTCACTTGCCAGCAACTCCACTCCCGCAGCGCCGGCGGCCACCACCAACTGCGCACCGTCCAATAGACCTTCCATGCCTTGAGGTTTCATTGCATGAGCGGTCAGAAGAGTCGTACCTGAAGCCCGCTGGGTAAGCCTCTCGCAGACCAACGAAGCACGTGTGAGGCGACGTGATACAACCCGTACGCGCACCCCCTCCATGGCCAGCAACCGTACCACCCTTTCTCCCACCGGACCGGTTGCCCCCAGCACCACGGCGGTAGTTTCCGGCCCCAGCATGACATGCCGGGATGCTGCCACCACGGCCGCTGCGGCCGTGGTGTTTGCACCACTAGGATCGAGTAATAGCGATACCCGCACAGGTCCAAAAAAGCAGGCTTTGGCCGCTTCCACTAAGCGTTCACTGGCGCTCACATCCGAACCACCGACAAACAGGGCCGTATGGCATAGTTGCTCACCCCCACGGGTAAATAGGGCTCCATGGACCAGATCACGAACCTGTTTTACTTCAACTCCCCCATGGCGTAAAACCGTGTCGACCCCCGCATCGATCGCCACAATCGCGTCAAATACGCTAGGCTGAGGATCGGGATCCAGACAGAGGAGAATCTTTTGCAATGGCATAAATAATTGACGGTTAGAATCCTCGGAATGGATGGGCCGCTTCATCCTTGCCTGCAAGCATTTCATCGACGGACGGCTTCCCTTCCATCGCGTTCTTCACGGCCATCTTTGTTGCTTCGTAGTTGTATTCGTAAATTTTCTTGTCATCCGCCGCTTCCGGATGAATGAATACACCACAAACACATACCAAATCTTCCGCCCGTTCCTTGGCAATGACCCCATCACCTACTGAATCGGCAATCGCCTTGGCCACCGCGGCCTGAGCTGGGCCAAACATCTGCACTGCTTGCCGCATTCCCTTGATAGTAACTTTGGTAATCATCACCGTCGCCGGTTTCACGGCCAGGTTAGGAGTAAGAACCGCCAGCAGGTTGGAATGACCCTCACTTTGGCGAGCCAAGGCTCCTGCAAAAGCCGTACCGACTGGACCATCCTTATCGCCTAGCAACAAATCGATATGGGCAATTTCATTTCCATCTCCAGCCAGGGCCTCTCCAATAAACATCGACATGCGTTTGTTCTCCAAATTAGGGGGGGGTATGCGCGAAAGAATACATACGCGTAAAGGTTACTCCGTACAACATAGCAGCACCTGACCGCTGTCTTCAACCGGCCTGGCGGAAGAGTCCTCTGGTGTTAACCCTTTCATTCGATATTCTTCACTCCTTGCTCGATATTCGATATTCGGCTTGCAAATGGTAAATATCGAATATTGAGCAAGGAATTTTGAATGACGAAGTGTAAGGAGTAAAAGGAGTAAAGGGAATAAGAGGGCTTTCTGGTGCGATTAGCTCCTCAGGCGAAAGCCAAATTCCGGCAATTTTTGGCCTTTGCTGGACAAAAGGGCTCTGATTTGGGACAATTGATAGGGTGTTCACGCCCGTTCTCGAGTGACACTGGCCGGAGGGGCGATCGGGCTATATCCCTATCGAGTTCACCCGATCCTTATTAAGTTCACCCGGCTTTTCATTCAAATTCGACTTTTCATCAACCATCCCAGGAGAATCGAGAGATGAGGCACATCCCGAGCTCAGACGTTACGCGCCAACGGCGGCACATTATTCCCCCCGGATTTACCCTGGTCGAGCTATTGGTGGTCATCGCCATCATCGGCACCCTGGTCGCCTTGCTGCTACCTGCGGTGCAGTCAGCCCGCGAAGCGGCCCGATCAAATACTTGCCGCAACAATCTCAAACAGTTGCAGACAGCCCTGGCAACCAGAGAATCGTCGCTGAAAAATTTTCCAGGCTACATCAACAAATTGGGCATCAGCGGTGCGACAAAAGACAGGCAACAACGGGCCAGTTGGGTAGTGATGACCTTTCCCTACATTGACCAACAGCCGATGTGGGAACGCTGGTCTCAGGGTTTTGCAACTAATTCAGTTGACACAGACTACTTCACGGAGGTTGAAGTCCTCAACTGTCCCAGTGATCCGCCAATAACACCTGGAGCTCCCAATCTCTCCTACGTCGCCAACGCCGGATACATAGGACGCGAAATTGACGATCCTACTCCAGTGCTAAATCCGACCGCTGCGGCTAGCCCAAATGAAAATGCTGCTAATGGTGTTTTCTTCGATCGTACTCGAGTTCTCCAAGACACCTATAAAAGTTCGGCTGGTCCTGTAGATGTTCGTGATAATCAGAATCCGTCGGTATCCGAGATTGTGATGACGGTCGCCTATTTACAAGCTAAAGGTGATGGCACGACCAAAACAATGATGCTGACCGAAAACATGAATGCCATTCGTTGGGGGTATAATTCCAACGAGCGAGCCAATGCACAGGACAAAAAATTTCACTTCGGATTCTGCTGGGAACAGCCTGAAGTAATCGCGACTGCTCTGGCAGGAAGTTCGAGCGGTTCCAATCCCAAGCAGGGTTTCCAGGCACGTCGCATTAACGGTCAAAATGAAGCTTTCGATGCAGACGATTTTGGCAGCATGGCCCCCAACGATGGCTTTCCATCCAGCAACCACCCTGGAGGTATCAACGTAGCCTTCGTCGGTGGACAAACCGTGTACGTCTCTGACCAAATCGACAATCTGGTCTACGCTCAGTTAATGACATCCAACTACAAACGGTCGGACCTGAAAGATGCTGCCGGCAATCGATTCGAAAAAGATCTCGATCAACCGGGTGATGATGCTTATTGATTGGTGGCTTAAGCCCAAAAACAATATCGGGGTGCCGGATCGAATTCTGGCACCCCGTGTTTGTTGGTACTTGCAACTGTATGAGCAGATTGGTTGGACCGCGCTACCATGCAAATTCGAGCGCATGTGAATCGTTGAAACTTCTTCGTTAGCCAAACGAATCTTGGAGAATGAAGACCACCGCCTGAAGGCGGAAATTTCGCCGCCAGTCGGCTAAAGCCCAAATTTATACGTATGATTCAACTGCTAGGGGATGGTAGAATCGAAAATTTCGTGCGATTCACACTAAAATCCTTCACTCTCAAGGGTATCGAAACAGATCCTTGTGCTTTGCCTTCTTCCTACATCGTACAATCCTGAAGGCGAGGGTTTTTATATCCCAGAATGTGACAATAATAACCCCAATCCGTCGCTTACGTCCCAAGCCAAACTAATCTTGGAGAATGATCTCGCAACCAGATCACCCACTTAGCACGCAATCCACGCGAGCATTGTCCAAGTTCGATTTGGCGCAATAGAACAGTTGGGGCTAAGGCAATTCATCCGCTGGATCAGTTTCCACTGCGGTCGTCTCGTCTGAAATAGTCTCTGCTCCCACTCCCACTTCTAAACTATCCTCCAACTCCAGACTCTCCCCTAACTCTGGACTCTCAAGATTCTCCAGACCCTCAAGACTCTCATCGCTGGGCGCTGATATTTCTATGTTCTCAACTCTGGACTCTAAACTCTCCTGACTCTCACCACCAAACAGGGCCGCGTTGATCAATGGCACCATCTGTTCGGCAAATTCAACGGCGACACTATCTTCAATTGTGTCCTCATCTTTCATCACGGAACTGGTGAAATAGAGTTTGTAGAGTGCTCGGGAGTTGCCATATTCCCGTCGTTGATTATCCGGTGCTTCCCACCGGTTGCGCTCCGGATGATTCCAAGTCCAAAAGACTCGTTCTATATGACGGCTCATTTCATCGGCCTTTTCGAATTTCGCTGTGTAAAAAACAGCCTCTTCGCCGTCAGAAACCGGCAGGTGATGCTTGAGTATACTGCTGTTTTGCTTGAAACCCGCATTGGGGTAGCAAATATTTGGTGTATGACGACACACGTCCCGTGAATGGCCAACGATCAGCCACAAGGTGACCCACCTGTCGGTATTCTCTTCTGTGTAACGCCGCGAAACATAACTCACTGCCCCCGCCGTACGTCGGACATCCTCTTCGACATCCAAGTCTTCGCCATGCCATTTGCCAATATCCATTGGCACCCTATCAAACAGTTTGCCAAATTCAGCCGCATCTACGCTGGAATCATGCCAACGGTCCGAAAAACCCGCTTCCACAAACGTCAATCCCACAATCAACACACCAGCCAACACATAGGGCAGAAATTTCAATATCATATCAGGGCCTTTGGAAACTGCGGAAAGCCGAACAACAGAAAACGGGCTGCTCGGTGAAAGAAGAACACTACAACTTCACCGTATGCTTGACCCGAAGAATTGTCAAGTTTCCAGAAACCACACAGGCCGCAGACACTTCCAGTAGCATGAATAACCGGCAAAGAAGTCAGAATCGGCACGACAGCATCCGCGACCACCTGTAAAGCGGTCAGCTTGAGGAATCCCCTTAATTCCGTCTGTCAGCCACTCCCTTACTGATCGGCCGCCTCGTAATAGATGGCATGCCTTAGCTCGTCTCCATCGGCAGCAGATGATATGGCTGCGGCTGGATTAATAAGCTGGATACCTGGTGTTTGCTGCCATGTGGCGGGAACTACCCCAGCAGCAGGTGCTGCCTGCGGTTGCTTTTTCATGCGGTTTTCTTGAGCCACCCAAGGGGTCCTCTTGGCAGGCAAAGCATGGTGCCTCTCGATTCGAAATCCTGACGTCAGTTGCAGCAAACTAGTTGGCAAATTAGGAGGCAAATCTTCTTGCAGAGATTCGGTGGAAATTGCTTTGGCTGGCTCGGCAGAATATCCGTTTGCCGAAGGCTGAATTTGCAGCGATTTTGTCTCAAGCTGCATCAGACCGTTGGACGGACGCAAATCCGCATCGTGTACTACGGGTAACCGTAGGGTAACTTCGTTCATGCCCTGTGACTGTTGTGGCGCAGGCAACCGCCTGGGGTTTCTAAAACCCTGCAACTCCGAAGCAGGAAGTTCCGGCAGGGCTTCCTCAGCAGGAGCCGTTGACTCGGACTCGGTGCTCTCCTTTTTCTTAGACGGACTGCCACGCAGATCTTCATCTTCAGCGGGAGGATGCTCGAACGGTGGAAATACTTCGTCTTGCGCATCTTCTGCGGGTGTTGCCGATTGAGTCGGCTGCAAGCCGGCCTTATCACCCGGCCAAGGCCGCCAACGAGTTTGGTTCCAACCCCAAGTTGCCCGATTGGGCAGACAAACCCCTTCAGCAGCACAGGGCAGGGGAGTGGGCGGATGCCCGGCCACTGCAGTCTGCTGCCCGGTCCCCAACGAAGTCACGGCACAACCGAATAGAACCCAAGCGCTGATCCAAGAACCAGGCCCTGTCATCCAGATCACCTTTTTACAATTGCGATGCCACATCACATAGATTCCTTTATTGCTGCTTGTGCCCTAGCGATCCAGAGAATGCGTTCAAGCACGATGGGTCACTGTCTTATACGTCTACCAACCATGAACTGACTGTTGCCAACGGACTTTCGTTCACATCGATACTCGTTACCCTAAAACTTCGTTAAAACGTATTAGCCAAGCCGAACCGGGCAATCCGGTTGGCGGTCGAAGTAGCCAGGGAGATAAATCCAAAGGTCCGTTCGAATGGACGCAGTACTTTGGCCACCACACTGTCGAAAGTAACCAGCTTGTCTGCGGCTATGAATAATCGGTCGCCCGGCATCATTTGGTAATTCGTTGCCGTAGCTGCCCCTTTGGTGATGTCATTCCAACTGATCGGCAATATTTGTTCACAACCCGAGCCGTTGGGAGCTGGGCGTGCAATCCACATTTTTGACGAGGATTGCTGTGAAATACCACCGACAGTCGCTACCGCATCAAGTACCGTTTCGTTGCCGGTGATTGGAAAGCGGCCAACATTGTCTCCCAGGCCACCTCCCGCTGTCACCACATAAAACACCTTGCTGTTGTAGGCGAGAATGTCGACAAACACCTCAGGCCCTTCCAGTTTCAGTTTTAATTGCTCTTCAATGGCCGCCCGTGCTTGCTCAATGGTCATGCCGGCCACATAAACGGCCCCATAAGTTCCCAGATTGACCCTGCCATCGGGTCCAACCAGATGCTGCCCGGTAATTTGCTGAGCACCTGCCGAGGAGACCAGTGAAACAGAAACTTCCACGCTGGAAAGCAACTGGGCCAGATGCTTACGAATGGCATCTTCCGCTTCCTCGATGGTCAGATCGACAACCATGATGCGGCCATAAGTGGGGCCAAAATTCAAGCTGCCATCAGCATCGACCGAGTAAGCATCGTCGATCGGCTGATCGGGAAACGCCCCAGCCACACGCACCAGCAGTACGTCGAAAGTCTCCACTGCGTGGGGGGACTTCGGCACCAATTTCACTCCTTCGACGAGCAAAATATCAGGTGGCTCAATGACGTAGCGTGGCAAGGTCACCTTGTCCAATTCACGTGGCACGGTGCTTTCCAACGGTGGTTCCGGCGGAGTAGCCGGGAATGGATCGCGCGGTTCTAAAAATGCAGTACATCCGGTGGAACTAACCAGAGTTGCTAGTATCACCAGCAGCAATCGATGAGAGACTGGGGGGCACAACTTCATGTGATTCATCCCGCTTGATAGGCGTCTAATGTTCGGCGAACGAAAGCTGCTCTACGGATGCCGGGCTAATTGACCCTCACACACATCCGGCACCGCCCGCCTGACGGTTACAGTGCCTATAATCGGAATACCTTAACAGTAACTTTGCTCATACTGGCTGAAATCATCAAGAAAAGGCCAAATAGCCCTATATACATTGCTAGCAGTCCGATTATTTCATCCACATTCTGTTGCTGTTAAAAGGTGTCCCGACAGAAGCGCCCAATCGTGTAAAACGACTACGATCCGCACATCCCTCGCACTCGCCTGTGAAAGTGTAGGGAAGGGGCCAATTCTTCCCTGCCAATGGTGTGCATTTGATTGACAGATGGCATGTGTACGCGTATTCTCGAATGGGTACCGGCGTATTTTTCATCCGCATGTCAAAAGCGCTAACCCGAATATTATCCGCCGACTTAAAAAGTTGGCATCCCTCAAGATTGGCACCCCTAAGAAGTTGATGAATACCAGCAAACAATCCATCGCTAGCAGTCCCTTTTCGTCCCAGTCGTTTTCCTCACACGAGGCCGATTTTCACGACACGCCGCTAGCACCAGCAGCTCAACGCACTGCATGGATCACCCTGGGCCTGTTTGCCCTGGCCTTGGTCGTTGCCTATTGGAATATGCTTACCCGTACGGCTGGCTATTGGAATGACGATCTCTACTCACACGGCTGGATCGTTCCCGCATTTGCAGCCTATTTGCTCTGGATGCGGCGTAAGCCACTCTCGCAGATTGCAGCCTCCGAGCGGTGGATTGGCCTGGGCATACTTGCGTGCAGCCTAGCTCTACGGGCGGCTGCTTCGTACTACGACATGGCGCCGCTCGACCGACTCTCTTTCATCGGCGCGCTGGTTGGATTATGCCAGATGGTTGGAGGCGCCCACATGTTACGATGGGCCGGATGGCCGGTCGTTTTTCTGGTCTTCATGTTTCCTCTACCTGCAATCTTGGAGACAGGCCTGCTTAGCAACTTACAGAAACTGGCGGCAATCGGCAGTAATCTGACTCTCCAAACCATGGGCTTGCCTGCGACACGAGATGCCAGCCGTATCATCATTGATATCGATACCCAGACCGCAGGGGAAGTCATTACGTTAGGCGTAGTCGACGCCTGTAGCGGCTTGCGTATGTTAACCATTTTCTGCTCGCTAGCCGTTGCCATGGCGCTGCTCATTGATCGTCCCTGGTGGGACCGACTAATTATCCTGCTCAGCGCGATTCCGATCGCCCTAATATCAAACATGATCCGCATTGTCGTAACTGCCCTGTTATTCTACCAATTTGGGCAGGATCAGGAGTGGCTCAATCACATCATCCATGACTGGGCCGGATTTGCCATGATGCCAATTGGACTGGGGTTCCTCTGGGTAGAGATTCATCTCTTATCCCGAATTACCACACCCATTGAAACCGACGATTATTCATCGCTGGGAATAGCAACCCACTGATTTTATTTTTATTACCCGTATAATGCGAACGGCAGTTGAAAATCACCAGAATACAAGCGCGACGCGTAACCGAGTACGTGCATGAGCCCCACTTGCCTGCGCTGCGTACCAGTATATTCTTTGCCTCCGTTCGCCGAATGGTTAATAATAATTTTCGTAATGCTGAAAGGTCTCCGTTTCCCCAATGCAGCAACCCGTTGCGAAAAATCAACATAAAGACATCGATGTTGGAGGGAAATCAATGGACTTTCTGCAAAAACCACGGAAAAACAAGGCCCGCGGGCAAACCGGCCCAGCGATTGCGTAGCTAAGCTTCCGGACGAACCGGAGTACGTCTAACAAATTCGATGCGACACCCTGCACGGTGGCCAGGTGTCGGCTCTTCCGATCCTACAGAGAGGCATTCGATGGCCAACCATGATTCCCACAGCGATTCCCACAGCGATTCCCACAGCGATTCCCACAGCGATTCCCACAGCGATTCCCACAGAGAATCCAACAGAGAATCCAACAGAGAATTTTCTTTTTCCGAATCTCATTCCTCAACAGCCACGGTTCCCGCGGTTGTACAACCTGAAGTGTCAACTTCTCAGGCATTGGTCGCCCCGGGAATGTACGGGCCTCAGTGGCTCCATCCAGCAAACATCCCACCACGCGGTCCAGAGATCCTCAGCAGCGGCTTTGACCAAAAATGGTTATTCCACTGTCTCAGACGTCGGTGGTTGATGGCCTTGTTAATGGGACTGTTGATGGGCGGGACTGCGGCCGGCATGCTGCTCTGGCTGTTTCCCGAGTCGTCCTCCATCGTGGCCTACCTGCAAGTCAAGAGTAAGCCACCGCAAACACTTGACATCAGCCAACAACAACAACTGACACCTAAGGACTTCGAAGTATTTCAGCAAACCCAACTCACCTTGTTGAAAGGTCAATTTGTCCTGGCATCCGCATTGGGCAAGCCTGAAATTGCCCAGCTTGATGCTGTGATCAAAGAGCCCGACCCGATCCTCTGGTTGTACGAAGATCTCCGAGTCAGCTTTCCCGGGGAAGGTGAAATTTTGGAAGTAGCCTACAATGGTGAAGAAAAACCGAAGGATATGACAAAGATCGTAGACGCGGTCATCGCCGCCTATCAGCGTGAGGTACTCGATGAAGAACGAATCAAGTCCAACACTACTCGCAACGAACTTCGTAAACTGCATGTCAAGGTGGAAAGCGAACTCAAGGATCAGTTAGAAAAATTTACTGCTCTGGCGGAATCGTACGGTGGCTCGGATTCGGCCACTTCCGAAACTGACATTCGCGTTCTGATGGCGGACCTTGGCTTGCTTCAACGTGAATTGAACGATGCCAAAAAAGAGCAAGTCGATATCGAAGTGATGAAAGCCTTAGCCCTGGGCGAGGCACGTAGCATCAGTGCCTTGGAATCGGCTGTCCAATTGGAGTTGCAGGCCGATCCAATGCTCGCTCACTACCAGGAACAACAATTCTTTATCGATCGTCAAATTGCTGACCTGGAGTCAACCAGCAAACGGGCTAATTCTCCGCAACTGAAGCAACTACGGCAGACTCGCTACAAATCGGAACAAGACTTGCAACAATTTCGTCGCAATAAGGCGCGTGAAATTCGGGAACGTTTAAAGCAGGCTCCCAACGACATGCTCTCTCGAGTCATGGCTGAATACGCTCTGCGGAAACAGGCCAACATTGAAAAACTTGCCGAGTTGCAGCAGTCCCAGGAGAACAAGCTGGAACAGTTGAAACAACGGGGTGCCTACTCACCGATGCTCGACATGTTGAAACAGGAAATTGAACAGACCAAACAAGTTGAACAGAGCATCGCCATTCGCCTCCGCAGTTGGGATATCGAAGCCGATGCGAATCAGGAGCGAATCAAGGTCGTGCAACCTGCTACGGTCTCGGAAAACATCAATACGATACAGCGATTTTCAATCGCCAGCGTGGGCGGATTGGCTGCCTTCTGCCTGACGTGTTACGGCATCGCTATGATGGAATTTGGCCGGCGACGGCTCAATGGGCCCGAGCAGATCGACGAAGGCCTGGGCATCCGTGTCCTTGGCTCGCTACCTTCGGTTTCTGCACGTAAGGCGATGGGAGCCGGCAGTGTCGTGGCCGCCCAACTGTCTGAATCGATCGACAATGTACGTGCCACGCTGATGCACGATTCGACCACGCGAAAACGACAGGTCATCCTGATCTCCAGCCCAGTCACGATGGAAGGTTCGACTACTGTCGCCAGCCATCTGGCATTAAGTTTAACTCGAGCGGGTCGACGGACTTTGCTGGTAGATGGAGATGTCCGCGAACCCTCCTTGCACAAACTGTTTGGCATGCCGTTGGGCGACGGCCTGTGCGAAGTACTCCGCTCCGAAACGGACGTGACCGACGCCATTCGCGCCACCAATACCGAAGGCCTTTGGTTGCTAACTGCTGGGCAGTGCGACATGGACGCGGTCCATGCCCTGGCTACCGACCAACCACAACCGATTGTCGATAAATTACGTGAAGAGTTTGATTTCATCGTTATCGATGGGGCTCCCATACTGGGCCTTTCCGATACCTTGTCACTGGGCCAGTATGTGGACGGGGCGATCTTGACTGTGCTGAGGGACCACAGCGAGATCCGCAAGGTTTATCAGGCCGCGGAACTGCTCAAAAACCTGGGGATTCGCTTGATTGGTACGGTAGTCAACGGCGTGCCGATTAAAACCGACCGCCGAGTCACGCGACTCCACCGGCAGGCGGCCAAACAACCTCGAAAGTTGCCTGCTGAGGCAGCCAGCTAGTACGGGTAGAGTAACTTCTGATCCTTCAAAAGCGGCCCGATTCCCATCGGGCCGCTTTTTTTATTTCGGCAAGCCGAACTTTTCGGACGGTCAGGTAACGGGGATTTTAGCCCGGATATTTCATCCGTTTCGTCGCGAGGCCCTTGTTACCAATATAGCTGAGCTAAGTCCTTTCGTGGCAAGGCATGTGAGGTTCACGACCGCAGGCGTGTTTTTTACACTTTGAGGCGACCACAGCTGCGCCGCGGTGCCCGGGACCGAAACATAACGCAGCCACGGAAGGACTTGGGACGCCGTAGCAGAAACGGGTGAAATATGCGGGTTAGGACTGCGCGGGGGTGGTTGGCAGGCGACCGAAAAGATTCGTTTGCCTGAGGGGCGTTCGCCGGTAAATGGTAAGCCTTATTTACCTTGCCGCCGACATTGCGCTATGGCGATAGTAACAGTATTTGTAACGCAGAGGAGCAGAGGACGCTGAGAAGGATAATCATATCACCTCTGCATGCTCTGCGCCCACTCTGCGTTAAAATGCTGTCCTGGAGAATTCTCCTCTTACCGTTAAGACATAGCATTTTTATGATTGCAGCGTAAAATTGGCCAAATGTATTATCGCTTGGGCCATTGGATGCATGATCGTCGCTGGTGGGTGGTGGCTCTCTGGCTATCCCTGGCCGGGTTGCTGCACTGGGTCGCACCGACCTGGTCGTCCGTAACCATGGATGGTGACTTAGAACAGCTCCCCGCAACCACGACAACGGCCCGAGCAACCAAACTGCGCAAACGGGCATTTCCTGCCGATCGTGCGGCCAGTCAGATCGTGCTGGTCATGGCACGAGTGGAAAATGGTCTGACTCTCGAAGATCGCCAATATGCCATCCGGCTGGCCCAACGAGTTGAAGAGTGTACCGATTTGCCATTGGTGGATGTGTGGACGGAAAAGACACCCGTCATCGGTCCCCAACTCAAGAGCCGCTCAGGCCATGCGCAGTACATTGTACTGAGGCTGACGAATGATTTCATGGCAACCGATAACATCCGGGTACTAGCTGCCATCCGACAACTGATCGACCGGCAGGCTGCTGAGAAACCGCCTGGATTACAGGTGGGAATTACCGGCTCTGCAGCCATTGGGGGCGACATGCTTACTGCCGCTGCAGAAAGCGTACGAGATACCCATCGGGCAACATTAGCCCTTGTGGTGCTCGCCTTGCTAGCCATTTACCGTTCTCCCCGGTTGGCAATCATCCCGCTGTTGGCTATCAGTCTGGCTGCATCGATATCGTTTGATTTGCTAAGCTTGGCAGCTTGGTGGAGTCAATCGTTGCCTGAAATTTGGCTCCAGATGCGTATTTTTACCACCACAAAAATTTTTATCGTTGTCATCCTATTCGGTGCAGGAACGGACTACTGTTTATTTTTCATCGCCCGTTATCGAGAACTTTTGCAAGCCAGGCTGGCTGCCCGCGAAGCAATAGCCCAGGCTCTTGGAAATGTGGGAACGGCTCTAACTGCCAGTGCCATGACCACGGTCGTTGGTCTGGCCATGATGGGTTGGGCCCAGTTTGGAAAATTCGCCTACAGCGGCCCCGCGATTGCCATCTGTTTGTTAGTAACCCTAGCCGTTTGTATCACTCTGGTGCCAGCCTTGCTGGCTACCGCCCTGGGAAACCTGCCTGAGAAAAAATTTGTGCAAAATGGAATGGGGCCGTCAAAAACAGGCCTCCAACCATCCATTCCCTGGCAGGCGTGGTGGAGTGCACTGGCCGATGCGATCCTACGACGCCCCGGCAAAGTGTTGTTGCTATGCTTAACATTCATTCTACCGCTCGCCTGGTTGGGTTGGGATGTACCGGTCACCTATGATTTATTGGGAGATCTACCTGCTCAGCGGGCAAGTCGACAAGGTGCCGCTATGATGGTAGCCCACTTCCCACCTGGGGAAATTGGACCGCTCGTTGTCTTGGCGCAACTCCCGGAAGGTGGGCTTCACACCGTCGAGGGACAACTAAAAATTGCTCAATTGGTCAAGCCACTAGATGATTTAGCCGGAATCGAAAGAGTTCGTAGTCTCTATCAGCCCACCGGCGACCCACCAGGTACGGTACGACTGTTTTCCAGTGCTGGCCTGCAGGTATTGGCGAGTAAGGGCAGTCCGCTAACGCAAGCGGCCTTTGTCTCCAGCGAGCCTCCTCTGTACGGAATCGTCACCCGTCTTTATCTCACACTGACTGACGAACCATTCTCGCCCGCCGCAGTCATGACCTGCCAAAAGGTAGAACAAACCTTGCGCAGATTGGGGGAAGACACCAATTCACCCTGGTACGGCGCAACTTTTGAACTGCTGGGCCCCACCGTCGGTATCCGCGATCTGGAAATGGTGACTTTGGCCGACCGGAAAAAAATCCAGTGGCTCGTTGCCATAGCGGTGTGGTTGGTTTTGCTGGCCCTATTACGGCGTCCACTCTTAAGCAGCTACCTGATCGGCACGGTATTGCTAAGCTATCTGGTTACCTTGGGAATCACCAATACGTTTTTCGGCTGGATCGTTGGCTCCAACTACGTTGGACTCGATTGGAAAGTACCCCTGTTTCTGTTCGTCATCCTCACCGCCGTGGGACAAGACTACAATATTTATCTGGTCACGCGGTTCCTTGAGGAACAACGGCGACATGGCCCGCGCGAAGGCCTACGGCAAGCGATGATCCACACGGGGGGAATTATTACTAGTTGTGGCGTGATCATGGCGGGCACGTTTGTTTCCATGACCACCGGCAGCCTATTGGGTATCGTCGAACTCGGTTTTGCCCTATCTCTAGGCATTCTGCTCGACACATTCTTCATCAGGTCGATTCTGGTTCCGTCACTGATAGCCTTAACGGCTCACGACTAGCTGCCTAATTTTTAGGCAATCAATTGCTTACGATTATTGACACTCTACCCTTGTGTGCTTACGGTAAACGGGGTACCGCCCTGTCTTATGACGAATCTCGTTGCTGGAAATGACCGTGCCAAAAGAATCATCACCATCCCCGCCGGCTGCTAAACCGTCAACAGATAAACCGTCAACAGATAAACCGTCAACAGATAAATCGACTAAAAATAAATCGACTAAAAATAAATCCTGGAGTGGCGTGTTTGATGGAATCACGGACCCGCGAGTGGAGCAATTCACTGAAAGTGTCAGCTTCGACCGCAGGCTCTACTCTCAGGATATTCTCGGATCGATCGCTCATGCACGCATGCTGGCCAAGGTTGGAGTGCTTACCGACCAGGAATGCCAACAAATTGTGGCCGGACTGAAGGAGATTCGAAGCGAAATCGAGTCAGGTCAGTTCGTCTTCCGGCAGGAATTGGAAGATGTACACATGAATATCGAACGGTCACTGGTGGAGAGAATCGGCGATACGGGACGCCGTTTGCATACTGGCCGTAGTCGGAACGATCAAGTATCGACCGATTTGCGTTTATGGATTCGTGATGCAATCGACCAACTCCATATAGAAATCACCGATCTGCAACGTGCCTTTGTCGATCGATGTGAACGGGATCAGGGAGTTATTTTACCTGGTTACACCCACTTACAACGTGCTCAGCCCGTATTGGCAAATCACTACTGGCTGGCCTATTGTGAAAAATTTCAGCGCGATCTGCAACGTTTGGCCGACTGTCGGCAACGTGTGAATCAATTGCCACTGGGCACGGCAGCACTTGCCGGAACGTCGATTCCGATCGACCGGCAACTGGTGGCGGATGACCTGGGCTTTGATGGCCTGGTGGCCAATAGTCTCGATTCGTCCAGCGATCGCGATTTTGCCATCGAATTTGCCTTTGTGCTAACTATGGTAGCCGAACACTTGAGCACCTGGGCCGAAGAATGGATTTTGTGGTCGACCTGCGAATTTGGATTCGTGTCTCTGCCACAAGCTTACTGTACCGGTTCTTCGATCATGCCACAAAAAATCAATCCCGACGTACTGGAGTTGATTCGTGGCAAGACAGCTCGCGTGGTAGGTAATCTACAGAGCCTGCTGGTGCTGGTTAAAGGATTGCCACTGGCCTATAACCGAGATCTTCAAGAGGATAAGCAACGTCTGTTCGATTCGACCGACACGGTGCACGGGTGTGTTTCGCTGGCAACCGCTATGGTTCACGGAATGCAACTCAATCACGAGAGGATCGCTGCCGGGCTCGAACTCGGCTATCTCGATGCAACCACTCTCATGGAGCATCTCATAGGACTGAATGTCCCTCAGCGCACCGCCCATGAAATCATCGGTCAATTGGTGGCTATCGCCATGCAGAAAAACGTCCCACTTGCCGAATTACCCTTAGAGACATTTCAAGCTGCACACGCCGCACTGGACCAGAGCGTCTACCAGGTGCTAGGTACCCAGCAGGCGCTCACGACATTTAAGAGCTATGGTTCCACCGCACCCAACCAAGTCGCAGCACAGGTTGCCCATTGGCGTCAGCGACTGATGTTGGACCAAGACGATTTGAATTCTGGTGATAAAACATGCTGATCTGCAATCCGACCAACAGATACTGGGGCTTAGGCATAAGACTACTCACAGGGGTAATCCTGCTGACCTCCATCGGGCCAATATCGGCTCAACCCTTGGAATCGAGTGGGCTCAAAGCGAAAGGAGCGACGTCCTCCGCAGAACTGCTCTTGGAGGAGACACAACGTGACCCTACCGTCGCTGCAATCCTTGCGCTACCCCGTAAAACACCTATCGACACCCTGGTAGCCGTTTTCACCTTACTCGATTTGGGCAAGCAACCTATGGCAGCAAAACTGCTGGCCCCGTTGCTACAACGCCAGCTCACTCCTGCAGAACAATCTAACCTGGTCACTCATTTTGGCAGTGCCAAATTTTTACAACTCTCAAGGATCTCACTGGCGGAAGGCAAGATCCCGACCAGCGGGGACTCTGCAAACGGATCCCTCTTTGAGGGCGTACACCAATTCGCTGCCAACTGCTTGAAAGCGGCCGCAGATCGCAATCTTGACCCCAAACGGATTGCTTCCCTAGTTACTCAACTTCACGACCCCCAGGCAGAACAACGACTTGCGGCTCGTGTTGATCTGCAAACGACTGGGACAACTGGCGTAGTTGCCTGCTTACAGGCCTTGGCGACTTTGGATACCGAGTCCACTACAGAAGCAGATCACCAGGATCAGAGAACCCACTTAATGACGGCGCTGGTTGACCTGCATCCGGCAACCGATGTGCCTCTACTGGCTATGTTATCGAGTTGCAGTAATTCGGGTGGTCGCAACGGACTCTTAACTCGTGACCTGGCTGAAGTGGCAGGCCACCTGCGTATCCCCAGCGCCATCCCCTGGTTGGCAAAACTAGTCGCCTGTGCGCCAGATAGCCGCGCAT
This sequence comes from Pirellulales bacterium, assembly GCA_039831705.1. Classification (GTDB taxonomy): domain Bacteria; phylum Planctomycetota; class Planctomycetia; order Pirellulales; family Lacipirellulaceae; genus JAJRWS01. The sequence continues at coordinate 3,841 of JBDOMT010000168.1, read as the reverse complement.
ATCCAATCGCCAGGCAAGCACTTGCTGAGATGGGCATCTCTCCACCCACCTCAGGTGCCGTGAGGTCTCTGGTGTTGCACAAAATGAACCTTCTGCAGGAAGTTGGCCTTACTGCAGAGCAGAATCCGATTCTCTGGTGGAGGTGGTCGCCAGGTAAAAGTCAGCTTACTGCGCACGAATACTCCTCCGCCCAGCTCAACACCCTTACGCTCGCACGATTGTCCAGTCTGTTGGTATCCTGCGGAAATCCATCTCCTTCAGAGCAACGGCTGGCACTCATTTACGCCCTGGAAGGGCTGCCTTTGAACGAGGACTCACGACAGATTGCTGATACCCAAATCGATCATGGCCAATTACCCCTTGGGGAGCACCTGGCCAAGTCTTTGCACATCGATTCTTTACACCTTGATTCTTTACACCTTGATCAATGGTCGGTCGATCAATGGTCGGCCACACTCTCCGAGGCTATCAAGCGTGAACGACTCAATGCGGCCATGAGAGTCATTCGAATACTTGGCCAGTTGGGCGACAAGGGCGCATTGGCATCATCAAGAGGCCGTCCAGCCCCATTGGTTCGCACATTGCGCCATCCCCATCCCGAGCTGCGCTTTACCGCATTGTCCACGGTAATGGAATTGGCCCCAGAAAAGTCGTTCGCTGGATCCAGTTACCTACCTGAAGCCTTATGGGACTTTTCTTTGGGTAATGGCGCGCCCATAGCCCTGGTCCTATCCTCGCGAGCAAAACGACGCAATACCTGGGCTGGCCAATTGCGTGAATTTGCCTATGAGGCCATCCCGGTGGCAACTGGCCGTGAAGCTCTGCAAGTCGCTGGCCAATCGTCACGACTCGCTTTGATCCTGGCGGATGCTCAAGCAAGCCGTCCGACCGTACGAGAAGTACACTACCAACTACGAGCCAGCACTCAAGCAGGCCACGTACCGATGGCCATCGTTTGCGGCAGTGAACAACTGCTAAAATTTGACCGCCTGACCGCTAAGGATCCCTTGCTTCTGGTTGCCATGCGTCCGACGCAAAAAAGCCGCTTCCAAGAGATGGTTGTACAGCTACAACGACTGGCCAACCCACCATTCGCCCCTGATACGGTACGACTGCAGCGCGCTGAGCAGGCACTTAACTGGTTGACGCAGCTCCTTCAGCTCCAATCATCCGCCCAGGGCAACCTCTTTCATGAACTACGCCGCAACGGCCATATTGCGGAGACCACACTCTCCCAACCTAACCTTGCAGTCGCTTCTCTGCACCTGCTTGAACAATTGGGCACTGCAGACAGCCAGTTGACATTGCTTGACTACGCTAGTGGCAAGAACCTCCCCTTGGATAGCCGTCAGATAGCAGCGAAAAGGTTTGCTTCCAGTGTGAACCAATATGGCATTCTAATGACGACTGATCAAATTCGCTCCCAATACGACCGCTACAACGCCAGCCAATTTGAAGATCGCGAAACCCAACAAGTTTTGGGAAAATTGCTCGACGTATTGGAGTCTGACCAATAATCCGGTGTTTCGGTAATTCAGTGGAGAACACACACCAGCATCACACCGGAACACTGAAACACTGAACTTCCCATGCACATCGCAGCCCCACCCAACCTGAATGACAGTGCCCCACTACCAGGCATTATCGGTTCGGGCGCCGCTATGAGCGAAGTCTACCGGGTGACACGTCAGGTGGCTCGCTCCAATGCGTCCGTGCTACTCTTGGGTGCCACCGGAACTGGAAAGGAGCTGATTGCTCACGCCATTCACAAACTCAGTAATCGCCACGAAAGGCCTTTTGTACGTGTAAATTGTGGGGCACTGAGTGAAAACCTACTTGAAAGTGAACTGTTTGGCCACGTACGAGGAGCTTTTACCGGAGCCATCGACAATCGGACAGGCCGTTTTGAAGCAGCCCACAAAGGCACTATTTTTCTGGACGAAATCAACTCCACAACACCCCTGTTGCAAGTAAAATTGCTGCGTGTATTGCAGGAACAAGAGCTGGAACGCGTAGGAGACACACGAACTGTCCAAGTCGATACGCGAGTGATTGCCGCCAGTAATCGCGACTTGCTTGCCATGGCTGAAGATGGAGCCTTCCGAGAAGACCTCTATTATCGGCTCAACGTAATTCCCATCACATTGCCCCCACTGCGTGAACGGGCCGAAGACATCCCAGAGCTGGTGCCCCACTTCCTTAACCTCTATAACGAACAGAATGATCGCTATGTGGTCCATGTCGAAGCGGCCGCGATGAGTGCTCTCCAACAGTACCACTGGCCTGGTAATGTACGCGAGTTGCAAAACTATATCGAACGAGCTGTTGTCATGGCCCAGGGAGACGAATTGACATGTGATCTGTTGCCTGAGGCAGTGACCTGTGCTCAATCATCTCGCATCATGGCGTCTCGCACCGTGGCTCAATCCACCAGCCTGCAAAAAATGGATGTGACTACGCTCACCGAAGAACTCGTACAAATGGGCCTCCTCGCTACGACCGAAGAGGACCAAGATCTGCACAGTCGCATCGTGGATCGGGTCGAACGTGAAGTCATCGCGCAGGTCATGTCGGCCTGTGACAATGTGCAAGTCAAAGCTGCCGTGCGATTGGGAATTAACCGCAACACACTCCACAAAAAGCTGAAGCAATACGGCCTGGATGGGTCAGTTTGAAAAATGAAATGATTCTATCAGGCGTCCATATCATCTGTTTTGCTGCTACTTATTTCATTGCTTTGGCTCTGGAGATCACCCGGCTATGGGTCCATGCCAAATGGCGGCGTTTCCTGGTAATCGGTGTCGCATCCATTGGCCTCGTAGCTCACACTTGGTATCTCGGACAACGCGTGGCCACTAATCCCACAGCCCCTCTGGCGAGTCATTACGATTGGTTTTTAACGGCAGCATGGTTGATCGTAGCGGTGACGCTACTGCTCTGGTTTTACTTTCCTCGATCTCCAGCAGGCCTGTTTCTGCTGCCTGTGGCGCTGGCCCTGATCGGCGCTACGCAATTTGCCGCCACCACGCCTCTGGCCAGTTTTCAGGCCCCCAGGTTCTGGGGCAGGGTCCATGCTGTCTGCCTGATGTTAGGTACCGTGGCCGTAATTTGTGGATTTCTGGCTGGGGTCATGTATTTATGGCAAAGCTACCGATTAAAACACAAATTACCACCGAGCGATCGATTTTCGCTGCCTAGTCTGGAGTGGCTCGAACGGGTCAATAGTCGTTCACTAGGATTTTCCACCCTGCTGGTAAGTGTTGGGTTTATCACAGGTGTATTGGGACGTCTGGCTCATGACGGAGTCCAGGGAATCGTACCATGGACCGATCCGGTGGTACTCAGCCTGGCTGCCATGCTCGGTTGGCTCCTCATCTCCGAGGTTTTTCGCTTAATCTGTCCGGCAGCCCGCCAAGGACGTAAAGTGGCCTATTTGACCTTGGCTGCGTTTGTTTTCCTACTCATCACCCTGACTTCTGTTGCTGTGCTGGATCAGGCAGTTCACCCCGGCAGAAACTCCTCTGCAACTGACACTGGGAGCCTTCAAGATAGCCAATGAGAAAATCCTTGCTTGTTTTCAGTCAGAGTAGTTTTACTTGGCGTCAGGTGGAGTCCACATGAAACTCAACATGGTGGGATGTACACACCACGCCTCAAGTCTCGAAATTCGTCAATTGTTGGCGTTTAGCGACAGGCAAGCAATATGCGCGATGCGCCAATGGCGAGAACAACAACCTCAAACTGAAATGGTTCTCGTATCAACTTGCAATCGGGTGGAACTTTACGCTAATTTCACAGAGGATAAAACTGGCCCAAATTCTCATGACGAAAACGATGGATC
>JBDOMT010000111.1:0-8977 GCA_039831705.1 Pirellulales bacterium | reverse complement strand
GGCCTATATTCTGGGCTATTCCGGGCCGGATGGACAGAAAAGGAGCATTTTCATGGCAACTGGTCCTACTTGGAGAAAACCCCGTTGTCCAGGAGAATTTCCTGGATTCTGGACCTCGGTCAGGATAGACTCGGGAGGAAATTCATAACGTGTATGGGGGGTATGTGGCCCCTTGTAGGGATTCGAATTCCTATCATTAGGTCACCGGCGGTCTGGGGAGTCCCGGCACCTTTGACTGGGGCGGCTATTTCAACACTCAGTATTTCGCGGACCCCAAAGAGGGAACGATCGGCATCATTATGAAGCAGACACGGGAACAGAACGATGACGAGACTGGCTGGAAGTTTCGTTTGTTAGTTGGGCAGGCAATCGACGACTGATGCAGGAGCACGTCTGGTCAGGGAGTCAACCGTGCTGTCTACCACGACATTCTGAAATTTCCCCCGCGAATTTCCAACACCGCGGGAACAACGTCACTGGTCCGTTTCCCAGGTATCGTAATCACGTCCACACTCACTTTCGGAAGGACGACTCCAACGCCAGGTTTGCGAAGATGCGGGAAGCCACCGAGTTCGGGTCCGCATGGGGTGAACAAAAACAGCGGCAGCGTCACCATTCTCACCACAGAGTACTCTCTTGAACGAAATCGCTCCTAATCTGTACGTCTTTGACGACACCTGCAACGTCTATGTCCTTCGAGATGGCGACCGCGCTATCCTTATCGATTGCGGCAGCGGCGCGATCGTCGACCAACTTCCGCAGATCGGAGTGGAACAGGTCGATTGGGTGCTCTTTACGCACCACCATCGTGACCAGTGCTTCGGCGCAAGCCGACTGCTGCAGCAGGGTGCGCGTTTGGCGGCCCCTCAGTACGAGCGTTATCTTTTCGATCGTGCTCATGATCACTGGCAGCAAAAGCGAATTTTCGACAACTACAACGACCGCAGTACCTTTTTCACAATCGGTGAAGATCTGCCTGTCGCGAGAGCATTAGAAGACTATGAGCGCTTCGAATGGGGCCCGTACTCGTTGTTCATCCTGCCGACGCCAGGCCACACTCACGGCAGCGTCACCCTGATCGTTACCCTGAACGGCCGGACGATCGCGTTCACAGGTGACCTGATGCACGACGACGGGAAGCTCTACCAGCTCCACGCGATGGAATACGAGTATGGAGATTTAATCGGCGCCACGTTGACCGCTCAATCGATCACGGCACTCAGGAAGAAAGATGTCTCCCTGGCGCTTCCTTCGCACGGGCCGATCATTGAGTCCCCCAACGATTGCATCGACCGACTCGACGAACGTCTTCACGCTCTGCTTGATCTCATGCGTGACCGCGTGGGCGCTCCGCCTGGAAACCGTTTCCCGCATGAAATCCAACTCGAGGAGATCACTCCCCATTTACTCTGGGGAACCGAGCACACGTGCTCCAATTTCTACGTGATTAAATCGGACAGTGGCAAAGCGCTGTTCATCGACTATCCGTATTTCTCACGCGGGATCTTTCTCACGAGTCTTCACTCTCCCGAACCCTTCGCGCAATTGCGTTTCACCGAGCACCACCTGGACGAACTATGCGAGCGCTGGAGCATTCGCAAGTTCGACGTGGTGATCGCCACTCACATTCATGACGATCACGTCTGCGGCATTCCATATCTGCAGAAGCATTACGACACGAAATGCTGGACTCTGGAGGAGGTCGCTAAGGTGATCGAGGCACCAGAACGCTGGAATACTCCCTGCATCATGCAGCCACCGGTGCGTGTCGATCGACGGTTTCAGGATGGCGAACGTTTCGAGTGGGAGGGAATTCCATTCGAGATCGTCTTCTATCCAGGTCAGACCGAATTCCATGCAGCGATCGCCGCGGACATCGACGGCAGGCGAGTGTTGTTCTCCGGCGACAGCTCCTACCCGCTCAAACGCTACCTGCCGGAGAAAGAGAAGGAGTGGATGGTCAATTCCGTTTTCCGCAACTCACTGACCTTCGCCATGCATCGCAAGTGTGCCGACGAATTCGAGCGTTTGCACCCGGATCTTCTCTGTCCCGGTCACGGTCCGTACTACGAAATTCCCGAAGAGGCGTTCAAATCCCATCGTGAATACGTCGAGTGCAAGGAAGCTGTCTGGAGAGACCTCCTTCCGGCGCCTGAAGAACTCGGCGTGGATCTCTTCTGGGCACGGTTGCTGCCGTATCAGTCTCGTGTGAGCCCCGGCAGTGAGGTCGAGTACACTCTTCAGTTACGTAATTCGTTCGACAAAGAAGCGACGTTTTCGGCACACCTCACCAGCGCGTTCCCGGCCGCAACCCACCCCGAGCAGGCCCAGGTCACACTTGCTCCAGGCGACAGGGGCGAACTGATCTTCAGAACACATATCCCGGCAACTGTTCCTTCTCACTCGCACTGTCGACATCTGGTCACCGCTCATGTCGTGGTCGATGGTCGCTCGTACGGCCCGATCACGGAGGCTCTGTTGGTGGTGAGCGATTAGCCGTATCCGACGCCCAAATCACGAATACGGTCACGAGACCGGCGAGTCGATTTCCACCTGACTCACGCAGCATTTGACCGCTGTTCTGTCTCGCTGTATAAATGGCTCCAGGGATTGACATCAGGGCAGTTGCATGAAAACTGGCTTGGGAATTGCGTGGGTTAGGGGTTTCGTGGTGAGGCCAGGGGTTGCGATAGTGCGCGACTATCGTAAACTCAGCAAAAAACAAACCACGTAGGAATAGTGCCTATCGACCGCATCTAGTACTCTTGACGTCGGCTGTTTTTATATTGACGGCAAGGTGCCGTCCGCCCGGCGATTCCCGGATTGATCACCGTCGAGATCAAGCAGACTTGACAGGTTTTATTACCACCCGATACAGTTGAGCAACGTTGTCGTTAAACAACCTGCTAAGGCAATTCTTTCTTCTTGCTTGAAAGAAAACGATGGCTGTTGAAGACATCCCCGCAATCGACATACACGGACATTACGGCCAGTATGTCACAAGCGGTGGAAATCGTTTAGCGAACCAGTTTGCGAGCGCCGATGCGACCGAAGTCGTCGAGCGAGCGAGACGATCGAACATCGCCTGGACGGTCGTCTCTCCGTTGCTTGGCTTGATGCCGCGCGGTTGTGCCGATGCCGCCGTCGGCAACAGCGAGGCTACGAACGTCGTTGAACGAACCGAAGGCCTATTGCAATGGGTCGTCATCGATCCAACCCAACCACAGACTTTTCAGCAAGCCGACGACTTGCTCGGCCGTGAGAAATGTGTGGGGATCAAGATCCACCCCGAGGAACACTGCTATCCTATTCGAGAGCATGGTCGTGCGATCTTCGAGTTTGCAGCCAAGCACAAAGCGTTGATTCTGACTCATAGCGGAGAAGAGAACAGTCTGCCTGAAGACTTCGTCCCCCTGGCGAATGATCTCTCCGAGGTGACGCTCATCTTGGCTCACATCGGTTGCGGTTGGGACGGTGATCCCAGCCACCAAGTCCGCGCAATACAGGCTTCGGCCGCCGGAAACATCTACGCCGACACGTCGAGCGCACAGAGTATTTTGCCCGGCTTGATCGAATGGGCCGTGGCTGAAGTGGGAGTTGATCGCGTGCTCTTTGGCACTGACACGCCACTTTACTCGACCGCTATGCAACGTGCCCGCATCGACCGAGCGGAACTCAGCGAAATAGAAAAGCGAAAGATTTTGTACGACAATACCGCGTCCTTGCTAAACCTGTGACGGATCACGATGCTACCCAATAGCTTATCGAATGTTTCGTGGGTTACGTTCCTTTGTTGATTTCTAATGTGCGTGTATCACTGTAAGGTAACACGCCATTTTTTGAATTTGGATGCGAGACCACGTTCCATGAGCACACTTCAGCCAACCGAGAGTACTGAGGCCCTTCCGTCTGTCACAACGCGCTACCCTCAACGAAATCTTGCAGCATGCATGTTGCCTTGGACCGAAAATTACCGGCTTGACGTTCCTGCGTTTGAGGAGCACATCCAACAGGCAATCGATGGCGGATATCAGTCGATGTACCTGATGGGAACTGCGGGTGAAGGCTATGCACTAACCGATACTCGATTTCGCGAAGTTGTTGAGATATTTGCAGCTAAAACGGTACGCGACGGACTCGATCCTCAGATTGGCGTTATCGCATTGTCCATGGAACAGATTATCGAGCGAATCGGCTTTGCATACGATCGGGGCATTCGCATGTTTCAGATTTCGCTGCCCGCTTGGGGCGCGCTGGACGAAGCCGAGATACTGGTGTTCTTTCAGACCGTCTGCGGCAACTTTCCCGACTGCCGATTCTTGCATTACAACCTACCTCGCACCAAACGCGTGATCACCGGTGCAGAGTATCGCCCCATTGTTGACCGGGTGCCTAACCTGGTAGCCACAAAGAATAGCACCACCGATTATGCGCGTACTGCCGACCTGATGACACATGTGCCTGAGCTTCAGCATTTTTTTCTCGAGGGCAGTTTTGCTATGGGCTGCACGCTGGGTGAGTGTTCGTTGTTGTGCAGCTACAGTGTTCTTTTCCCCCAGACCTCGTGGAATTTCTTCGAGGCGGGCAAACGCAAAGACTTGGCCGAGTTATTTCGCATCACGAAGATCTTTCGAGATGTTGACCAAAAACTTTTCGTACATTGCCATCGATCCATGATCGATGGCAGCTATGACAAGACTTTCATCTGGCTGCACAATTCGAAATTTTCCAACCGCATGCTGCCACCCTATATAGGACTGAGCGAGGAAGAGTCACACTTCTGCCGCCAAGTATACGAAGAAAATTATGCGGACATGATTTAGGTATTTGCGAGTAAACTCCCTCGGGTTATTGTGATCGGTATGGAACGAACGAGATCTGAATCTTGATAAACTACCTAATATTCGCAGAGGCCGGTATTCACACTGCCGATTACGTGACGATCGTACTGTACTTACTGGGTGTGCTTGCTCTGGGAGCATGGTTCAGCCGTGGTACCCACGACACTGAAAGCTACATACTCGGCGGTCGCTCGCTTCCCTGGTGGGTGATTGGCGTCTCGTATGTCGTTTCGCTAGTTAGCACCGTCTCGATTGTTTCGGTGCCCGGCCATGCTTACGAGCATGGAGTCACGCTTGCCCTCAGTAGCCTGATTGGTCCTTTTGCAGCGGTAGGTACGTTCTACTTGTTCATCCGTTTCTATTTTCGCGGGCGGATGTTCACGCCGTTTGCGTATCTGGAGAGCCGATTCGATTTTCGGGTTCGTGCATTAGGTGCGGGGCTGTATCTGATGGCCCGCCTCGGCTATCTGGCCATCGTGCTCTATTCGGCAGCCAAAGTGTTCGAGAGTGTCAGCCACTGGCCACTGCTCTGGACAATCCTCATCGTTGGAATCATTGGCATTCTCTACACTGTGATGGGCGGAATGCGTGCGGTAGTATGGACCGACTTCGTACAGTTCGTCGTCCTGGCATTGGGCATGGCCGTAATCGTGGCCAAGACAGCCTCGGTTGTGCCCGGTGGTGTTGGTGGAGTGTTAAGCTACGCCTTTGAAAATGGCCGCGGCATGCCCGAGCTGAACGATCCGTCGTTCTTCAGTTTCGACCCACATGTGAAGACGACGCTCTGGTTTATTATTTTTTTCTCCATAAGCCAGCAATTCTTCTACAACAGCTCAGACCAAATTGCTATCCAGCGACTGTTGAGCACGTCGAGCTTCGCACAAGCCAAGCGATCGTTATTTACATCGATTGCCGTAGACTTGCCCATGATGATGGTGCTGTGGTATCTCGGCCTAGCGATGTTCAGCTTTTACAGCCTGCAACCGCCTGGAAATCAGCCTGATTCGGGCGATATGGCACTTTTTCACTTCGTCGCGGCCCAACTCCCTTCGCCACTGCCCGGGCTGATCCTCTCGGCTATGCTGGCTGCGGTCATGAGCACTCTTGACTCCGGTATCAACAGTTTGGCCACGGTGATTACTAAGGACTTTTACTTACGCTTCTTTCGCATCTCTGCTTCCGAGTCGGAACAGGTGCGTTTCTCCCGCTGGATGACACTGGTCGTGGGCCTTTTTGCAATCAGCATGGCGCTTGTCATCTCGCGCATTTCCGCATCGATTCAGGACACTGTGATGGAAGCAGCTGCGATATGGATGGCGTTGATGAACGTGTTACCGCCCATTTTTCTGTTGGGCGTAACCAGCCGCCGCGCTACGGGCACCCATGCGCTGCTGGCGGCAATCTCTGGATGGACGGCCACCGGCGCAATGATCGTCTGGTATTTTGTCACAAAAGGCACCGATCATCCGGTCAGTTGGATGGCCATAGGACCGGTCGGTTTCTTTGTCCCTCTTTGCATAGGGTTCCTATTGGCGAGCCTTTCGAAGCCACTTCCGGCAGACCGCCTTACGGGGCTGACTCTGTGGAATCGCAAAGCCAATTAATATTCTAGTACTTAGACTGACGTCGCAACAGAAAATCGAACCGTTGCAACGGTTCAACGCGGATGCCACTGGGCGTACATTGCTCTCCAGCCGGCTTTAACCTTAGTGATGGGCTGTGACTCACCTCCCTCGGCGGGCATCACATAGAACTGGCGAGTTCCAGAACGCTTTGAACCAAACATCAGCCAAGCACCATCGGGAGAAACCGTTGGGCGATCCCTGGGAGGAGCGTGTTAGCTGAGTGACTTTGCCACTTAGCTCCGCTCGCATGATCTCAACATTCTTGTCAACCTTAGCAGTGAAAATAATTGCCTTTCCGTCGACAGACCAGACGGGCACATCGCTGCTTGCGCTATGAAACGACGGCTTGTCAAGACATTCGATCACGCCGCGATAATCCTGTCGATCAGCGAGTTTACGCAGCCCGGTGCCGTCTCGCCATACGACGTACGGATGGCAGTTGTAGTGCTCTCCCGAGAGAAAAAATAGCCACTCACCGTCGGGTGACCAGATTGGCCCAAAGTTGAACGGATTTCCCGTATCGACTAGTGTCGCGTCGCTGCCATCGGAGTTCGCCAAGTAGATTTTGTAGCTATTGTGGTAAGTGATCTGTTTGCCGTCGGGCGACACATTCAACCGGCGTTTACATCGTTGCCACCATCCTTCAGATTCTTCTTGTTGCTACCATCCAGGTTCATGCTGAACGGATGCGAAACCCCATCGATGAGTGCCATAAGACCAAGCCGTTGCGGGTTGTTGGGCCAGTAAAACACGCCACTGTTGTAGTCACTCACTCGCTCGACAGCCGTTACGTTGGTGAATTGTTTCGTGCCCATGTCCAACAGATAAACATCGTGCAGTCAGCCTTGGGTCATCCGGTAAGTTCGGTGTGCTTCCTCCCAAGCAACGTTCTCGGGGCTTTCTCAGCCGCGGTTGATAATCGCAATTTGGCCATTAGGAGACCAGCCGACGAACTGCGTCCAGTAGTGAGGCTTCGCGAGCAACTCATCGGCGATGCGTCGACGACCCGAGCCATCGGCGTTGGCAATGCAGGCACGACGGCTCGTCTGGTACGGATGCATTACGCCGGGTAAATTGGCACGGTATTCCGAATAACCGATTTGATATTCGGCAAGCTTGGTAGTCGGCCCCGTGGAGGGTACACTCCGCACTGTAAATCGACAGGCGTTAGAGGAGCGACTCGCCCGCCAACAACGGCTAGCCACCCAAGTCGATCGTAAGCTTCGCTATCCCTCCGCAATAATCGACCGGCCCTTCGCGCTTGCCCGCGTGATTCTTGTTCACCGCGAAGACGTCTACACGGTTGATCTGCATGTGGATTGCGCCCGGCGAGGTCCAAATCATCGTGCCCATTCGACCGTTGCCGATCGGCTGTTCCTGGACGTGCCTTTCCGCTTGCCAGCCATGTCGTCGCTCCTTCATTTCAGTAGGATACACCGTTCATGCCCTCGTTACGCCTGAAATGAATGGTTTGTTCAACAAGGCCCCTCGGATATGCTACAATCGGGCCGAAATTGCATCGGGTTGCGCAACGATGGCGAGCCTTTGACGTGGTCGCGCGGGTGAAGTAACGCTATATCATAATCGAGGAGACTCCGGGTGTCAGAAGCTGATTTATCCGCAGTGAAGCTTGCCTGTGACGCTATCGAAGATCAAGGTTTCGCAGTCCTCGAAAATGTGCTCCCTGCCGAGCAAGCAGAGAGGCTCGTGCAGTTGGTGAAAACCGCGCCAAACCAAGTGCCCGGCCACAAAGGATGGGACGCCTACGTCGCGCTGCTGAATCACGATGTTGCATTCGCCGACTTGGTTGGCCACCCGTTAACCTTGGCGATTGTCCGTCATTTGCTCGGTGGGCGGGCGGAGGCTGCTCCGAATGCGTTTGCTTGGGACGAGCACGATCAGATTCACTTGATGAATTGTGACGCGCTTGTCGCCCACCCTGGTTCCGAATCGGGATATTGGCATTTGGATCCACCGATGGGGCAACTGAATCCCAATCGCCCGGTTCCCGATTTTCCGCTTTCCGTCAACGTGATGTGGCTACTTACCGACTACAATAAAAAAAATGGCGCAACCCGCGTCTTGCCGCGCAGTCACCTCAAACGGCAAGTCCCGCCACCCACGCGTGATCCTCTGGAAGGGGAGGTTTTTCTCACCGCACCGGCCGGCAGCGTGGCCATTGTCCCCAATACAATCTGGCATGTCGCAAGCCCGAATCGAACCGACCGGAACCGCGTAGCGGTTGCTTGCTGTTATGTTCCTTGGTGGATCAACCGCCTAACACCGGACTGCTATCCCATCACGGAAGAAGTCTACCGTCGCCTGCCGGAACCGGTGCAGGCGATGACCAAGTTTCAATTGGATTGGAATATGGATTTTAGGTAACACTTCAGCCATCTGAACTGAAGACCACCGCCTGAAGGCGGAGGGTTCGCCGACAGTCGGCTAAAGCCCGACTTTCTGGTTGTGGCTTACTTACCGCAATCGCCACGAAGTGGCGAAAGCATCTAG
>JBDOMT010000268.1:0-35755 GCA_039831705.1 Pirellulales bacterium | reverse complement strand
TTTGTCTTTAACCTTCTTGCCAGTGGTCTTATAGCTGATGATCGACAGGTTGGCTGTATGGTTGTCCGCGATCTTGTTTTCAAAAATTTCCACCTGATCGATTGCCATAACCATAATACCGGTTCCTGACGAAACCATCGCTACCGTATTGCCTGGTGCCGCAAAGTTGGCAAGGTTGTTCGTGACCACTTTATTTTGGAAAACACGCACATTGCGACCGGCACGCAGTTGCAAACCTGGCAGGTCAAAAACCAGGATTCCTCCAGTGTTGTTCGTGGCTGTATTCGCGTAGACATCTGCCCCAACCGTATTCTCGATTTCGATCCCTGCGACATTTCGTTCGGCTCGATTATGACGCACGACAACCTGCCGGCTTTGGCCGACATAGATGCCGGCATCGGAAGCTCCATAAGAAGAGCAGTATTCGATCAGCACGTTATGGCATTGTACCGGGTAGATACCATAGGCACCATTTGAAGATTTTGCTTCGCCTTTCCATTCAACTCGAACATTGCGAAAAGTAACGTTCTGAACACCCAGCACTTTGATTGCGTTACCGGCGGTATCTTCGACGGCCAGTCCTTCGATAATAAAATTATCACCTGTTGCCTTTATGCCTTGATTGCCAGAGTACTGACCTTTGAAGGACAAAACTGTCTGCTCGGGGCCTTGACCCCGTAGCGTGATGTTATCGGTCGCGATATCGATCTGTCGAAGGAAGTGATACCGGGCTGCTTCCAACTGGATGATGTCGCCCGGTACCGCTTGGATGAGTATGTTTTGCAACCGGTACTGAACGTCCGCTCCGGGTTGAACGGTATAGACGCTTGGCTGGAGGTTGCTAGCCACCTCTCCAAAGACTTGGGTGGCAACCAGGGATAGCGAGGCAAGGAATGCAAGATAAAGAAATTCCAGATAACTGTGGTTTCGAATCATTCTGTTAGACGGGGTGATCATCATAGAAAAGCGAGCCGTTAAGAATATGCTTCATGGAAGTGCTCGGCTGTACCGAGGGTCGAGTCAACAAGAAAAGCTAACCACCAATGCAAACTAACAAGCTGTCTCAGAGAGGTCAATATAGAGCATGGTTTGATCGGTAAAGCAATCCATCCATGGTCAGGATGCTCGTCATCCACTTCGCAAATGGTGCATCATTTAGCAGCGAAAAGCGACCATGGAGTACGAAAATAGGTAAGTTGATCAATTGAAACGAACAGCCGCAATCAATCTGGAGAGCGAGGAAAGGAAAAAAACAATGTCTTTTCGCATTGATTCCCGTCTCATAAAATTTCATGCGATCCTACGCCTGAACCATGGCCCGATTTTCTTTGTGGGACGGCGAGATGGCGTCCATTTTTTCAGAAAAACCCCAAAATGAACCATCGGCCCTGTTGGACTAGAAATTGTGCGTATTACCGTATTTTCCGTCTGCGAGTTCGCTTTGGTCACAGCAAGTGCTCGATCCGAACCTCCTGAGGAGAAGTCAAAACCATTCTTCGAGGATCTTCAAAATGACTAACGCAAGTAAGCACCTATTGTTCTTGACTACCATCGCCGCCTTGTTGGTACCCACCGTTCTTCGAGCGGACCAACCGATGCCACCCGATGGCTTTCGTACGACTTTCAATGGAAAGGACCTCAACGGTTGGCATGGTTTGGATCCGCATAGCGTTGCCGGTCTGACTAGTGAAAATCAGGAGGCGAAACTCGCACAACAGCGTACCGAATTTTCGAAACATTGGACCGTCGAGAACGGCGAGCTAGTCAACGATGGCCACGGCCATACGCGAACACCGACGAGGAGTTCGGCGATATCGAGTTTTTGATTGAGTACAAAACTGTCCCTAAGGCCGATAACGGCATTTATTTACGGGGCACTCCTCAAGTGCAAATTTGGGATTGGAATCAGGTTTTCGATCCCAAACATCCGACTCGTCGGCCGCATCTCGGTTCTGGCGGATTGTTCAACAACACACCCGCAACAATCGGCCGTGATCCTGTTCAGTTCTCAGACAAACCATTAGGCCAGTGGAATCAGTTTCGCATCCGTCAGATCGGTGCTCGTACATGGGTCTGGCTGAACAAGCGTGAAACCGTTGGAGGCACGGTGATGGAAAATTATTGGGACCGTTCGCAACCTCTGCCCGCAACGGGACCGATCATGTTGCAGACGTATGGCGGTGAAATCCGTTGGCGGAATCTTTTTGTGCGCGAAATCGGTGAGGAGGAAGGCAAGCAGTTTCTCGCAAAAAATCCGTTGGCTCCGAACCCGACGCACTACGACGTTGCCTATGGCGCGCATCCCAAATAGCGGATTCATTTTTGGAAAGCGAAGTCCGATCAACCGACGCCAGTGCTCCTCTTCATTCACGGCGGCGGATGGATGGGCGGTTGGCGACTGAGTGGCCTGAGGGCGATGCTACCAAAAATGTTGGAAGCCGGCATTTCGGTCGCCAGCGTTGAGTATCGTTTTATCCCTGAGGTAACGGCGGATGGAGTCGTGCCGCCGGTAAAAGGGCGCTGCACGACGCCGCGCGGGCGCTGCAACTCGTACGAAGCAAAGCCACCGAATGGAACATTGACAAGCAACGCATCGGCGCATCGGGCGGTTCGGCAGGTGCCTGTTCGAGCCTGTGGTTGGCCTTCCACCCCGACATGGCCAATCCGGCAAGCAGCGATCCTGTCGCCTGAGAGTCGACTCGGCTTTGGTGCGCCGCCGTCGTTGGCGCACAAACTACGCTCGACCCGCAACAGATGAAAGATTGGACCCCTAACAGTTACTATGGCGGTCACGCCTTCGGCTTCACAGGAAATACCGAGAAGAAACTCTCGCAATTCGACGAGTTTCTCACCAAACGCGACACGATTCTCCCATGGATCGCCGAATTTTCTCCCTACGCGCTGGTCACCTCAGACGATCCGCCCGTCTACCTTGCCTACTCCACACCGCCCGCACTCGGTAAGACGCAAAAAGATCCAACGCACACCTCAAATTTCGGCGTCAAACTACAAGAGCACTGCCAGAGCAAACAAGTCGCCTGCGAATTGGTCTATCCCAACGCGCCAGAGGCAAACCACTCCACCACAAGCGACTACCTGATCTGGAAACTCAAAGCAAACGTGTCGCAATAAACACAATTACGACGACTGCTTCAACAAGTACGAATAATGGTCAACCGTGAGCAGGGTGCTCATTTCGAATAGCGAAGATCATCTAAAAACACCTCGACGTGATGCCCACCCGACTGGACGTTGAAAAGCCCAAAGCGGTCAAAAGTCGCCCCCTCAGCTCGGACGCCTTCCTTCAATTCGAGTTGATGCGCAATTCCGCCAAATATGAGAGTGATTCTCCCGCGTCCAAGGGCAGCTTTCGGATCATACCGGAGCGCCCAATCGTGAACCTCGCCATCAGGCAATACCACCGGTCTCTCGGTAGGCTTTCCTTCGAACGTCGGGGCATCATGATTGCCACGAGAGTTTGAATAAGCTGGACGAATGTAGTGCCCAACACGACTTGGACCTTCGAGGTAGACTCCCAAATAGTCGGTCTGCGGTTTTTTATGCTCAGGGCTCTCTTTCGACCGTTTTGTTGTCGCATTGAACCAACCCAACATCACACCACTGTCGGCGCCCGCACTCCGCAGCGTGATACTGCCAGTAGCTTCCAGTTCATCTTCCAGAGAATACGGCCCCACTATATCGGCGTAGTACGCAGGCCGTTCATCACGAAAGACGATGCCTCCAATCTCGCCAGGCTGGCCTCCGGTATGATTCGTGTTGCTGAAACCAAAGTCATGATGCGGTCGCAACACTCGCTGTTGATAGCTGTCGTGATTGCCCTGTTGGTCCCATTGCGGGTCGTGATCGAACGATTCCTCAACACCGTCAATTTGAAGATCATCCAAGTAAAGCTCCAACACTTCGCCCGGAGTCTGTTGTACCCAAATGCCAAATCGATCAAATGTGGCTCCCTGAGTTTTATGTCCAGGGTGAAGTGGCAATCGATAGATCCTGTCATCGATTCGAAAATTTATCACACCCAAATCGTCGGCACCTTGAGGATCGTACTTCAGTGACCAATCGTGTACTGCCCCGTTGTCGAGAAACGGCTGTGTCGAAGTCGTCTGATAGCGTGGGCCCTCATATGCCCCACCGCCGCCAGCAGATCGATTGGTGGTGCCATACTCGTAAAACACCCAGTATTTACCGCCGTTGCCATCAATGCGGAACGCCAGCGAACTCGGGGTTCGCCAGCCCTGCGATTGCTCATGATTGAACCAACCGACCAACACGCCACTACCGCCACCTGCACCGCGCACAGAAAACTTCCCCGAAGCCGATAGCTTATCTTTCAGTGTTTTTGGAACGATCATCTTGGCATAATACGCCTGCCGATGTGCCCGTTGAATGATACCGCCAATTTCGCCAGTCGATTCTCCACCAGCCGAGTTGGACCGTTGGTACCCAAAATCCTGCTGTGCGATCGGCAGCACTTTCGGCAATAATCGATTTCGAAACCCTTGCCAATGTGGATCCGTAGCAAAGTCGCTAAACTCTTGTCCTCGGAGTTCGCACATGAGGGACAGCAAACACGTGGCCACAAGCACGTTGAATACTGTCCGAGAGACGGTAGGATTGGTCATCGTCAGGAATTCTCATTATGCACGAGGTTGAAGTCTTTTGAGACACTTCGTCGTTGCTTGAATATTGGCTTTTTCTACCTGAAGCGCCGACATAAGTGAGCACGGGAATCATTTCAGTGTGAGGTCTTGTAGATTCGACATGGTACGGATAGCCAAAAAACCATTTTTTCTGAGCCTCACAGCACTGGAGTTTGTACAATCAGAAGAAGATTTGGAATGAATATAAGATAGTAGGTCATCTCAGCCGCTTTGTGTATGCCCGCATTTCCAGAGAAGTCTTTGAAGACTACCTATATCATAACTGTCTTTCCATGGAGGATACCAATGGCTTATGATCGCACTCGTGATATCGCATCGTTCTGTGTGAGCACTCTGATGAGTTTCACATTCCTCATTACGATGGTGTCAGCCGATGGATGGCCACAATGGCTGGGGCCTCAGCGTGACAGCGTCTGGCGCGAATCGGGTATTGTTAAAAAGTTTCCAGCGCAAGGTCCACCCGTACGTTGGCGAACTCCGATAGACCGTGGATACGCCGGCCCAGCGGTTGCTGCCGACCGTGTCTACATCACCGATCGAAAACTTTCGAAACGAGAACGCAATCCCGACAACCCGTTTCAACGTGGTACGGTTCCAGGCACCGAGCGGATTCTTTGTCTCGATATTGCAGATGGCAGAATCCTCTGGACCCATGAGCATGATTGTGTTTACACGGTGAGCTACCCGTCCGGACCGCGTACCACACCTGCCATAGCGGATGGAAAAGTCTACACACTCGGTGCCGAAGGACACCTGTTCTGCTTGGATGCAGCGAACGGCGATGTTCTCTGGTCTCGAGAGCTGAAAAAAGATTATGACATCCAGTCACCTGTTTGGGGATTTTCTGCAAGTCCCCTTCTCGATGGGGACCGACTGATATGCCTTGTGGGAGGTCCGGGAAGTGTGGTTGTGGCCTTTCATAAAGATAGCGGCAAAGAAATATGGCGTGCGCTTTCCGCCATGGAACCAGGTTACTGTCCACCGATGATTTATGAAGCTGGAGGGAAGCGTCAGTTGATCCTATGGCATCCCGAAGCAATCAATAGCCTCGATCCAAAAACGGGAGAAGTTTACTGGACGGAGCCTTTTAAGGTGAGGTCCGGGCTGACCATTCCTACCCCGCGCAAATTGGGAAACCTGCTTTTTATCACCTCGTTCTACAATGGCCCAATGATGTTAGAGCTAGATGAATCACTGCCCAAGGCTCGCCTTCTTTGGAAAGGCAACAGCCATAGTGAGCGGAAAACAGATAAACTGCATTCCATCATGTGCACTCCATTTTTGCAAGATGGCTACATCTATGGCGTTGGCAGCTATGGCCAACTCCGTTGCCTTACTGTCGATACGGGCAAGCGTGTCTGGGAGAGTTTGGAAGCTACCGGATCAACCGGGAATGTCCGTAACCACACGGACCGATGGGCAAATGCTTTTCTCATTAAGCATGGCGACCGGTTTTTTGTGGCGAACGAAAAGGGCGATCTCATCATTGCCAAGCTGACTCCCAAAGGATACCAGGAAATCAGTCGGGCTCACTTATTGGAACCGACCAACCCCATGGCCGGACGCGATGTTGTCTGGGCGCATCCGGCATTTGCGAACAGGCAAGTATTTATGCGAAACGACGAAGAAATCATATGCGTCGACCTCGCAGCACATTCGAATAACGATTAGCCGCCTGTCACCGGAAGCTAAACCACTTTTTGCGGCTATTTGCCACTTAAACCATTGGTACTGCATCGAGGCATACTGTGAAATTGATGCTCTTCTCTTTAGTCGCATTCCTGTGCATATCCTCCATACCTGGACAAGCAGAGACCGTCCGTGTGTCATTAGAGTGGCTTGAATTTGACTGCCAACAATGCCCCGACTTAGTTAAACAATACCAGCCTGATAGAGACCGCGAAGTGGTTACGGAGAGCAGTCACCCGAGTGTTGTCACTCTCAAGCAAAATCGATTCAAAAGAGTGCTCGTAAATCATGTAGAACGAATCGAGTCAGGGGACAATACTAAGCAGACAACTCGAATTAATGATACTACCTTCGAATTGTCTTTGGCTGTCAATAATGCAGAGCAAGGGACTTACAAAGTCGCTGTGATTACCTCCCTGAAACGAGGACCTCGTTTGGATGCATCCATAAAGCCTGGAAGTCAATTGACCGCTGAACAAATGAAAGGAGTCTCATCCAGCAGTTTGTCAGTCACGTTTGAACTTGCTCACGGAGAAAGCTTTGTTAGTGGTGGTTTGCTAAGAAGAGCGACTCATCCTAAGAGATCCAGTTTATTAAATGACCTTGCGGGCATTATCGGCATGAAGGAAGAATCCAGCCCAAAAATGATGATGTTGATTATTGGCCTGAAGGAGTCCGAGTAATGCAACAGAAACGCTGGATAGCGAGAAAATGTATGCCATTGGATATCTGGTTCGATATACCATAAACTGGCACCATGGCCTTATGATCCAATCAGGCGAAACGGATGTGCCAATCTGAAGCAACAATCCTGCTAAAAGCGCTCTCTGCGGGCAACCGAACGGGTGCGAATCGTTTGATGGAGTTGGTTTATGACCATCTACGCCAGGTCGCACATCGTTATATGTCGCGAGAGCGGAAATCACACACACTGAATTCTACGGCACTGGTAAACGAAGCTTTCCTTAAATTGGTTGGCCAGGACCGCGTCGACTGGCAGAACCGATCGCATTTTTTAGCAGTCGCCTCTCAAGCGATGCGGCGCATTCTAGTGGACCATGCACGAACACGTAATCGTGAGAAGCGAGGTGGAGGAAAGCCACTTATTTCGTTAGAGGACGCGTTGACTTTGGCCCCAGGTCGTAATGCGGATGTCCTGGCCCTGGATGAGGCTCTCGAAAAGCTGGCCAAACTGGACGAAATCCAGGCGAAGATTGTAGAGATGCGATTCTTTGGCGGCATGTCGGTCGACGAAGTGGCTGAAGCACTGGGCATGGCCAAACGATCGGTCGAACGAAAGTGGACAAGCACGCGTGCTTGGCTTCGACGTGAGTTGGAGAACTGAGCATGGATTCCGAACGCCATCAGCAAGTATGCAAACTGTTCGAAACGGCGGTTGAATTAGAGGGGAACGCACGACTGGAATACCTTGATTTAGCATGCCGCGAAGATCCCAGGCTACGAAATGAAGTGGGGTCGCTGCTACAGTATCATGACGAGCAAACATTGATTCCCCTGGCGGCTATCCCGCAAGTTTCGGTTTCGCTCAAACCTCTTGTATCTCGCTCAGCAACACCATCACGAAAGGGCCGATCCATTCGTCTCTGGTTGAGCAGGCCGATTGCCTCGATTGCCCCACGTCCTATGCTCGTGATTATCGTGATACTCACGATGTGTCTGGCATTGCTGGGTGAGTGGGTCCATCAGGGAATCGAACGATCGCTACGTCAGAGTTTGGAAACACAACTGCAAACGCTATTGCAGGTCGATGTGGCCGCGCTGGAAAATTGGATTGACTTTGAAGATGCACGGGTCGAACGCTGGGCTCAGAACGAAGATGTCAGGCGTGCGATTGGGCAACTGGTACAGATAAGCGAGAAGCCAGGTGCATCTCGTGACGCTTTACTGAATTCGGCAGCGCTAAAGGAGCTGATCCGATTGATGGAGCCTCTTCACAGCCAACAAACCAATCTGGGTTTTACCGTGATTAGTCGTGCCGGCAAGGCAGTGGCGGATGACAACCTGCAGTTCGTGGGCGCAGAGACTTCGCCTGAAGGAGGACCTTATTTGCGGAGAATCCTATTGGGGGAAACGATTCTTTCCAAGCCGAGTCCTGAAGGAATCTACACGGTTGGAATCGAACCGGATTACGATAATCTGCTGATGTTCGTTGCGTCTCCTGTCGCCAATAATGAGGGTGACAACATTGCAGCAATGGTTCTGAAATTCCCTGCCGATGAAAAATTTACGCAGATCCTCTCTTTGGCCCAACTTGGAGAAACGGGCGAAACTTACGCCTTTGATCGGCTAGCAGATGTACTTTCCGATCTACGCGACCCCCAGGCGGTCAAGGCAGCCGGATTATTCTTCGCCGACTCCCTGCCAGGTCATACCGCTTTAAAGGTGCAACTACGTGATCCGGGAGGAAATTTGACCGCCGGCTATCGAACAGACCGTCCAAGCATTTCCTGGCCTACAACTAAAATGGCAACTCTGGCCACTGCAGGCCATGATGGTAGCGATATGATTGGGTACCGGAATTATCTGGGAATTCCGGTACTTGGCGCCTGGCGTTGGCTGCCAAAGTATGATTTTGGCGTCGCTACCGAAATGACCGTGAAAGAAGCCTACGCTCCCCTCCGCTACGTGCATTGGGCCTTTGGTGGCCTGCTCAGTTTGTTGGGTCTGTTGTTCGGGTTCGTATTGGTTACCTCCCTCTCCCACTTGCGTCTGCATAGAGAAGTAGGTGCAACAACCCAATTGGGCGAGTACACCCTGAAAGAACTCATTGGCCAGGGTGGAATGGGGAAAGTCTATAAAGCACAACATGCGTTGCTTAGGCGGCCCACGGCAATCAAATTACTCGATGGCATTGAGGCCGATCGGGAGACAGTGCTTCGTTTTGAACGAGAAGTACAATTGACCAGCGAATTGACGCACCCCAACACGATTCAAATTTACGATTTTGGACGTACTCAGGAAGAGCTTTTCTACTACGTCATGGAGTTTCTACCGGGGCTCAATCTGGAGGAACTGGTGGCCGTCAGTGGAGCTCTTCCGGTAGGCCGTGTCCTTCACCTGCTCCACCAAATCTGTGGTTCATTGGCAGAAGCTCACCAGCGTGGTCTAATTCACCGCGATATCAAGCCGGCGAATATCATGGTGTGTGATCGTGGAGGTGTGTTCGACGTAATCAAAGTTCTCGATTTCGGCCTGGCCAAGAGCAGCCAGTCGGATCAGCAGTTGCTGATCACGGGCCCTCAACAATTGGGAGGAACGCCCCGGTTCATTGCTCCGGAACGCATTCAAGACCCATCGACTCTGGATCCCAGATCGGACATTTATTCACTGGGAGCAGTTACCTTTTTTCTGTTGACTGGCCGCCATGTCTATACCGGCAAGTCGACAGCCGATTTACTCTACCAGGTGATGAACGTTGTGCCCGAACGTCTAAACCACATTTCGGCAGTCGATGTACCCCAGGAATTGGACGAACTGGTTGCGGCGTGTCTGGCCAAGACGCCGGAAGATCGTCCTGAGAGCATCGATGCGATCATGAGAAAGCTGGATCGGTTGGCCAAAACATTACCCTGGAGCCAAGCGGATGCTCTGCGTTGTTGGGAGACAGCGATACAAAGCAAATATCCTATGTGTACACAACCTTAGTTTCCTCCGTTTTCTTCTGTTCAATAAGGTAGGGCTTAACCTGCATATTTCATGGATCGCCAGTATTCGTTGAAAGTCTTTTCATCATAACGAAATGCAATGTGATCTGGGAAAACAGTGTGTCTTATCAGCCGCCACGCGTTAGCGTCCGGTTTATCAAGTAATGATGCGAATCAGAAGTAACCGGGAGCTAACGCTCGGCGGCTGATGAAATATGCGGGTTAAGCGTCCAGCGCTATTTTGTCGATGGTGACGATTCTTCCGACAAAGCCCTCCTCTGCAGAACACAATCGTGGATCCACTCATAGGAGACTTATCACCCTTGGTGAGTACGTATTCTACACTTCGTTAACAGTTGGCCCAATTCGGCGAGTCCTACCGTTTGAAGTAGAGTTAAAGGCAGCATCCGTGATCACGGGACTATCGTGGTTTCAATCCATTGACCAACGCGTCCAGAAGTGAGGCAGGAAGAATGCTTAAGCGTAAAAAAACGTTCATTGACCCAAAAGTTCAAGGGATGTTGGTGCGTCAGCTATTACTCCAATGGGTAGCATTCCTGGTGGTAGCCTCCTGGCAACCTATTGTCTGCAAGTGCTAAGCAATCCCTTTCAGTCCAATAGTGAGCGACTGCAACAACTTTGGTGGACCCATGGCCCGTTCTTGCTGGTTTTTTTGTTCCTTTTGCCCGTATTCGTACTGGACATGATTCGATTCAGCCATCGATTTGTAGGCCCCATCTACCAGTTACGCCAGGCGTTTCGCAACAGTGAATCAGAGGACGGTGTTCCGCCATTGCTGAAGTTTCGCGACTCCGATTTCTGGCAAGAATTGGCTGTGGATTACAATCAAATGGTCAACCGATTGGGCAGCCGCAGTTCGAGTTTGCAAGAATATTCAGATAAGATTGACTCGGCAGAGCCTGTTGAAATCTGATAAGTATCGGGCATTCTTGATCCTGAGAATAACTACATACCATAGCACGAAATCACACAATGCATACACGAATGTCAAAGAATCGTGGCCCACTACGTTGTTATCACTCGACCAGACAAGGTGTTGCTGCTGCTGAATTAGCCGTTTGTTTACCCGTACTTGTACTACTAGTACTCGCAATGATTGAATCGTGCACGATGATTTTTCTTAAGCAATCACTGACGGTAACCGCTTATGAGGGCGTTCGAACAGTCTTGCAAGAGCGGGCTGTGGCCGCCGACGTACAGAAAACTTGTCAGCAGATTTTTGCCGACCGACGAGTTCAGGGGATGTCCCTTTGATTGTTAAAACGTGGCCTCGCTTTTCACTAACGTAGCGTAGCTGCGTTAGCAGATCAACTCTGCGGCGTTGCCTTTGCCGGAGCCGTAGGCGACGGCAAAGGCAACGCCGGCCCACCAGGTACCTCCGCCGGATGGCTGCCTTCCTTGGCTCCCTCAAGAGCTGCCACCAGGTGCGGCAGATCTTTGTACCCTGTAATCCTACGGAAGCCTTTCTCCACTTCAGTTAACGCAAATGCCAGCCATCGTGTTGCCTGGTCGGTCTCTGCGCGAAAACGCGTCACACGGCCAAGCTTACCTCGTGTATTACGAAACGAATTTTCAATTGCATTGGTGCTTAACAAGTTTCGATGTAATGTGTTCGGAACGTTGAGACGGTGTAACGCAATCAAGTCCTCGCCTGCTTCATGCAAACTTGCTAGGGCTTGGGAATTCAATGGTTTCAAAAACGCCTCCAACTCACCAACAACTTCTTCAGCTGCTTGCTTGCCTTGAACGGTGCGCAGCCGTTTAAATAAACGAGCTAATTCACCCCAATGACGTCTCGATAACTTCCCGAGAATATTTCTTTCTTTGTGTACAAGGCAGCGTTGAATCACACTATCGGAAAAGAATTCTTTGACCACCGTTCGCAAAGCGTCACTCCCATCAAGGACTGCCAGCAATCGACGGTCACAGTGAAAGCCGCGGGCTATCAGACGACGCATTAAATCACGGCAAACATCGGTGTTTTCAGTGCTACCCAGGTCAAAGTTAAGCACGTGCTTGTAACCTTCGGTTGTAATCCCGATCGCTACGATCGCAAGTTGGTCCTTGCTCAAACGAATACCATCGAGCATCAATACTGCCCAGTCCTTCTCCGAAAGTGACCGGCCTCGAAGTTGATCCACAAACTTGTGGCCGACCGACTGCCAAAGGCGTGATACGTTCGATGCCTGGAGCTCCTTGGGGTTACTGGCGCTCTGATAACTGGCCAAAGTCACTTCCGTTGTTGAGCCGTTGGGTTGTTCTTGACGAACACGAGGACGCACGACTTCTTCTCGTTCGCCGTCAACCAGTACACGCCCCAAACTGTTGCCAGCCCGATACAAAACGCTATCGTTAGGCTGGTGCTTAGGGCCGCAAAGATGCTCGACTTCTGCAGCCATTACTTCACTAATCATTGTGCGAACACAGCCACGAATATGGTCTCGAAAAACAATGGCGGCTTCGCCGTCTGAAACTTGCCCAAGGGCCTGAAAAAGATTACTATCGTTCATGAGTGGTCTCCCCGTCGGCGCGAACCGACGACTAAATTTTGAAAGTTGGCGATGGGCGAGATTCTCGCACATCGGGAGACCACTTTTCAAGTTTCAACAATTATTGGGACACTTCCCGAGTTCAAGGTGGAGTGGTTACGATCAATCCGCCAAATTTTGATACATTACCTCCAGGTGCATACATTGAGGTCACTGTTTCCGCTTTAGCTGATTTGAATTCTGCCATTCCCGGCAGTTTCTTTAATGGCAAGACCTTGACGACAACCGCCACCATGATGAAAGAATTCTAAGTGCACCGGAATCTGACAGTGAGAGTGAACATGCGCAATCGTTCTTGGCCAACAAATCAAAATCCTGCGCGTCGTACCGGCGCGATGCTTGTACTCATCGCATTCACGCTGCCATTGATGCTTATCATGGTTGCCTTTGCCCTCGATGTGGCGTGGATGCAGCTGGTTCGATCCGAATTACGAACAGCAACAGATGCCGCATCTCGAGCTGGCGCAAAGTCGTTAAGCTTGCAACAGAACGTAGTCGACGCCAGGACAGCCGCCAAAGATGCCGCCTTAAGGAACAAAGTTGCCGGTACCCCATTGGTGTTATCCGACCCTGAAATTGTATTTGGTTCGGGAATTCAAGCCAACAAATATTCACGATTCGTCTTTACCCCTGGAGATACGCAACTGAATGCGGTACGAGCAACAGGAAATCGTACCGCCTCTTCCGCAGGCGGACCGGTTGCCCTACTTTTTAGGGCATGTTCTCAGAGTCTCCCACTTTCAACCTTCTTACATCGCAACCTCGACTCAGCTTGACCGTGACATTTGCTTAGTGGTGGATCGCTCCGGCTCAATGATGCGCGAGCTTGACAGCAAAAAAGTTCCAGGAGATGCCTGCGATCCACCGCATCCTACCCTTAGTCGTTGGGGCGGATTGGCAACCCTGTGCAAGGCTTTGTTAGCGAGTTAATAGACACATCACAACTTGAGCAGTGCGGCCTCGTGAGTTACTCCAACAGGAGTTTTCGATGCGATAGATCGTTTACTACGTCGGACATCGAAGCCCCCTTATCTACGAGTTATCGGCCAATCAGTAACGCCATGGCGCGACTGAGCAGCTACCCTGTGGCTGGAAGGACAAATATTAGTGCCGGGATTGACAACGGCATCACCGTTCTGACAAGTGTTCGCTCCAGGCCATATGCTTTCCGAACGATGGTGCTCATGACCGATGGTCGCCATAACAAGGGTCCTGAGCCCATTATTTCTGCAAGGCGAGCCGCACTGCAAAAAATCATCATTCATACTGTAACCTTTAGCTCCGAAGAGGACTTTACACGGATGCGAGCGGTCGCCGATGCCACCGGGGGCCAACACTACCACGCACCGACCGCCGCCGAACTAGAGAGAATTTTCCGAGTAATCGCGGCCACCTTGCCTGTACTACTGACCGAGTAGGAAATTGAATGATGCGACATTTACTAAGAAAAGTTCATCCGTTGCAGCGAAATCAGCGCACCGGTGTTACATCAGTAGAGTTCGCTGTTGTCCTGCCCACTTTTTTATTACTCCTGGCAGTGGCGTTTGAATTTGGACGTCTGAACATCATTCATCACACGGCCGACAACGCTGCTTACGAAGCGGCTCGAATGGTGATGGTGCCTGGTGCGACATCCGCGGAGGCTGTAGCCAAAGCAGCGAATTTGCTTAAAATTGTCAGCGCACGTGGAGCCAAGGTAACCGTCAATCCTGCGGTTCTAATTCCTGAAACAGAAGAAGTCATTGTGTCGATAGACATCCCAATGAGTCAGAACGGTTGGTTCTTACCCCGATTCTCGACAACAAAGACCATGCATTCCCAGTCACGGTTGCAAACCGAACGAACCCAATAATCGTCGCCCGGACATAAAC
Organism: Pirellulales bacterium; assembly: GCA_039831705.1. Lineage (GTDB taxonomy): Bacteria > Planctomycetota > Planctomycetia > Pirellulales > Lacipirellulaceae > JAJRWS01. The sequence goes on along the minus strand of JBDOMT010000268.1, from coordinate 21,278 downwards.
ATGGGGCTGTCAGCAGGCAGATTTTCAAACCCATTCGAGATTTGTGGCCTCTTTAATGCGGGAATCATATTCTCCGAGTAGGCCGCCAATGACATCCCACCCTTGTGGGCGGCGAACTTCTATATCACCCTGCTGATTGATACGTATGATGGTGTCTTCATGAACTCCCATAGCGGAAAGTTCTGGAGCATTTATCTCGTCCTCACGTACAATATCAGCTAGCCGCTTGCCTGTCATTTCGATGAATTTCATAGATTCCTCAATGCTGAAAGCATGGGTATAGTAATGTTCCGATATTGTATCAAAAACTGCCCACCGAGGCTCTGGCATCTACCTAGACAAAGCCTATACTGGCTTCCGGTTTCTGGCCCCAAACAATAGCAGGAAAGTCTGATGAAAACGTACCACTTTACCCAAAATTGCCACTTACCCAAAGTCTTCCTGGCTACCCAAATCTGCCTGGCAATTCTTTATACGATTTCCTTATCAGGTTGTGGGAAACTGAAGGAAAATGCTCTAAGCAACCTTGGAGGAAAGGTTCAGGTTGTCCATGGAAACATCGTTTTCATAGGTTTGGCTAAATCGAAGGTCACGGATGCTGATTTAGCACATATTCAGAATCTCGAATTTGTTGAAAACATTGACCTGGGAGATTCCCAAATTACCGACGCGGGTTTGACTCACCTAAAAAATTTGTCCAAACTCACTCGACTACGACTCAGCAATAGCAAAATCACTGATGGAGTATTTAAAAATTTGGATCAATTGAAAGGCCTCCAGTATTTATTCCTGGACAACACCGAAGTCACAGGTTCTGGGCTGACTGACTTGAAAACACTCCGTCAGAGCCTCCACATCCTTCACCTTAGTTCATGTCCAGTCACTGATGATACATTGGTTCCTCTCAAAAATTTTCACCGGTTAACTAATATTTTTCTCAACGACACCCAAATTACTGACGCCGCTTTAGTTCACGTCAAAGCGATGGAGAACATTGAAGAACTCGCCGCCAGTAACACACAGATCACTGATGCCGGACTAGTACATCTTGCCCACATGAAAATTTTGCTCAGCCTTAACCTGAGTGGTACCCAGATTACCGACGAGGGCTTGGTGCATTTGGAAGAAGCGCCAAGACTCTCAGAACTGATTATCGTCGGTACACAGGTGACGGCTGAAGGTGTTGCTGCATTTCGTGAAAAGCAACCCGAGTGTAATGTCACATGGCAGTAGCCGAGAGCCCTTTCGCTGGAACCTGCACATTTACGTTTCAAGTACGCCCTTGAAAGTTGGCTATGTTTTTGGCCCTGCGGAAAATCCACTACCACTCAGAGGGCTTCAAATCTCTGCTTGTCTTCACTCTCCTGTGTTTGGGCACGCTCCCTCCACGCGTGATCCTGGCATCATCACTGGATGGTCCCAAGCTTACTTTCGAGGCGTCACCTAGCGGCACGGATCAACCTAACCTCACGGGGCAACCTACCCTCAAGGAGCAAGAGGGAGCAGCAACTACCTCTGGAAAAGTTGCCGCCACGAAGCCGGACACAGCAAAGTCGGACTCGTTGGAACCGGCCACCATTCCCTCCGCCAATCATAGCTTGACAGAGGGGCATAGCTTGACAGAGGGGCATAGCTGGGCGAAGGGGCTGAAGTCGCCGCGGGCGACCATGCTCAGCTTCACCGCCGCGATGGAGGATGGCCAGTTCGACAAAGCGATGGCCTGCCTCGATTTGTCGCATCTGGACCACACGATCGCCGAAGCAAAAGGGAAAACCTACATTTTCCAGTTGCAGGATGTCCTCGACCGAATGGTGTGGATCAATCCGATGACTTTCGCGTTAGAAGTCGACTTGAGCCGACCTTACTCTCTCGACAAAGAAAGCAGCTATCTGGAGGGGCAAGATCTGCAGGATGCGAAAGATATCGTCATCCTACAGGATGACAGTGGCCTCTGGCGTTTCAGCGCTGAGACACTCGTCGCGCTGGATAATGGCCTATGGCTGCGTTGGCACCCACGGCAAACGATCATACCTCAAGATCTGGACGAAACTTCGAAACAAACCCAAGCCAAGAAGGCGATTCCTTTCTCCCTCTGGTTACCTTCACTCTTTCCTGAGAGTTGGACCGGCCTACATTTACTGATCCCAGACTATCAGTGGGTCTGTCTGCTGGCGCTGATCTTTATTGGCTTTCTGGCAGATATGGTCACCCGGTTTTTATTGGACCGCATCACAAGATTCTGGTTCCGCTATCGTCAGGACCAACAGGTACAAAAACAATCGGAGAACCCCTGGAAGCCAGTTGGACTGCTGGCACAGGCGATGGTCTGGTACTTTGGCACCAGTGCCATCGGCTTGCCCGCGTCGGTGCTTTCCATTTTATTAATCGGGCTGAAATTGTTCACGGTTGTGTCAGCCGTCTGGACTGCTTTTTTATTCATCGACTTGCTCATTAACCAGCTCCGGATAAGGGCTGCAGCGAGCTCAACCAAATTTGACGACCTGCTGGTGCCCTTGGTTTCGCGGTCTCTCAAAGCACTGGTCCTTTGCATGGGTGTCATTACTGGGGCAAAAGCATTTAATTTACCCATTACGGGGCTAGTCGGAGGCCTGGGCTTGGGAGGCGCGGCACTGGCGTTAGCATCCAAGGACGCCATTGCCAATCTGTTTGGATCCATCACCGTGCTCACCGACCGACCCTTTGAGGTCGGCGATTGGATTGTGACGGACCAGGCGGAAGGTACCATCGAAACGGTCGGCTTCCGCAGCACCCGAATCCGCACTTTTTACAATTCGCAAATCACTTTGCCCAACAGCCTGCTCACGACCGCCGTCGTCGACAACATGGGCCGTCGACGCTTTCGACGTATCAAGACCACACTCAGCACCCAGTACGATACCACCCCAGATCAGATGGATGCCTTTTGTGAAGGAATCCGCGAACTGATTCGCCGACACCCTTATACGCGCAAAGATTACTACCACGTTTATTTCAACCAGTTCGGCAGTAATTCACTCGACATCCTGCTCTACTGCTTCATCGAGTGCCCCGATTGGTCGATGGAACTGCGGGAAAGGCACCGACTTTTTCTAGACATTCTACGACTGGCGCAGACCTTGGAAGTTAGGTTTGCCTTCCCCACCAGAACGCTCCACCTACACAACGAGAGCCCTCAATCCGGGGTTCCGAACATCGGCGATTCTCTCACCGCTGGCCGCAAAGCGGCGTCGACCGTAACTGGTCCACCGCTAGCGGCAAACGAGCGCCCAGGTGCAGTCGAATTCCACGGACCGTATGAGCCTGAGTGAAAAAAGTGTCCGTCCATTATTGCAAGTCCATTATCGCAAAAACACGTAAACCTTTTTCATCCGATGCTGCCGCAATTGAGCTCTGCCAACAACCTGGCAAGTTGAGCCCGCACTGAATCGAGCGTATATGGGTCTTGCGGGTGGGTTGATCGACCTTCCACATCGAAGTAAGGCCGCTCAGAATAAAGGCGTCCCCACTCTGCGTCGACCTGGCGGACAAAACTTCGCAGTCTATTCTCGGAATCGAGGAGGGACTCGAGCAGACGCGACAACGCGTCGAATGGTTGCATATAACCTTTCAGAAATATCTCGCCCTCCTTGATATGTCGCTGCAGCACACCCCGCAAAGCTCCCTCAGCATCGGAAAGATGCTTTCGCAGGTAGTGCTCAATCGCCAACTCGGCCTGCCGCTTCCCCGAGACGGGCGAGGCGCCCTTGAGCAAGTCGGCCCCCATGCGACCAATGGCCTCGGCCAAGGAAAATTTGCGATGCGAGCGTACTTCTCGTTCGAGTTCGTCGTCCTCGTCCGGGTGCAGAGATTTCTCTTCGTTCATGGGAAATGGCCCGGCATGTTTGCTGCGATCCAGATATTCTGACAATTGCTTCACGAGCTTACTGAAAAGGCATCTGATACCTATTTTCACTCAGCGGCATCTTCTTTTAATGACTTTGCGCCTTCTGGCGTGGGCAGCTGGTGCGCCTTGAATAGCTCTTCGTAAGGCACACCCGATGGGGATCTCAACTTACCCACCTTCTGAAAGGCAACCTTCAGTTCCTTCAATAGCTTAGTGTTCTCCTGCTTGCGGGCTTCGGTTCCTTTTATCTTAGCCTCATCCAAACGCTGCTTGGCATTTCCAGAAATCAACTTGGCAATCTCTTGACCATAAAGATTGAGCCAGTCCTTTTTCTTTTTCTTGACGTGGCATGTGTAGCAACCGGTTTTCTTAAATACCTTACTAAACTCTTCGTTGTTGCTCTTCTTTACGTATTCCTTATCAAATGCTTTTTTATAAGGGGCAATTGCGGCAGCTGTACCTGTTATTCCAGAGCCTATTGCCATCGTAGTGAGCAAAATAAACGTAACGATATTCTTCATTGATTTTTTTGAACTCCTTATCGGCTGAGAAAACCCTGTCGACTGAAAGAAACCTATCTGGAACATGCTTCGTCTTGCCAGATCGTCAGAAACTTGGCTACCACCCAAAGTGCCAGTAAGGGAAGAACGAGGATGATGCCAGTCGCAATCAGGCCCTCCCTTCCTGCCCAAGGTACCTGAAACTCCACAAAGCCACGAAAGCTCTTAGAAAAAAGCTGACCACCCACAACGACGTTCCAGCGCATGGCAAACACTTGCACCAGAACAAGTAATGAAGCCAGACCGCTGAGAAAGGCCACCAGCCGATCGTTGAGTCTGGGAATCATCGCAACCAAAAGTATAAAAAATGGACAAACGGAACCGATGAGCAACTGGATCAGACCATACGAAACATCCAAGTGCTCCAGGAGCAGCGTCTTCAGGACCTGCCATTCGCCACCGGACTCGTACGCCATCTGTCCCAACTCCAGAGTCTCCAGTGACACAGCCACTACCAGAAAAACCCAGAGATACCGCGTTAGCGAGCGAATGCAATTCGCATCGAGCGCAACACCTCGCCGCCAACAGATAAATTGATAGAGAAGTATCAGTGCAGCAACACCCGAGACGATCGCCGACACTAGAAAAATCACTGGCATCAAAGACGTGGACCACCACGGGTTTGACTTAATGGCTCCAAACAGGAAACCGACGTATCCATGGAGCACACAGGCGACAGGTATCCCCGCCAATGCCAACGCACGAATCAGCCAATCGTCCACCGCCCGCGCACCCTCGGAGATCTCTCGTGCACCCAGGGCTAATATTCGATAAACGTATCCCATGAGTCCATGATGGGAGTTGGCTCGTTCGACCAACTCTGGCCGAAAGACCAACCATACTTCCACCACCAGCAGAAGCATATACGTACTATAGATAAAACCGAACCCGGCGATCGCCGAAGTGACACTGGGCGTAATCATGACTTGAAAACAACGTTCTGGATGATGCAAATGCAGCAACAGGGGAAGCGTAGCAAATGCACAAAAGCAAAACGATGTGACCAGAGCCAAACGTGCAACCGGCTTCAATGCTTGTTGTCGAAATACATGGTACAACGCCGAAACGACGAATGCGCCAGCGACCAGGCCGGTGATGTACGGATAGAGCACAATCATGATGCTCCAAGAAGGGTGAACATCGTTTGGGAACACAAAAGATACATCGTGCATCACGTTACCTCCTTCGAAATCCCCAGGTAATAGAGTTTGGGGTGAGTCCCCAGATGCTCTTTGAGGACATGGTTAGGCACTTTAGCCAGCCGTTGGTTAATTTCGCTATGCGGATCGTCAAGTCGTCCGAAAGCGCGCGCATCCACAGGGCAGGCTTCGACACACGCTGGCTGCTTATCCTTCATAATTCGATGGTAACACCACGTACACTTATCGGCATTTCCCGTTTCGCGATTGATGAATCGAACACCATACGGACATGCTTGAACGCAATAACCACAGCCAATACAGAGGTCGGGATCTACTAACTCGACCCCTTCGGGCGAGGTCAAAGCGGCATGCGTTGGACAGACCTGATTGCACGGCGAATCTTCACAGTGGTTACAGAGCTTCGGGACAAAATACGCCCGTTCGACGGTGTCCGCATCGATGGCCGGTACCTCCGACCCCGCATAACCGTTTTCCGGCACCAGATCAACTTGAACCGTTCCATCCTTGAAATGTACATACCGTTCCACCCAGGTACGATGTTGCCCCTCGGGAACGTTGTTTTCCACGCGGCAAGCTTCCAGGCATTTGCCGGCACCAATACATTTTTCCGTATCGACCAAAAAACCAAATAGGGGCGTCGATTCAACACCCGAGGGTGTACCCTCTGCCTCGCCTGCCTCTGCCTCACCTAAAGGTGCGTTCTCCGTTTCGTCACCCAACGCCACCGGAAGAAGCGTGAGACTTATTGCACCGATCGTGATCGTTTTGGACTTTTGCAGGAACTGGCGTCGTGTATTTGCATTATTTTGCTCGGACGCACATGCACAGCCTTCACACCCCTGGTCAATGGCTTCCTCGTGCTTTTCCGGCATATTACGACCCTTCATAAATTCTACAGCGTAAGGTCAAAATCATGGGATATGAATCAGGGTGCCGTGTCATGACCACCATGACATTCAAAGCATATCTCTCGACTTTCTGGCTCATCAGCCTCCATCTCCTCGAGATGCTCGGCAACATCGATCTGACGAAAATCCTCGGGCATCCCTACGACAGCCTCATGGCATACCAGACAAGTGTTACGGTCCTCAGTCACAAACAGATCCACTTCGCTTGGAAACTTACCATCCCAATCCTTGGCGGGAGCGACGGACACATCTTGCGACTTGGCGGCCTGCTGAGCCTGAGCCATGTGGTTTCGAGCCAAACCGTGACAGTGCACGCAGGCGACTGCTACGTGAAGTGACTCAGACCGTTCTTCCCGTACGCTATCATGGCACTCAAAACACTCTGTGTCGGCAGGAAAGATACTGGGCGAATCTGCGATGATTCCCAGCGCTGCAGCCCGATATGGCCCAAGCTGTCCAAAATCATCCGGAATCAGGGCAGTGCGCACTGCCTGAAACCCTACACCTCCGACAAAAATCAGAAAAATTAAAATCCAAACGTGCCGTGTATCACGCACCAACCCCATTGGACCCCTTCAAATAAACATAAATTTGACAAATTATTATACTTTTAACTTGCCAACTGGCTCTTGTTCGAACAACTCACCATAGGTGTGAGACAATGGATCCTGAGCATTGATTTTTACATCATGGAGTGTGGCCAATGCAGAATCTATTTCTTTTTCTTCATTTTGTTTGCGTAGCTCGTTCGGACTACCAAAAGCGACCCGCAGGATGGCGATGACAGTAACGATGACGACTACCAGCAAGGAAACGACAAGCGCGATAATCACGATGGCTAACATACTTCCTCACTTTGATGGAGAATACATCGAGTGCGACATCCAGTGTTTACAGCCATAAGTCAGCACTGCCCACAGCTCTGTGAGTCACCACTGGATAGCGGACGGGAAGGGCCAACATAAACATGCGGAGCTTTGAAATCAGGATAACCGGCACTGTTATAGATGTCAAGGTCTTTTTATCTTATTAAGATGCTGCCGGAGCGGCAACCCACGCTGCGCAATCACCGTCAGAAAGGCACGGTAGCGGCGAAAAAGCGGAAACATCGTGCCCTTCCGGAATGCGGGATCACACTCCTTCACTGCATTATTCTGATAGGCGACATCAGGAAGTTCTCGCGGTAAAATGGCCATAGCAAGAAGGAGAATCACTATGAGCCATCGTCGACTGAGAAACCTGCACACGGCCACCGCTTGGATAACGCTGTGGATGGTACTGCCAGGCCAAGTGGATTTGCGTGCAGCCGAGCAATTCGTGGATCTCACCCATGCGGTGGTCGTCGTCTCCCCGGGGGACCGCGGACCGGCTGAGAAGATGGCAGCGACCATCTTGGTGGAAGAGGTGGCAAAGCGGACCAATATTCACCTCAGCGTTGAGAAGAACTGGCCCTCAACCGGACAACCGGTCATTGCGATCACTACGCGAAACCACAACGGCCCTTGGTCCAATCATGTGCCACCTGACAATTATAAGCATTCGCCCCCATCACGACCGGAAGGATTTTCCATTGATGTCACCTGCGATAAAGACAATCGCTCGCCCTCGATCTTCGTGATAGGAATCGACGCACGTGGCACGATGTATGGCGTGGGACGTCTGTTACGCGAGCTACACTGCAGCCCAGGTAAAATCGAATTCGACGCATCGTTCCAAATAACTACCGCCCCTGTCTATTTGGCTCGTGGACACGAACTGGGTTACCGGGCACGGGCAAACAGTTATGACGCCTGGTCACCTGCGCAGTACGATCAGTATATCCGCGAGCAAATTCTGTTCGGCATGAACTGTGTCCAAAATATTCCCTTCCAAGATACTCGCAAGAATCCACTCATGCGGTTCTCCCGTTGGGAAATGAATCGTACCCTGGGAAAAATATGCGCCCGCTACGATGTCGACTACTGGGTCTGGACGCCGGTAGAATTTTCTTTAACCGACCAGGCACTACGACAACAGGAACTCGATCGACACGAAGCATTCTATCGATCGACGCCCCGGTTAGATGGTGTGTTTGTCCCCGGTGGTGATCCAGGCGACAATCCACCGGAGTTGGTGCTGCCTTTTATGGAGGATCTGGCCCAACGGTTGGCAAAGCATCACCCCCAGGCCAAAGTCTGGATGTCGCTGCAGGATTTTGACGAACCCAAAGTGCAGGTGGTGATGAACACCATTGCGCAGAAGCAACCCAAGTGGTTTGGCGGGATCGTTGCCGATACCTCCGCATTGCCCATCGACGAAACTCGTCAACAACTGCTATCACGCTATCCAGTACGTTGGTATCCCGACATCACACATACCGTCGAGTGCCAGTTCCCGGTCAGTTGGTGGGATCCCGCCTTCGCCGTGACCTTGGGACGAGAACCGACCAACCCTCGCCCCACCGCGTATGCGACCATCTTTCGCCGGTTCGCACCACCCACCGATGGATTTGTGACTTACTCAGACGGCATCAACGACGACCTCAACAAAGCCCTCTGGAGCATGCTGGGATGGGATTCACAACAAGACGTCCGAGACTTGCTTATCCAATATTCACGTTTTCATTTTGGTGCCCACGTGGCCGAAGATGTGGCGGATGGCCTGCTCGGGCTCGAAAACAATTGGCAAGGTAGTCTGGCTCACAACGCCAGCGTGGACGGTGTGCTGGCTTTATGGGAGCGGCTAGAGCAACACCACCCTGAGCTGCGCAAAAACTGGCGGTTCCAGCAACATCTCATGCGTGCCTGTTACGATGCCTACACGCGTCATCGCCTGATCTACGAGACTCACCTGGAACATGAAGCGCTACGGGAGCTTGGACAGGCCGTGGAAGTGGGAGCCGATGCGGCGATGCTCCTGGCCGAAAAGGCCCTCAATCGGGCCAGCGAGCAACCTTGTCAGCCACAATTAAGAGCCCGCATCCAAGAGTTCGCTGACGCGTTATTTGAATCAATCGGCTACCAAACCAGCGTCGAACGTCATGGGGGCAGTGGAGCGGAACGTGGCTGCGTGCTGGATTTTATCGACCGGCCGCTCAATGATCGATGGTGGCTGGAGGATGAATTCAAAAAAATCCGGGATTTGAATAGCGAACGGGACAAACTCTCTCGATTGGAGATCATTCGGAAGTGGGACCATCCAGGACCTGGCAGTTTCTATGACGACATTGGACATGTGGGCAAGTCACCCAGGGTAATTCGTGGCGAAGACACCAACACCGACCCTGAGGGCCGACAACATGATAATCCAGGGCATGCCTGGGTGAACGAAGGGAAGAGTCGTTGGCGACTGGCCTGGTTGCACCATATGCGCTGGCCTGAGGGTCTCGCCTACGATGGTTTGGATCCAAATGCTCACTATACGGTTCGACTGACAGGACAAGGTGAGTCCCCTCTGCGTGGGGACGGCGCGCTGTTACCTGTGACAAGGAAGGCAAAACAAATTGGACAATTTCAGGAGTTTGCAGTACCATCCGCGTTAACCGCCGACGGCACACTCCGTTTGACTTGGGATCAAGTCGACGAGTCGCACCTCAATTGGAGATTGCACTCGCATGTAGCCGAAGTCTGGTTGCTGAAGAGTGAGTGAACCATGAACATCGCCAACTGGCAAATTTATTGGCGACATCGGTCTGAGCGTCTTGCGCTTGGTGAAATTGTATACGCCATGCTGGTCTTTGCGAGTATGGGAGCAATCACTTGGGCAATTCGTGGCACCAGTGGTTGGAATGGCATCGATGGGACCATCATTCCTGGAATGACTTGGGGCCTGTTGTGGTGGTACTTCTGTTGGCGTAAAGGCATCGATGCACGGGGAATTCCGTTGTGGTTAGGGCTGGGAATTGCGCTAGGTGGTGAGCTGGGCTATGGCCAGTATGTCTCATGGATTCGCGGAAGCTTCAACGTTGGCGACCAGATCATACCGGTCTCGGCCTGGATCGGTTATGCCTGGTTTGCGCTTTGCGGAATTGGATGGGCGGCCCCTGGCGGAATTGCCTTGGGCTGGGCACTCGCTGGTAGAAAATCGCTCGGTATCTGGCTTGTCCGATTGACGATTCCTGTGGGGGTTGCCATGCTGGCGCGACTGGCTGTGCAATTGTGGCCATGGCTATTCTTTCCAAACTGGGACCTTGGCCTCTACGTCGCCAAGTTGAATGGCATCATCGATCCGGTCGCGAGTGCAACGACACAAAGAAGTATGATGCTTGCCTGGCTCGTCAGTACGCTGGTCAGTGCGGGCACCTGGTTTGTCATCACCCAAGCATATTGGCCGACTTGGATCGCTCGAATTCTATCTCTCTGCGCTGTGGGTGTGGCCATGATTCTGTTGCTGCCTGTTGCCCAATGGCTGTTCTTTCCAAACGATCAGCTTGGCCTGTTCACAGGAGAGCTGGGAAACCACCTGGGACGAACGGTCTATACCAACTCGCAGAATATCATTGTCGTCGGCTGGTGGATCGGTGCATTAGGGGTCGCAATCCTGGAACGCGATCGATTCACACGGTTCGCCGGACTGGTGCTGGGAATTGGCTTCGGCATCGGATTTCCATTGTCGGCCCTCTGGTGCCTTGGATATGAAGTCTCACCCAACTTGGTCGATTGGTGGAAGATGTGGGAACTCCACTCAGGATTTCACCTGGGTCTGCTTTATGTAATCGTTCTGATTTGGGCCATTCGACAAGTCGATGAAAATCGGCAAACCGTGCAAGACGACAATTCTTCCACCTATTGGCGATGGTGTGAAACACTTTCGATGGCCTTGGGAGTATTTCTGCTGGTCACCACAATGGCGCGCGAGGATTTTATCACGGTTGGTACCTTATTGGGTTTGATGTACGTCGCAGGCCTCCTACTGACCATGCGATTTGCCCATGATGGAGTGGAACGACGGCGCGGGATTTCGATCGTTTATAGCACCTTCCTGCTAATATTCATGCTGGTCTGGGGTGGATCTTCTCAGGCATGCTTGCTACTAGGCTTGGCTGAGGCCATCGCTGTAGATCAATATACCTGGCCTCCAACTCGAATTGCCCTCTTTGCACCTGCCGGCATTTTCATCGTCGGCTGTGCATGGCTTAAAATGAGGCAAGCTCTGCATGATCCAAAATTTGGAATTCCACCTTACACCGCAGCGTCAATTTTGCATTCACGTATGATCAACCTGATGACATTTACGGTCGTGATTGGCGCCACGTCTATATGGCCATCGAAGATCGGCGTACTCTATGCGATATTTATCAGTCTCGCACTATTCGCCTTCAATCGGCTGAATCACTGCTTTGATACTTAGCCTGAATATTTCAATATATCCTGGATCACGTTGCCGTAGACATCGGTCAAACGGAAGTCGCGACCGGCATAGTGGTACGTCAGCCTTTCGTGATCGATGCCCAGGCAGTGGAGCATGGTCGCGTGCAGATCGTGAATGGGCACACGGTTTTCCACCGCGCGAATACCGAGTGCATCGGTCTGTCCATAGCTCATTCCCCCTTGGATACCTCCGCCTCCCATCCATAGACTGAAGCCATTCGCATTGTGGCCGCGGCCCGCCTTGGCTCCTTCACCTTCTGCGGTCGCGGTGCGGCCGAATTCGCCGCTGGAAACAACTAAGGTTTCTTCGAGCATGCCGCGTTGCTTCAGATCGGTCAGCAGGGCGGCGATCGGTTGATCAACCGCCTGACAACTGTTGCGCAAACCGCTATCAATCGAACCATGGTGGTCCCAACCCGCATGATTCAACTGAATAAATCGTACCCCCGATTCCGCAAACCGGCGCGATAGAAGGCACATCCGCCCTACTTCGTCGGTCTTTTTTTGCCCCACGCCGTAGAGGTCCAGGATATACTGGGGTTCTTTTGACAGATCAAACAAGTCGGGTGCCTCGGTCTGCATACGGAACGCCAGCTCGTACGAATCGATCAAACCTTCCATTTCTGCAGTGGTGGCGTTCTCCTGCGAAAATTTTCGATTGAACGACTGTGTGAGTGCCATCTGTGCACGCTGCTGCGACGGGGTCCACTGCGAGTTGGTTAGATAGCGAAACTTTGCTTTAGCGATAGGCACCCCATCGTGCCCCAAAGCGGCCCCCTGGTAAAAGGCTGGCAAAAAGGCACTCGAATAGACTCGTGTGCCGTGTGCACGCGAGGGACGAATGGTAATGAAACCTGGCAGCGAGTCGCTCTCTGCTCCCAAACCGTAAACGGTCCAAGACCCAACCGAGGGGCGAACAAAATTCTGTGAACCGGTGTGAAATTGGAGCATGGCGTTGGAATGATTGGCGGAACCGGTCACCATCGACCGGACCACGCAGAGGTCATCCGCACAACCGCCCAGATGGGGCAACAGTTCACTCATCTCGAGACCACTTTGACCGTATCGCGTAAACCGAAACGGTGATCCTTTGTACTTCTTTTTGCCACCCTTCTTATCGACCGACTGGCCATCGAGGCCCTTCAAATCCGGTTTCGGATCAAACAGATCCATTTGGCTCTGCCCGCCCTGCATGAACAGGAGGATAATTCGCTTGGCCCGGGGGAAAGCGTGCGGCAGCGTGGAACTAACTGCACCGGCAACTGCCTGTTCCGCCTGCAACCCGGCCAACGCCATCGCACCAAATCCGAGCGACGTCTGGCCGAGCCACTGACGCCGAGAAAGAACCCTCGCGGTGTTTGCGGCAGAGGGCAAATCCGACAACGAATGCGCACCACACTCTTCATCAGCCGCAGAAGGTTGACTGGGCCGCTCTTGGCCAGCGCCACTATTACAATTTCGATAAAACATTATTCGTTAACAATTCTTCGTTGTACAATCAATTGAGAAACAGGAATTCATTGCATCCAAGTAGGGCCTGGCAAAAACTCGACCAAGCCTCTAGTGCTTTGTCCAATTTATCTTTTTGGGTCGACGCACGCATAAACTCTGCCTTGGCAAGTACTTGCTGCGGCGGCGACCCCAAAAGTGAAGCTTGACCAGACACTAGCCGGACCTGCTCTGTTTCAGTCTCATTCTCACCGCGCGTTAACTCTGGAAAAACGGCCAGATAGTGGAGCGACTCCTGCAACTCCTGGGGTCCGACCGGGCGTCCCAACACACGAAGGAATATTTCTTCCATTCGCTCACGGTCAGTGGAGAAACGTTGCTCCTCCAATAATCTCTGAGCAATTTTTCTTGACTGGTCCATCAAGAAAGGACTATTCATAAAAAAAAGCGACTGTGTGGGAACGGTGGTCGTAGTGCGCCCACCGCACATCAAATTGGGATCAGCAAAATCAAAGGTGGCCAGGAGGCCAAGCGCTTCATCGGACAGCCGACTAAATCCAAACGCATCGCGTAGGATGGGCAGGTAAACCGAGCGCCGACGGTAAGGTGATGGGGTATCCAGTTCCATGTAGTCACTTGAAATTGAAAGTAGCCCCAGATGCTGTAAGGTTTTGCCACCCCGCTGTCGATCCAGCATCCCACTCAACATCAATAGCGTGTCGCGAAGCGACTCCGCATCCATACGTTTGATCTGATGCCGCCAAAGAAGCCGGTTGTCAGGGTCAACCTGTTGAGCCAATGGCCTCTGATGTGCCCGTAGTCCCTGATGTGCCCGTGGGTGGTCGATCGCGGCCAGACGATAAGTTCTCGTCTGTACGATCCGACGGATGATTCGCTTAACCGACCATCCATCTTCCACCATCGTAGCGGCCAAATATTCGAGCAATTCCGGATGCGACGGATTGCTGCCTGCGATGCCGAAATTATCAATGGTAGATACCAAGGGCCGACCCATCAGATGGTTCCAGATACGATTCACACAGACTCGAGCCAACAACGGCCCGGCCCCCAGATCGACATCGACCAGCCATTGGGCTAACTGCAGACGACCGGAAGTGTGAGAGGGAATTGCAAATCGATCTGCCTGTCCTTCTCGATCTGCCTGTCCGTCTCGACCTGCCTGACCAACATGAAACAGAGGCGGTACACGGCGTGAAATTCGATCCCCCTTCTCATCGGCTTGTCCGCGGTATCGAAACTGCTCGTCGACTGGTTGTTCGCGATCGGCCACGGCCATGGCGACCGGAACTGGGCTGACAATAGGTAGTACTTTTTTCGCCTTACCCGCATTACGAACTGCCCGCTCTGCTTGGGCCAATTGTTGTTGGGCTACCGCTACCTCATCCGCAGCCTCTTTGCTCTTCTTTAATTTCTCGAGTCGTTTTTTGGCTTCCTCGACGGCCGACTTGGCCTGTTTCAAAAGTTCGCCCTCAGCGGCAGCCTTAACCCGTTGCTGGTACTCCTTGACGAGCACCTCCGCAGTGGCCGAATCCAGCCCCGGCAAGACAACACGATTCCAAGTGCGACCTTGGCGCCATCCCTTTTGCTGATGAACGCTGTGAGTACTGGAAAAAATCCCTGCCAGTGCATAATAGTCTTCGGCGGTGATCGGATCGAATTTGTGGTCGTGACAACGGGCACAACCGAGCGAGAGGCCGAGCAGTGCTTTGCCGATCGTATCGACCTGTTCATCCACCACATCGAGTTGAAATCGCTCAAAACCCGAAGTTCCAAACGCCTTGGGACCCAAAAGTAAAAATCCGGTGGCAATCAACTGCCGACTCCGCTGCTGATCCGAAACCGCGCTGAGCAAATCCCCGGCAATCTGTTCGATGACAAACTGGTCGTAAGGCTTATCTTCGTTGAGTGCAGTGATCACGTAGTCGCGGTAACGCCAGGCATTGTCGTAAGTATTGTTTGATTCGATACTGCAGCCATTCGAATCGGCATATCGGGCTACGTCCAACCAGTGACGGCCCCACCGTTCGCCAAATTCGGGCCACTCCAACAATCGATCGACCAGGCGTTCGAAGGCATCTGCTGTATTGTCGCTCAGGAAAGCATTCACCTCGTCCGGAGTGGGAGGCAATCCAATGAGATCATAAAACAGGCGCCGTACGAGGGTACGACGGTCTGCCAGTTCAACCGAGTTGACACCTGCCTGACGCTGAGCAGTCGCGATGAATTGATCAATCGGTTGGCTACTTTCGTCTGCAACGGACGGCGTATGCGTCACTGGCCGCTGCAAGCGGCGAAAAGCCCAATGCGTAGGCCCTTG
Source organism: Pirellulales bacterium (assembly GCA_039831705.1). Classification (GTDB taxonomy): domain Bacteria; phylum Planctomycetota; class Planctomycetia; order Pirellulales; family Lacipirellulaceae; genus JAJRWS01. Next base: position 5,629 of record JBDOMT010000268.1, on the reverse strand, counting down.
CGTGGAAGTGTCTGACAATGGGCCATCGGTTTCAGACTCCACCGCCCGAGCTACCTTCGAGGGGATCCCAGCAATCGACAATGGAACCCCTGCAACCCACATCGGAATCAGACCACTCGTTGCAATAGCCAGAATACTCGTTGCAATAGATAGGGTGGCCACCCTCAACACCGATAGCCTAATCGGATTTTTCACACCACTATTTCCCTCGACTGGATGCAATGCGGCCTCACTCAATGAACGAATCATTCCATAGAAAACACTACTTCACGCTTCTCTACCCTCACTGAGTGATTTTACCCTGCATGGGGTCTGACATCAAGAATATCTCGATTCACAGTACTAGTTCTTTGTCAAATCTTATTTTTTTGAATTGACGCACAAATAAACTTTTGTCCTGCCAGTACTTAAGGATTGACCAGACACTAGCCTGGCTTGATTGACGAGTCGTCGGGCTGCAAGGATTTCCAAGCGGCGTCGGCCAAGTGCTCGGTCACACTTAACGGATCAAATTCTATGCGGCCCCGCAGCCAATCTCGGCCCAGGTGCGCCGTCGGTCCAATGTTCAACGAAAAGTTAAGCTCCTTCGGAAGCCGTACCATTTCGCTCCTTTCGACAAAAGAATCAAGCCGCAACCATAGGAGCCAGAGGGTTGTATTTGACGGTGCTCATGATTAGATTGTTATTCTAGACCATTAGTTTAGTCAAGAGTCCGCAGTGCTCTCTGAGAGTTCAGAGTTAGCCAGTGGACCCCATTGGTTGGCACCAACCGTCATGAACTCACGCCGCTTTTTAGCCAGTCTTGCTCTACAAGTTTTTTGGGGCCCAGTTTTTTGGGATGCGTGTTGGTTTATTGTCGCGATGTCCGCCGAAAGTGGTGCCCTAGCAGCACCGCCTGTGCAATACAACCGAGATGTGTTGCCCATCCTTGCGGACAATTGCTTTCGTTGTCATGGCTTTGATCAAAAGAAGCGAGAAGCAGGCCTGCGTTTAGATACCATCGAAGGGGCTACGCAGGAACTTGATTCGGGCGCGCGGGCTATAACACCGAGGGATATGGCCCAAAGTGCGCTCATCGATCGTATTTTTACCGCAGACACCGATGAGCTGATGCCACCGAAAGATTCGGGAAAGCGTCTGACTCCAACGCAAAAGGAAGTCCTGCGTCTTTGGGTCAAGCAAGGGGCTGACTACCAAGCCCATTGGGCATTCATTCCACCGGAACGGAGAGAACCGCCGGTGGTTGCGAAAGTTGATCATCCAATAGACCGCTTTGTCCGCGCGCGGCTTGAAAAAGAAAACATTAGGCCATCGCCGAGAGCCCGTCGAACAACGTTGATCCGCCGTTTGAGCCTGGACCTCACGGGCTTGCCGCCAACTCCGCTGGAAGTTGATGCGTTTGTTCATGACTCCCGCCCTGATGCGTATGAGCGAGTCGTTAACCGCCTGCTGGCTTCTGAACATTTCGGAGAGCACTGGGCCCGTTGGTGGTTGGATTTGGCGCACTATGCTGACAGCGACGGTTACCTGACGGATTTCATCCGGCCAGTCGCGTGGCGATATCGACAGTGGGTTGTCGATGCATTCAATCGCGATCTTCCGTTCGATCAATTCACGATGGAGCAGCTTGCGGGTGATTTACTGCCCAGTGCAACACCTACGCAACGAATGGCCACCGGATTCCTGCGCAACACATTGAGCAATCGCGAAGGTGGTGCCGATTTGGAAGAGTATCGCGTTGGGCAGGTAATCGACCGGACGTCAACGGTAGCAACCTCATGGCTTGCTCTTACCTTTGCCTGCGCCGAGTGCCACGATCATAAATACGATCCAATTTCACAGCAGGAATTTTACCAACTCTATGCTTTCTTCAACAATGCGGACGAGATCAACTTTAATGCGCCATTGCCTGGTGAGTTCACTCCTTGGGCAGATGCGAAACCGAAACATGATCGCCAGCGTGCCGAACTTCTTGTCCCGCTGGCTGAACCGCTCGCTGAGCTTCAGGCCAAATGGGAGAAGGAGATCTTGTTCGCTGAAGCGAATCCGGGGGAAGATTTTTCCTGGGACCGCAAGCTGGAACTGCTGGGGCTACAATGGGGGCAGGACCTGGGTGGAGGACAGCTCGAAGGACTCAATATTCTCAAAATTCCTCTCGCAGAGCGCACGCGGGATCAACAAGATCGATTACTGGACTACTTCCTGAAAAACATTCCCGCGGTTTATGAGGAGAAAGCCAAAGAGTTGAAGCTGAGTGAACTTCGATCGCGGCTTGAATCCCTGTCGGAGGACCTTCCTGAAGTCACCCGTGCTCCAGGCATGATGCGGTCCGTAGTGCAACGTACAACTCACATTCACGTGCGAGGAAACTTCCGCCGCTTTGGTGACGAAGTGAAAGCAAACACACCAGCGGTGCTGCCGGCAATCGGGACGGACACCAAAGTCGATCGTCTGTCACTGGCCCGATGGCTCGTCTCGCCGCAGCATCCATTAACAGCCCGCGTTGCCGTCAACCGGCTGTGGCAGAAACTGTTCGGACGCGGCATTGTGGTGACGTCGGAAAACTTTGGTGTGCGCGGGGAACGCCCCACTCACCCGAAACTACTTGACTGGCTGGCACTTGAGTTCCCGCGTCAGCAATGGAGCGTCAAAGAAATGCTGCGAGTCATTGTTACCTCACAGACATACCAGCAGTCATCGCGGTCGCGCCCCGAATTGGCGAAGGTCGACCCTGACAACGAGTTTGTTGCACGCCAGGCCCGGCTGCGTCTTTCCGCCGAATCGGTGCGTGATTCGGCACTTGCGGTGAGTGGCTTGCTTTCGCCCACCGTCGGAGGTCCCTGTGTCAAACCGCAACAGCCGGCCAGTGTGTCTGAGGGGGGCTACCGCAATGAGTGGGAAACCAGTCAGGGAGCAGATCGCTATCGCCGTGGCCTGTATACCTTCATCCAGCGCACCTCACCCTTTGCTCAGTTTGTCACTTTTGACATGCCCGATACCAGTCACAGTTGCACACGTCGCGAACGTTCGAATACTCCATTGCAGGCGCTCAACCTGCTGAACGATCCTGCGTTTTTTGAGGCCGCTCAGGCGCTAACCGTTCGTATTATGCGTGAATCACCTAACGATGATGCAAGCAGACTCAACCAGGCATTCCAAATCGTACTCGCCCGCCCAGTGCAACCCAAAGAGTTGGAACGACTGCTGACCTATCTCGATCAGCAAAAGAGACTGTACGAAGAGGAAGCTACTTCCAGACGCAAGCTGCTTCAAGACTCCAGCCACGATGGAGGCAACGCTGAATACGCCGCCTGGATTACCCTGTCCACCGTTCTACTGAATCTCGATGAAACGATTACTCGTGAGTAGTTCCGGAGTTACCCAAATGTCGTCGTCTTGTTTTTCACGCCGAGACTTCCTAGCCCGCAGTTCCCATGGGTTCGGTGCCATGGCGCTGTGGCATTTGTTGGCCAGTGAGGCACATTCCGCCGCGCCGCATCCACACTTCGCACCACGTGCAAAAAATGTTGTCTTCCTATTCATGATGGGAGGCCAGTCGCAGATCGACATGTACGACCCAAAACCAAAGATGGCCGCTTTGCATGGCGAGCCCATGCCTGAGTCCCTAATTAAGGCGAAGAAGAGCGCCACCGGCGGCATCCTTGAGACGGTGATGGCCAGTCCACGCAAGTTCAAACGGTACGGGAACAGTGGCATCGAGTTCTCCGATGTGATGCCGCATACCGCTGAGATGGCTGATGAACTGTGCGTCATCCGTTCGATGCATGGAGAACATAGTAATCACACCCCAGCACAATTGTTGCTCCACTCCGGTATCACACTCTTTGGCAATCCCAGTATCGGCTCGTGGGTGAACTATGGGCTCGGCAGCGATTGCCAGAACCTGCCCGGTTACATGGTACTCACTTCTGACGATGGACACGGCCTGGAGGGAGCGGGAAGTTCGGTTTGGACGAATGGGTTCATGCCGTCGGAGTATCGGGGAGTCCTCTTTCGCAACACGGGCGATCCGATTTTGCATCTCAGCCGCCCAGCCGGTATTAGTGAGGCAACCCAGCGAGCTCGTCTCGATGCCCTGAGCGATCTCAATCAAATGCATCAGCAAAGCACAGGAGATTCTGAAATCGCATCACGCATTGCCTCCTATGAGATGGCCTTCCGGATGCAAAGCGCCGCACCAGAGCTACTCGACTTCAGTAAAGAAACTGCTGCTTCAAGAGCCCTCTATGGACTCGATGCGGACAGCACGCGACAATTTGGCACAAATTGTCTGCTGGCACGCCGCATGGTCGAGCGTGGGGTCCGATTCGTCCATCTGATCCACTCGTCCTGGGACCATCACAATGAATTGAACAAGCGTCTGGACGACAACTGCGGCATGACCGACTTACCCATGGCCGGGTTACTCAAAGATCTTAAGCAACGCGATTTACTCGATGAAACGCTGGTTGTCTGCGCTGGCGAATTTGGGCGCACTCCGATGGGAGAAGTCCGTCGTGGCAGCACGGTCGGCAAGGAAGGTCGCGATCACCATCCCAATGCCTTCAGTCTGTGGATGGCAGGCGGAGGTGTAAAACGCGGCTACGTACATGGCAGCACCGACGACTTTGGCTTCAACATCGAAGAGAATCCAGTCCACGTTCACGATCTGCAGGCGACGATTCTTCATCTCCTAGGCATCGACCACGAACGGCTCACCTACCGGCACAGCGGACGTGACTATCGTCTCACAGATGTGGCCGGTAATGTGGTGGAAGAAATTATTTCTTAGCAGATGGAAGCATCGAAGTGGCCTGTCTCCCATTGAACCTGTCCCCCATTGCCCTCTCGCCTGCTTGGCGCATCGTTGCCCTTTGCAGGTAGTAAAAAACGCCACGGGCAGCAAAAAACGCCCAACGCAGGAAGCATGGCAACGGACGTTTACCATGACTGCCAACGTTGGGCGCAATTAATTTCGTCAACTTTCCCATTGATGAATGGACCTGAGTCCAACATTCGGGAAAATAGTGACTCTTAGACCATGTCTTTGAGCTTCTTGAGCGGGCGAACTTTGACGACGTTTCGGGCTGGTTTCGCCTTGAACGTCGTTTTTTCACCCGTGAAAGGATTAATCCCTTCGCGCTCAGGTGTGGCCGGTTTACGCTGCACCACGATCTTGCAAAGACCATGAATCGTAAAGGTTCCTGGCCCACTCTCGCCTAAAGACTTGGCGATCTCGTCATTCAGTGACTCTAATACGGCTCCCACGTCTTTCTTAGACAGGCCGGTTGCTTCGGCTATGTTAGTAAAAACCTCTGTCTTGGTGGGCGGTTTTTGTGCTGCGGCCTTCGCCATTGTAGGAAACCCTCCTTAGATATAGGGAAACATGAAATGATGTGCTCGCATCCCATTGCGGCTTGCTGCTGATTAAAAAGCTGCCACAGTAAAAAAACAAGCGGTAATGTACCGAAAAAAACAGGAAAAACAACCATTTTAAGTAGCTGACAGGTCAGCGCCTGCAGCAACTTAGCACAGAAGAGTAGCTCGCAAAGCGCCAATGGGCAAGATTACCCTAAAAAACTCGGGAAATATGTGAATTCACCCGTTTCTGGCTCAGCAATCAGCCACT
>JBDOMT010000252.1:0-35777 GCA_039831705.1 Pirellulales bacterium | reverse complement strand
CAATCAATTAAGTCACAAGCTAGAGGATTTCGTGCCTTTGAAAACTATCGTACTCGTATCCTCTTCTATTGCGGGAAGCTTAAACTGATGCCAACTGAAATTGGCCACTAAAATCACTGAAGAACCTATTTAATAGAGCATATCAGCCAGATTCCAGGATTGCCTCCCGTTGGTGTATGGGGAAGACTCGTGAAACCGAGTCGGAGTCCGTTGTGCAAGGCTCCATTTTGTGGTTCGATTATAGACTGGAGTCATTCGCGAAGTTTTGGATTATTCAGCGGTCCCTATTTCAGCGAAAGACCCGAGCATACACTCTCGTATAATTACTACCAAGGTTCCAGATCGATCAGTGCCACCCTGGGAAAGAAAATGGCTTAGAATCGTATCTGCGGCTTCAACAATCACTCCTGATTTGCACGTGTTGATCAGGATATCAGAGGAAGGTGATTTGAGCGATTCTGCCTATGTGTTAGCAGCCAAGTCTTCGTTACGAAAAGTCCGGTTAAAAGATAAAATCTCTTTAATGTTATTGTCAGCCGGGGAAGAAGGAAGATATGGCAAGAGCACGATTTCCTAGTTTGCCATTTATTCAGCACGGATAAGTTATCCCAAACCAAAACGTGGAGGTGACGCCGGCAATATTCATCTCTATGCGCTAGATGAAATCACCAAGGCTAAAGTGCAACAAGCACTAGAGGTCACCATTGCCAATAGACACACCATAGACGTAGAGATATCCTTCGCTGGAGAAGAGGAGCCAAGAAATCCATATCGCTGTGTACTTCGAGTTTTCTTGATATTGTTGGCGGCAAGGGTGGTGGCGTCTATCACGAGCTTAGGCGAGTGAGGTCTGGGGCATCTGGCATCACCTCCTGTCTAATGATTAGATGGTGTCACTGACGCCTGGTAGTACTCGCTGCCAGGCATCACCTTTAGCTATTCAATCTTACAGGTGTCATAGCGGGTGTCAAAGACTTGGAGAGATGCTACAAAAAACTAGTATTACAGCCTAAAATACAAAAGGCCGCCACTTCTATCAGAAGTGGCGGCCTGTACTCTACTCAAGTTGGCAGCTTGTGGCCACGGCCTAGAAATTAAATCCGGCTCCAAAAAAGGCACCTTGAAGAACAAGGCTGCCGTTGGTGTCGATATCGGCAATTTCGGGGACATCGACAATGTACTGCGGTATCTGATTGTCCGACAATCCAACTCCGTTGATAATCACCACTCGGTAGCCACCAAAGAGGCTCCAACGTTCGGTTAACTGATAACGCAGGCCCAGATCAACCTCGGTGAGAAATGAGACGATATCCTTTGAGGTATTCACTGGAAAATTGCCCGGGGCACCACTTGCAGCGGTAGGTGAGGCCACCGTGCCATCACCCTGAACTAGTTGAAAATTGTTCTTGATATGATTGTTGTAGATGCCAATTTTGGGGGTGATGAACGCGCTGAGACGACACCCAATGCGATGTTCCAGCAGGTAGCCCAACTGAATGCCGATCATGCTGTTCTCAACCGCGTCGCTCAAGGTCGCCTCATCCAATCCACCATTGGCGCCAAATGTACCGCCCTGATCGAGCGTTTCAAAGCTAAGATCTTCATCAAACTCAAAATACCGTATACCAATCATGGCCCGACCGGTGCAATTTTGGCAGCGGGCGTTTGGCAGGAATCCCTGAATCATGTTCAGTTCGAAATTGTAGACATCGTTGTGACGCGAAAGACGGTGCACATCGGCCACATCGAACCAGGTTTGAACCGGATTGCCGACACCAAACTCTAAATCCTGAAACAGCAATGGCGAGCTTACCGTACTGGCATGCGTCGTGGTTTGGCTATCGCTAAAATTGTCAATTCCCCAGAAGCCAAATTCAAGGGCCCAGCGACTACAGCCAAAGAATCGGCCAATTCGTATGTCGCCACCACCGCGCCAGTCAGATTCTGCATCGGGCGTTTTCGTCAACTGGTTGGGATTGTTGCCCGTTTCGTAGCTGGTCCAAACACCATTGGGGCTATTGCGTCCCATGACCAAACCGGCTGCCGAGACGTACCAAGGGCAACAGCGTCGTGGGGGACAAACCGTGCATGATGTGCAATCGTTGCAGCCAGCGGATGCGTCATACGGTGCCAAGCCGCTGTCTGTCACCTCAGAACCACCTGCTGCCTCAGGTGCAGGCATGGGAGCGACTGCCGTGTCGGTATTCATGCTCAATCTGGTCGATTGGGGCGGCGCAAAATATCTCGTCCCCGTAGCACCATAAGCTGGCGCAGTGGGAGTAATTGGCGTGTAACCTTGTGCCACAGAGGAAGCACTCGTTGAAGCTTGAGCTGGAAAATAAAACTGCCCCTGTGCGACACCTGGTACGAACAGGAGAGACAGCATGCATAACCCTACAGGGCGTAGATTGACCGGTACCATCCGTGGTTCCTTTCAAAGAAGGGTAAAAGCGTTGACTTGTAGAGATTTCCTGATACAAGAAGATTGGCTGCAACAACTGCAGGGATAACCTGTCTTTGTCATGGATCGACCAACACCGGCAGGTAGCCAAGAAATTGACAGCAGTCCGGCAGGCCTTGCCAAACCGGTACAATCGGCCCGGACATTTAGCCCGGATATTTGTCTACACAGGCCGAACAACTCCGCTCTTACACTGAAGGACGGGCACAGCGGTTACCGTAACGGTCTTCACTTAAATGAACATGGAACTGCAACTTATCTCGATCAGTGCGCGATGGCTCATAAAACATCGGGGCCAGCACAACTATTCTACGTCCCAAGATCTTCCAACGGCCCAATGGTCAGTGTGGTGCAGTTCGTGAGTGGATACTGAGCTAGCACAGCGTGGATGTCATCAAGTGAAACGGCATCGATTGCGGCGAGGTCATCACGGACAGTGCGGTATTCGTGACGCTGCATCCAATTGCCGCCCACATTGAACAGGCGATTGCGGGGTCGTTCGCTACCCAGGACCACACGCGCTTTCACTTTGTTTTTCGCTTGTATGAGTTCCTCTTGGGTAAAGCCCGTCGCTTCAGCCTGTTGTTGCAATTGGGTAAGCTGCGCGAAGTTGTCGGCCGCCATCTCTGGATCGCAGCCAACCCAAGTGTAGTACATGCCGGCTGCCAGGTACTCATAGTGGCCCAAACTGGCACTCTCCACCCGTCCCGGGTCAACCAGTTCCCAGTAAATGCGACTGCCGGAGTCATCGCCCAACATGGTAGCAAATAACTTCGCTGCGTACCGGTTATCATCTTCGGAAGAAGGCGCATCGGCCAATTGTAAGAGATACTGTTGAGTCGCGGTCGGACGATGGACACAGTGAACGGGAGTCGGAAAAGCCGTGGCCTGGGACACCTTGGATCGGGCAGGTGCCAGCAGTCGGTCCACGGACTTTGCTTCCCAATGACCGCAACAGGAAGAAACCTGTGCCACCAGATCGTCGAAATCGACACATCCGGCTGCCGCGACAAACAGGTTGGATGGACTGTATCGTGATTGGAAATAATGGTGCATCTTTTCTACTTCCAAATCGCCAACCGATTGCAGCGTTCCCAGGACGCTGTAGGCGAGAGGGTGGTCGCCGTAATGGAGTTCTTTAAGCCGGTCGTCCATACCAAAGGGCGGCTGATCGGCGTACATCTGAATTTCTTCAAGGATGACTTTCTTCTCCATGGAAAAGTCTTCTTCGCGGAGGCTGGGCCGCATGATGTCGGTCAGCAAATCGATACATGCTTTCTGATATTCGGGCAGCGCGGCCGCATAATACACGGTACTCTCTTCACTAGTGAAGGCATTGTAATGCGCGCCAATCTCATCGAACTCTCGATTGACATCATCGGCCGAACGCCGAGGCGTACCTTTGAATACCATGTGCTCAAGAAAGTGGCTCACCCCCGAAACTTCTGCTGTTTCATCGCGTGAACCGGTGCGAACAAATACACCCAGTCCAATGGAATAGGCCGAGGGATTGCATTCGGCGACAATTTCCAAACCGTTATCCAGTTGGTGGCTGTTAAACTTCAATGGGTTGCTCCAGGGGTTGTGGGCCCAGGGTGGCAAAGGTGAAATTACCCGGCGGATTGTTAGCTAAAAATTGGTTGATCGAATCACTGGAAAGCCCGTCTACCAGACGGCCGACTTCATCCAAGGTTCGAGTGCGACCTAGATGATACCAATCGCGTGCCAGCGAACCGCTGCGGGCACTGGTTGATTCCTGCTGCATGATCAGACCGCTCTTGATTTGAGCTTGCAATCGATCGAGCTCTTGCTGCTCGATTCCTTCACCTAAACGTATAAGTTCGGCGTAAGTAACATCGAGGGTTTCTTGCGCTCGTTCCGACGAAGTACCCGCATAACAGAATACACGGGCCCGATCGAGCTGGGTTTGCAGGGATGCAGTCACGGTGTAGCAGAGGCCACGTCGTTCGCGAACTTCTGTGAAGAGGCGTGAACTCATGCCACTGCTGAGCACTCCAACGGCTGCCCAAGCTTGCAGGTAATCTTCATGACGATAGGGTACCGTAGGAAAGCCGATTCCCAAGTGGCACTGATTCGAATCATGACTGTGGTGGACTGGAACATCTTCCTCTTTGTATTGGAGCGAAGATTGCTCCGAAGAAGTGGGCCAATCGCCAAACAGGCTTTCCACATGCTCCACCAGTTGTGACCATTCAAAGTTTCCTGCGACTCCCAGGATCGTCCCATTGGGTCGATAGTGGGCAGACCACTGCTGTTGAATATCACTGAGCGCACACTCCGAGATACCTTGTTGGGTCCCACAACTGCTGCGTCCCCATGGCTCAGGATAAGACCGCTGCCGCAAGAAGTTCATGAGCTTTTGCGCTGGCTCATCCTCGACAGAACGCAATTCTTGAACACAAACCTGCCGAGCAAACTCCAGCTGACTCGCTGACAACTGGGGTCTGCGTACAATATCGGCGTAAATAGTAAGAGCTTCAGCCAGATTATCCGCCAACGAAGCCGCGCTGAAACTGGTTTGGGAAACCCCTACCGATTCACCCCTTTCCACCCCGAGTACTTCCAGGTCGTTGATCAAAGCTCGACTATCGCGCGCCCCCGCACCTCGTAATACCATGTCGCAAAGCATGGACGAGAGTCCCTGCCGATCAACCGAATCGGTGCTTGAACCGCTGGGTATCAACAGGGTAAATGCGGCCGATTGCACGCTATCGGTCGGTTCGCCCACCAACACCATTTGATTGGACAATACGTGTGTGTGGATGGTGCGCTGCTGCAGAGTAGTGGGCATTCAGAAGTGTGGAGTGTGGAGTGTGGCTAGCTTAAGTATCAGCTCATGGTTCCATGACTTTGACATTTTCAAATTCTGTTTATCCCCCAACAAAGCTGGGAGTCTACCAGGAAAATGAGATACACGAGTACCGACACACCCTACCGGGCGGAATCACAGTAGGCAAGCTCCACGGTTTTGTAGAGTGTCCGGACTGTGGAAAATCCGAGTCGCTGATAAAGCTCCACGGCGCGCTGATTGACGGCGGTTACTTCCAAGCGGGCTCGACACAGACCCAATTGCTGAAAGCTTTTTAGCGATGCCATGATCAGCGCGATTCCCAGACCATTGCCTCGATGATGGGGAGTAACGCCGATATTCTGAATGCCTCCCCGCTCTTGCTGTGAGACGATCGCCTGGATGGTACCACAATACCGAGCATGACCAGATTCCAATTCGCCATCATCATATCGGGCCAGCCAGGTTGCCTCAGGAAGAAAGCCTTTTTTACCTTGAATCTCTTGCATGAGCAGTCGACAGCTTTCGTACGCGCCCAGGCAGGGAAACACTTGGGCATCGATTTCATCACGAAAACTCAAATACTTCACTTCCGCATGCTCCTCCAGGAGCCAAGGGTTCCAGGGAATCAGACTGTAGCCGGGTGGCAATGAACGCTCTGAGCAGCGCCAACGACGCAGATCAAGCTCCATGCGATAACGCTTGTAATATCGTAGGTTTTTGGTTTGCATGGGAGCAATGATTGTTGATAGAAAGCGAGCTTTCCTGCACATCGATTGCAGATAACTCCTTAAGACTACCACATCGTGCGAAATCAGCAAAAATAATAGATTCTCCATGGGGCCAATCGGAACGTAATCGTCGATAAATCTCCACGGAACGGCAGGCCGAAGGCGGTCGTGCTGGTGCCCGATGGCACTTATATATTGCTGTTAAACGTTCCAAGGAAAGGAGTTACGGTCATTTTTACACGATTCTAACAGGCCACAACTCAGCCAGCCAACTCCTCAGCCAACTCCTCAAGACGCTTGAGAGTCGTAGGGCTCACATGGTGTTCAATACCCTCAGCGTCCATTGCGGCAGTGATTTCATCGATTCCGATGGCAAGCAGAAAGCGATAGACGATCTTATGACGCTGCCGGCACATCGATGCAAGACGCTTACCTTTGGCCGTCAGTGTGATTGGCTGATACGGTTTCGTCATGACCAACCCCTCATTTTGCAGCCGTTCGACAATCCGATGCACTGTCACATGGCTGACTGCGAATTGCTTGGCAAGATGGGTGATTCTGCATGTATCCTGTTTATCCAAGATGTCAGCGATCGCTTCTACGTAATCCTCAGCCTTTTCGGTGGTGTGATCACGTCGGGTCCTTTGGTGCGGTTCGGAGTCCCAGGCAGCTTCTGTCACAATCTTTCCCTCATCGACTGATATCAACGAATTTCCCAATGGCAATCATACCGTCTTGACACAACTGTAGCAATTGCTACAATTGGAGACGGAGTGTAGCAACTGCTACAATGTGACTTTCGCTCCGTAAGTACGTTATTTGGACACTGCAGCAACGACTCAACAGCCACGAAGTGGCGGCAGCATAAAGCCGAGGGCGCGAGCCCACGGAACTGGTTGGTGATAGTTTCTAGCCGCGTAGCGGCGAAAGCGAATGAATCACTCAAATCCGCGCCTTATTCAAATCTCATCAATCCACCATGAATACTACCCAAAGTCACCACTCTCTAATTGGAAAACTCGCTGTCGCCGCTGCACGGCTGGGTTTAAAAATTAATCATTCCGCGGGCTTGCGCCCACGGCTGAACGCTGTCACCGTTGCGCGGTTAGGAATTCGACCTCCAGTGCTCTCTAACCTGAAACAGGCTTGCAATTTAGGCAATTTTTGGAGCGCCCATTGGACGTCTAACCCAAGCCAAGCAACCTCATGATCACTAGTGAAATTCGCATGAAAAAACCATTCGCCCTGTTCATGATCCTGGCGCTTTGCCTTGGCTGTAGCGACTCCATTTCGGTACCCGACGGGGCTTCCGCATCTCTGGAATCCGCATCTCATCGTGAGTATCCCATCGCCACCGTTGCAACGGTTGGCATGGTGGCTGATATCGTGCGAAACGTTGGCGGTGAACATCTTGCGGTTACTCAAATCATGGGCGCTGGTGTTGATCCTCACCTGTACAAAGTGACGCGGGATGACGTGTTGACAATCATGACCGTGGACATTGTCTTCTACTCAGGTTTGATGCTTGAGGGAAAGATGTCCGACACACTGATCAAAGTAGCTCGAAGCAAACCCGTCTTCGCAGTCACCGAAATGATTGACGAAGCCGAACTTCTTGAGCCAAAGGACTTCGCCGGACACTACGATCCCCATGTTTGGATGGATGTGTTGGCCTGGACCAAGTGTGTCGATGCGGTGGCCGAGGCGCTAGCCGATTTTGATCCAGTCCATGAGACCGATTACCAGACCAACGCCCAGAAATATCAACAACAGCTGACTGCACTGCATGAATATGGCGTTAAGTCAATCGGTTCGATTCCCAAGGGAAGCCGGATACTCATTACTTCGCACGACGCATTCAATTATTTTGGTCGCGCCTATGGCTTGGATGTTCAGGGAATTCAAGGAATTTCCACGGAATCCGAAGCCGGTTTGCTGCGTATCAACGAACTGGTCGATCAATTAGTCGCCAACAACGTGCGCGCAGTCTTCGTGGAAAGTAGTGTTTCACGCAAAAATATCGAAGCGATCGTCGAAGGTGCCTTGGCAAAAAATCATACGATTACCATTGGCGGTGAGTTGTTTTCCGATGCGATGGGAGAAATGGGAACCTACGAGGGGACCTATTGTGGAATGCTGGATCACAATATCACCTTGGTGGTGAGAGGTCTCGGCGGCGACGCCCCGGAAAAGGGAATGTGCGGTAAGCTTTCACCTCATTCGGGAGAAAGCGAGTGATCACAACATCCACAGCCCAGCCCGAACAGAGTGACGCAAGTGCGGTACCACTATCTGTCTACGATCTCACGGTTGCCTATCACCGAAAACCAGTCATCTGGGACGTTGGCTTTGACATTCCCGCAAGCTCGCTGGTCGGGATTGTTGGGCCCAATGGAGCAGGTAAGAGCACCCTGCTCAAGGCCGTGATGGATTTGATTCCGCGCGCGTCAGGGCGAATTCGCGTGTTTGGAGACAGCTACCTGCAAAATCGACACCGTGTAGGCTACGTACCGCAACGGGAGAGTGTCGATTGGGACTTTCCAGTCGATGCGTTGGATGTTGTGGCGATGGGCTTGTACAACAAAATTGGTTGGTGCCTGCCAGTTCGTAAGAAGCATCGCCAGATAGCCCTGGAAGCACTCAGCAAGGTAGGCATTGCCGATCTGGCCAACCGTCAGATCAATCAACTTTCGGGGGGCCAACAACAGCGTACTTTTTTAGCCCGCGCGTTGGTGCAGGACGCTGACCTTTATTTGATGGACGAACCGTTCGCTGCGGTGGACGCAGCCACAGAACGGGCCATCGTTGAAATCTTGCATGCACTGAAGGAACGCGGAAAAACGGTCATTGTCATTCACCACGATTTGCAAACGGTTCCTGAATACTTTGATCATGTGGTGCTGTTAAATATGCGAATCGTTGCCCATGGGCCCGTCCAAGAAGTGTTCACGCGGGACAACTTACACAAAACCTATGGCGGTCGACTGACGCTGCTGGAAGAGGTGTCGGAGGCCATGCGACGTCGGGAGCGTTCGTTATGAAACACCGCATCAAAAGTACGGCAATCGCTTGCCTGTTGGTCTGTGTATTCGGTACGAGCGTAACCGCAAAAGCTATCAGCCCCCCAAGCCCTTTCACCTTATCCCCTGTGACCTTATCTTCGACAATCACCGATCGATCGGTGACGTGGCCCTCCTGGGACCAGTGCTGCCGAGTACTTCTTCTGCAGGATTACAACACCCGCGTGGTGATACTGGGCACGACCTTGCTTGGCTGTGCTGCGGGTATGGTCGGTAGCTTTACTCTCATCAGAAAACGCGCTTTGATGGGTGATGCACTCAGTCATGCGACTTTGCCGGGTATCGGCTTGGCATTCATGCTCGCGACTTCCCTGGGTGGCGACGGAAAATCATTGCCCATTCTATTATTGGGAGCTACTGTCACTGGCCTGATGGGCGTGGGAACTATCTTGATGATTCGCAATTGGACGCGTCTGAAAGAAGACACCGCGCTGGGCGTCGTGCTCAGCGTTTTCTTCGGCGCGGGGGTGGCCCTGCTGGGTGTCATTCAACAAATGAAGCATGGTCATGCAGCTGGATTAGAAGCATTCATTTATGGCAAGACGGCGTCGATGGGAGTAAGAGATACACTTCTCATTGCCACTGCTGCACTGTTGTGCATGAGCGTTTGTATGCTCCTGTTTAAAGAATTTAAACTACTCTGCTTTGACGAAGGATTTGCCAGCTCCCATGGTTTCCCGGTGGTGCGTTTGGACCTGGCATTGATGGGGCTGGTCGTGATCATCACCATTGTGGGGCTGCAGGCGGTAGGACTGATTCTGATGATCGCATTGCTTGTCATTCCGGCAGCGGCGGCCCGGTTTTGGACTGAGAAAATGTTGGCCATGATCTTCATTTCCGCATCGCTGGGAGCTGCTGGCGGCATGTTCGGGGCTGCCATCAGCGCACTGTTTTCGAAGCTTCCATCGGGCGCCATGATTGTACTGGTTTGCACCGTCTTTTTTTTATTCAGCATGGTCTTTGGCTCAGCCCGCGGCGTCGTGATTCGTTGGGCAAGAAAAACCCGTTTGAACCGGACCGTCGACCGCCAGCACCTACTGCGTGCGATCTATGAAATTTTGGAAACCTCGGCAAATCTTTTGAGCAAGCAGTCCGCCGGCGGAGGTGTGGTATCGATGCGACAACTCAAGGCGAATCGGAGTTGGTCGCTCCGGCGTCTGCACTGGGCCATCCGTCGGGCTCAACGGGCCCAATATGTCGAACGGACCGACGAGCAGATTCATCTGACCCGGCGAGGCCTGGTGGAAGCTGCCCGTTTAACCCGACAGCATCGACTTTGGGAACTCTATTTGATCACTCACGCAGACATCGCTCCAGGTCAGGTCGACCGTGACGCCGACGCAATTGAGCATGTGCTCGAACCGGAAGTTGTCGCTGAGTTGGAATCGCAACTTGAAAAAACGCCTGCGGGCGTTCCGGCGAGTCCTCACGAGCTGGTATTGCCGCATGATGTGATTCACTCCACTTCCTCGGGTGGGAGCTAATCCATGAATGCTCTGGCAAATTGGAATTGGGCCCTGGATGGCTGGATTGTCGCTGCTGGTATTTTGTGTGCCGTCGCCGCCGCATTATTGGGGAACTTTCTGGTTCTGCGTCGAATGAGCTTGCTGGGTGACGCGATTAGTCATGCGGTATTACCCGGGTTGGCAGGGGCATTCTTTCTCAGTGGAAGCCGCAGCAGTATGCCGATGTTTGTCGGCGCGGTCCTGGTCGGCGTGTTGACTGCGTTGTTCACCGAATGGATTCGCCGAGTTGGCAAAGTGGATGAGAGCGCATCGATGGGAGTGGTATTTACCTCACTCTTTGCCTTGGGGCTGGTTTTAATTGTGCAAGGGGCGGACCATGTCGATCTCGATCCTGGCTGCGTTCTCTATGGCGCCATCGAGATGACACCTCTCGACACAGTGTCTATCGGTGGACACGAAATACCGCGTGCGGTTGTCACCTTAGCCATAGTGGCTGCCATCAATGCTACCTTTGTGCTGTTGTTTCTGAAGGAACTGAAAATCAGCTCCTTCGATCCGGCGCTGGCGACGACCACGGGATTCAACGCAAGTCTCATGCACTACCTGCTGATGGTGCTGGTCGCAGTGACCGCAGTCGCAAGTTTTGAGACCGTGGGTAATATCCTGGTAGTTGCCATGTTCATTGTCCCTCCAGCGGCTGCCTACATGCTGACAGACCGATTAACCACCATGCTTGCATTGAGTGTGGTCTTGGCGGCTCTCGCCGCGATCCTGGGACACCTTGGCGCACTGGTCGTGCCTGCCTGGTTCGGATATCACAGCACCACCACGGCCGGAATGATGGCAGTCGCTGCCGGTGTGATCCTATTTTTCGCGGCCGCATTGGGCCCTCGCCATGGAGTATTGGTGAAATTGGTGCGACGGCGTCTGCTGGCCTGGGGTATTTTGGCGGAAGATGTGATTGCCTTGCTCTATCGTATTGAAGAACGCGGCCATGCCACAAAAACAAGTGTCGAGAATTTACAAGAGATTCTTCTCTGCGAGCGTCAAACTTTGCGCATGGTTCTCTCATGGCTTCGGCGGCGCAAAGAGGTGGCGAGTACGGGCGATGGCCATCAACTCACGAAGCACGGTCGCACTCGCGCTCAGGGGTTGGTGCGTTCTCATCGCTTGTGGGAGCAGTACCTGGTATCGCAAGTCCGCGTTGATACCCGCAAAATTCACGACAAGGCCGAGCAACTGGAACACTTCACCGACCCTGCCCTGCGTGAACGACTCGACGCAGAAACCAATCGTCCCAAATTAGACCCCCACGGCCGCCCAATTCCCGAGGAACGAACTGAGGAACAGTGAGCACCACGGCTTTTGGAAAAATTACAAATACAGTAAAGAGGAACCACGAAATACATCTTTTTCAGCCTGATTTATTAGCGTTGATTAACGGTTCTTAACGGCCATAGAGAAACCGCTAATGAACACTAATAACGAACATTGCCCAGACAACACCATCTGTAGAAAGTTTCATTCTCATTACAAAAAATAACATTTTCTATTCTCGAAAACATCTTTAACAGGTCGATAATGTGAACAAACGAACATTTCTGACGACTGTTTCTACCTGGAATAATCGTTACGACCTGAATCGTCATGTATCTTGAAAGGATTCCTATCCATGACAACTCACATCGCTTCCCTCGATTACCATCGAACCGCCATGCTGTTGAGCACGGTGTTAGCCGCATCGTTGTGGTGCCAAACCAAATCACTGCTAGCGGACGAACGAACATACAGCTACGGCCCCAACGAATGCCAGTCGCGTGGCACTCTTTTGCAGTGGAGCTATGGGACCAGCTTTTCTGGAGGGCCCAATCTTGACGAACCCCTGGTGACCGACCGGCCCGATTTTACTGAGGCCAGCAGTACGGTGGGGCGGGGAGTTGCCCAACTCGAATTTGGTTACACCTACCTCGACGATCAGGGTGATTCGGAACGCACCCAAATTCATTCCTACGGTGAAACGCTATTACGTCTGGGAGTGTTGGCGGATTGGCTCGAACTACGATTTGCCCTTTTCCCGCTGGTCCGACAGACCACGACCGGAGGGATGACCGATTCCACTGGCGGTCTGGCCGACCTTTATCTGGGAGTCAAATTGGGACTGACCCCTCAGGAAGGTATTTTGCCGGAAATGGCCCTGATTCCGCAAATGTTTGTGCCTTCAGGTTCCAATGCGTTCACCTCGGGCCAGGTGGAACCGGGCGTGAATTGGATTTACTCCTGGGAGATCAACGACTTGCTCTCAACAGCCGGATCGACTCAGGTGAATCGTCGACTGGAAAATTCGGGCGCTTCCTACGTGCGTGTTGCCCAGTCCTGGACTCTAGCCTACAGCTTGACCGACCGGTTGGGAGCCTACACCGAATGGTTTTCGCTGATACCCAACGGAGCTGAAACCTTTCGCACGCAAAGTTTTTTCAATGGCGGGTTTACCTTCCTACTCAGCGATGACGTACAATGGGACATCCGCGCCGGCGTAGGACTCAACGACGCAGCCGACGACTTTTTTACCGGCACCGGCCTGTCGATAAGACTACGCTAGGGTCTGGTCAAGCCTTACTTTTGGGGTAGCCGCAGCCATAAGTACTGGCAGGGCAAAGGTTACTTGCGAGTCTACCCAAAAAAACAAGTTTGACAAAGCACTAGCCAGAATTTCTCACACTTTCCTGCTACGCGGCGGCCAAGTCCTTGCCTGGCTGCGTCAGACTGCACAATTTGACCCTCAATGTATAAACAATACGTATCCGGTCAAATTGATTGTCTTCCTTGCCAGGCAAGGACTTACCACCGCTCGCGACGAAAAGTGTGAGAAATCCAGGCTAGTCAGTATTCAGCACAAGCTTGTTCGCGTGGAAAGCAGCGCTCGACCACGTCGGCGAACTCGGTGGGAGTGGAAATGGTTGCCACCTCTTTGCGGAATTGGCGCGCGCCACGACGCCCCTGGGCATAACAGCAAGCGTATTTGCGCATTAGAATCGTGCCCTTTTGGGGACCGAAGCGAGTGCAAACCAAGCGGTAGTGATGCAACAAAAGCTGACGCTGCTGCTGCAGCGTCAGATCGGCAGGCACCTCCGTCCCTCGTAGTGCGGCAGTGGCTTGCTGAAAGAGCCATGGTTTCGCCAACGCAGCCCGGGCGATCATGACTCCGTCGATGGGGTAGCGACGAAAGGCGTCGACTATTTTCTGGGGCGTATCGAGATCGCCATTGCCAATCAGTGGGATTTTCTTCAAGTAGGGTCGGATCGCAGCAATTTGATCCCAGTCTGCGCTGCCACGAAACATGTCCGCTGCGGTCCGCCCATGGACGGTGAGCGCGGCGGCGCCAGCCCCCTCGACCACCTGGGCAATGTCGATGGCGTTGATCTGATCACGACTGCATCCCAGGCGGATTTTAGCGGTGACGGGAGTCGGGTGGCAAGCAGCTACCACCTGCTCGATTATTTTGCCTACCCGCTGTGGATATTTGAGCAGATACGAACCGCTGTGCGCACGCTGAGTCACTTGCCGTACCGGACAGCCAAAATTCAAATCCACCACGCTCACCTGGTACTCGTGTGCCAGCCGTGCTCCCACTTGGGCGAGGATGGCGGGATCATTATCCCAAATCTGGACTGCCAGCGGTCGGGCTTCGTCGCGAACACCCCACAGCCGATCGGGATGTTTGGTCTCCCCCTGGCTAACTTGTTGTGAGTCATCCGGTTGTCCCTCTATGGGTTGCTGATCGAGCCAAACAAACCCACGTGCATTGACCATCTCGGTGGCCAACAAACCGGCTCCGCCAAATTCCCGCACCATCTGCCGAAAGGCGTAATTAGTAAACCCGGCCATTGGGGCCTGCAGAATCGGTGGATCGATTTTGAGCGGGCCAATATAAAAGGATGGAGCTAATGTGTCAGACATTCTTTATACGCACCTCTAGAGTCCACTAGGAACCAGGATCGAGTGCTCCCTGGAATTAGAAGATTGAGGAGGCCCGTTGTTCGACTGGAAAGGCTTGTTGTTGTTCGACTGGGAAGGAGGCAAGTTCAGCTCTCCACTGGTACGTTCGATCACTGAATGTCCCTCTTGGCCCTCTTGCTCCGAAGGTTTGCTCGGTTCGACATAGATGAGCATGGCGACCAATTGCTGGGCGTTGATGCTTTTTGGCAAGGCCAATTGGGTGTAGTCGGCAATCGTTCGGTTGTAAGTGTGCACGGCAGCCATAAATTGGCGGCGCTGGAGTCTGAGATTTTCATGAGCTCTCAATAACTCACTACCATTGGACTGTACCGGACGCTGACGGCTTACCTGTTGGCATCGACTGGTGGCAGATTCCACTGCCTCTGCCAGACGAACCAATTGCTGATGCTGGTTTCCCAGCAACCCATGAAGTTGCCAGGCAAACTCCGAGGGTCGGTTCTGAAATATCTGGTCGTAGCGAGTGTCATAGACACCGCAATGGGGATGGTCGGCCGGGACAGGCAGGCCTTCGTCGGCAATGGTCATCTGTGGCCGAATATCACTCGTGAGTTGCTGCAATTTGTACTGGGCGACCAGAGCAGCGCGTCTTGTCATGTGGGCGTGGTCTTGGTTCTCTGCGAACACCTGCTGCCAGCCAACGCCTGGAGTTTGAATTCCCGCATGAAGTGCTTGAAGTTCGATTCGTTCAAGTTGAACCAACCCGTCCTGGGCGATCGCAGCCGACAAATCCCAGTAAGCTTGAATCCTGTCAGTCTGCTCATGACGTGAGAGTGTGTTCGTTCCAACTTCCCCCGGCCCACCAGCATCTCCCAATATGTCGGCCAATGACCTGGGTTGGCCGGGGATACGATTTTTATGAGACGTAGTAAATATAGATCGTAGCAATTGTCCGGGCGAACGTTGCGGTATCGGAGCCTCTTCCTCTACGGCCTCTTCCTCCAGAGTCCCTGCCGCTGGGGGCGAAGTCGAAAGTTGCGGTGGCTCAGCAGGCAGTATTCCTTGAGCAGCCAGCGCTTCGTCAGGCTTATTTTTTTGGAGGGCTGCAGGTGGCAGCTCCGACTCGGCAAGAGCGCATTGCTGCGGCAAGCCAAAAAGCAATCCTAAACCAAATATCCAAGGTACCAATTTCCAAAGTAGTAGTCGCCGCATGGTATTCCTTTACTCCAGCTCTTCAAGCCAGACACGCAGTTCGTTCTCGTACTCGCTAGCCAGATCACCCATCACCAAAGTCCGTTGAAACTCAGCCAGTCCGTTCTTACCCGTGTTGGCATCCTCGGCACTGCCATACCGCAACATTGGGTCGGGTGCAATCAAACGACGACAAATGGCCGAGAGCAAGTGGCTGTCGGCTACATCGCTGGGCAAAATGCTGTCAAGCCGCTGGGGCAACGTCCATTTGGCTTCCAGCAGTTCACCCAAGGTATTGAGTCCGGTGAACAGAGGCCTGCCTGACAGGATCTCAATGAGGACGTAACCCAAACTGGCCAGGTCTGCACTGGGTGAAAATTCATTGCGATCGAGCATTTCCGGCGCGGCGTATTGAGGAGTGCAAGTCCTATGCTCAGGCATGTTATTCAATTCCAAGGCCGATCCCATATCGACAATCTTGGCATTCCCCGTTCGCTTGACCATGATGTTCGAGGGTTTCAGGTCTCCGTGAACAATTTCTTCTCGGTGGAGGGCAGCCAGACCAGCCAGGCATTGGCGAATAATTGCCACCGCGATTCCCGGCTTGAGCCGTGGCCGCAAGGGGCCCGCAGTGACAATGACGTTGTTAATATACTCCCAACGCGTATTGCTAACGCACTGCTCTACTTGAGCCAGCATGGCGGGAGTCAGGAGTTGATCCAAGTCGTAACCGTCTACCCATTCCATCTCCATGATGCGAATGCGATTGCGTTCAATAAAATTTTGCACGTCCAGAAGATTATCGTGCTGAATTTTTGCAATCGAGCAAGCGACTTGGCCAATCCGTTGCATCGATTGGTCGTAGCTTTGTTCGCTGCTGAACCGCTCAGGGGAAAAAACCTTCAACGCCACAGGCAGGGTAAAACCGTCCGCACCGCGCCGATCGCTCAGGTAAACCACTCCCTGTCCGCCAGTGCCCAGCAGTCGGCGAAATCGTAAATGCTCGGTCCAACTTATGCGCTGAGAGTCAAGCAAATGCTCATAGCGCTGGTACATCTCCGTTGGGCAACGATTGGCCTGTTCGCCGTCGAACGTGATGGTGCGGGTGCCGCGCAGAATGGTGGTGGAGGGAATCATGGTTGGTCTTGCTGCGTAAAGGAACTGGCTAGTGCTTAGTCAAACTTATCTTTTTGGGTAGACGCACAGATAAACTTTTGCCCTGCTAGTCTGGATATTTCATCAACTTCGTCGCGAGAGGCCGAAGAGTGCTGTGGCTGCAAGGCAAACGGTGATTTGGGTGCGGAACACGTATTGTCTATACTTGAGCACACCCAAATGATCGTTTAACGCAGCAGACACAGTGCTATTCGGACTCGCAGCAGAACGTTTATGAAATATTCGGGTAGTACTTATGGCCGCGACTACCCCAAAAGTAAGGCTTGACCAGACACGGACACCATATTAACCTGTTCCGAATGGCCACGTCTAGAGAGAGAAGGCAGGAGTTCCGGGGAGTGGAAATCCCAATTGCTTGTCAACCTGATTGATTAGAGGTTCTTGCGTTTGAAAGCGGCGCAAGTTGTCACAAAATAGTCGAGTCATGTCATCGACACGACTGGCTCGCTGCCCACCCACATGGGGAGTGATGATCAGATTGGGCATTTCCCAGAGAGGACTGTCTACCGGCAGGGGTTCTGTTTCGGTGACATCGAGGGCTGCGCCCCAAAGGTGCCCTGATGCCAGCACTTCAGCCAGATCGTGTTCCACCACCAACGGTCCGCGGGCCACGTTCACCAGCACCGCATCCGACGGCAACAGTCGTAATCGCTGTGCATCGATCAAGCCGCGGGTATTATCATTGAGTGGCGCGCACAGGATCAATGCATCTACGTGCGGCAATAAATCGTCGAGTTGGTCCGCTGGAAGCAGTCGATCGACGTAGTCCGGTTTATTTTCAGGAAACCAATCGGTTGCGACAATGTGAGTATCGAACGTTTTCAGTAAACGGGCCAACAAGCGACCATTGCCGCCCAGGCCGACGATACCAATGCGTGCGCCGTGGAGATCGCGAGTGGGACGACGGATAAATTCCCGCGAATGTTGAGCACGGAAAAATGTCGTCAGATTGCGCAACGCACCGGTGAGTAAAGCGAAAGTGTGATCGGCCACTTGCCTGGCTAAAACACCCGATGCACTACTGACCGGAATCGCCGATGCCACCACGCTGGGGACCAGGCAGTGGTCTATTCCGGCGGCTGAGGATTGAATCCATTGCAGCCGTCCACGGGCCACCACCTCATCCCAAGGCACTGGAACTTTGGCGTGGCCGCAAAAGATGTCTGCCTGCGGCATTTCGGCAGCAATTCGCTGTTGCCCCGCATCGATCACATCGGCTCCCGGCCAAGCAGACTCAATTTGGGCGATATGTTTGGATTCCACCGGATAACAAAGGACTATGCGCACTGAGGTGTTTTTTCCTTAATTTCGTGAGCTGAACAGTGTACAAAAACATATTAGCAAGTGGCTCTTACGTGCCCACTCGCTTGCATATCGTGCTTGTATTCTAGTAAATTCTCAACTGCCGCTCACCTAAGCCTAGATGCTCACCCTACCTTGCGTTAGAATAGCCTGCTCAGGGCGTTCGCGAAATGCCCCCATTTACTGGCCCCCATTTACTGGTCCATAATTTTAGTTGGCCATGATTTTAGTGGGCCATGGATTTTAGTGGGCAATGATTTTATTCAAGGGCGGTCGTGTCATTATGAAACTTACGGGCTGGAAAATCATTGCGGCCTTGGTCTTGCTGCGACTCTGCGTAGGATGGCATTTTTTCAGCGAAGGCACCAAAAAACTAACCTACGATCGTGGGCAAAATCAATGGCGGCTCAGCTTTTCGGCCGCCGGTTTTTTTAATCAGGCTGTGGGCCCGTTCGCCGGCTTGTACAAGAGCCAGGTGCCAGGGGGACACGATTGGCAGAAGTTGTTGGCCGTGCCTAAGCAGGCGGTACCTCTGTCCACCGCAGAGCAATACCAGCGCAGCGATGAAATCGCCAAGTATCAGCAAAGCCGCAAACTAGCTACGAAAGAGAAGAAGCCGATCCCAATCGAGTCTCCTGCCTATGCGCCTTATCACGATTGGGCGAGCCACATTGTCGACGACTGGCGCGCGAAACTCAAAACGTTTACCGATTTACCCGGTTTGACCAAAGAGCAGCAGGCTCAAGCCGCCGAGCAGTTTACCGTCCGTCATCAAGAGCTGGCTGATTACCTGGCCGATGAATTGGAGGCGATCGAAGAATACCAACACGATCTATGGCGACTTGCGCGTGCGCAGGCGCATCGGGGTGCGAATGAAATACCGTACCAGGAACAGCGCATCGTCCAAATACAGGCCGAGACAGCCCGTTCGCCCAGACCGTGGATTGCTACCGTCAGTGATTTCGAAGCCCAATTCCGCGAAAATTTGCTACGTATTGTCTCTGTTTCTGCGAGCAATAAGGAAGCCAATCACGAGAAAGAAACCGTAGCAGCAAGCAACCCCTCGATGCTCGTCGCAGCAAGGTCGGTATTGACCGATGCGAAAGAAAAACGCATGGATTGGATGAGTCTGGCCGTTGCCTGCACGGTGACCGGCGTCGGCGTTTGTCTGCTACTAGGATTCTTCACCCGGCTAGCATCCGTGGTCGGCGCCCTGTTCCTGTTTTCCGTGATCACCACACAACCTCCCTGGGTAGCAACGGCAGCGCCAACCATCAACCAGGCCGTTGAAATGATGGCCCTGCTCGTTTTAGCAGCCACCGCAGCAGGACGCTGGGCTGGTATCGATTTCTTTACCCATGCCTTCTGTCAGAAATTTTGCAAGAAATAGTGGCATGGATAAAATAGAATTGTGAACCCGATGACGACACCGACATACTACTGACCTCCGACCTCTAACCTCCCACCCACACGATGAATCTTAAACCTGAAGAAAAAGAGATTGGCAAACAAAACTTCCAGGAAGCAACCGGCGCCACACGCCGAGATTTCCTGCGAGGCACCGTGCTGGTGGGAGCGGCTGCGGGCACCAGCTTAGGGGCCATGTACTACGGCTATGGAGCGAAGGTAGAACGGCCCTTGCGGGTAGGATTTCTTGGTACAGGCGACGAAGGCGGGGTGCTGATCGGCGCACTCAATCCAGAGTATGTCGAGGTGGTGGCCATTGCCGACATCAGACCATACAACCGGCATCGGGCCTTTCATGGCGATTGGTCCAGCGATGGCACCAAAAAAGCACGGCCCGGTTTGATCGACGTGTATGGCTGGAATACCGAGGACGAAGCACGCAAGCACGTCAAAGTCTACGAACAGAGCTACGA
The DNA here is from genome assembly GCA_039831705.1 of Pirellulales bacterium. GTDB lineage: Bacteria > Planctomycetota > Planctomycetia > Pirellulales > Lacipirellulaceae > JAJRWS01. The sequence goes on along the minus strand of JBDOMT010000252.1, from coordinate 15,727 downwards.
AGAATTACTCGATGACCCCAATGTCGAGGCGGTGATCATTGCCCTGCCACTGTGGTTGCACGATGTGGCAGCTATCAAGGCCATGCGCAAGGGCAAGCCCGTGCTGACCGAAAAACTGATGGCACACAGTACCCGGCAATGCAAAGAGATGGCTCGTGTCTCTGCTGAGACCGGATTGATCCTCGCCACCGGCCATCAACGTCATTACAACATTCTGTATACTAACGCGGTCGATCAAATCCGCCGCGGCCTGTTGGGCGATATCCATATGATTCGGGCCCAATGGCATCGGGGCAATTTACCCGGCAAGGACAGCTGGAAACCGCCTCTGCCCGAAAGTGAGGGTTATGTTCTGCGAGATTTTGAGTTGGCCCTCAATGCGGCTAAAAAGGAAGGCAGACAGGCGGTCGATCAGGTAGTCGCCGCCCACCAATTGATGTCGAAGTTGCGCAGTTGGGGAGGAAAACTTAAAAGTGCTCGCGGCGGTTCCATCGATATCTGGCAGGCCCGAGTAACCCAAGTGGAGAAGCAACTGGAAGATATCAGCGTCGATGCAGCCAAGTGGGGTTACACAGAAAAAACGCTCGACGATGGTTCCGGCCAGGTGCGGACTCCGCTGGAGGAACTGATCCGTTGGCGTTTGTGGGATCGTACCGGCGGTGGATTGATGGCCGAGTTGGGAAGCCATCAGCTCGATGCAGCCAGCATCTTTATCAGTTCTCAACGTGACGATGGCAAAAAAGTACACCCGCTCAGCGTAATGGCCATGGGCTGTCGCAGCCTGTTTCCAGCCGATCGGGATGTCGACGACCACATCTACTGCACCTACGATTTCCCAGGCAAGGGCTACTACCAGGGAGAAGACACCAAAGAAGTGGCCGACCCAAACAAGAAAATCGCTGTGGTCTATTCGTCCATCAATGGCAATGGCTTTGGCGGCCACGGCGAAGTGGTCCTGGGAACCAAAGGGACCATCGTACTGGAACGCGAAAAAGAGGCGATGCTGTTCAAAGGCTCCAGCACCAGTACCAAGATTTCAGTGAAAGAATCCGGCTCGGGTGCCCAGATGGACACCTACGAAACGGGTGGAGGGCCTGCCGCCCTGGCCGTCGCGGCAACACCTAAGGATGTCAGTCGTGGCTATCGTGAGGAGATCGAGGATTGGGCCTGGTGCATTCTCAATCCAGCACCCGAGAATCAACCCAAATGCACGCCCGATGTTGCCTTGGCTGACGCGGTCATCGCGCTGACCAGTAATATCGCGATGCGCGAAAACCGCCGCATCGAGTTCAAACCCGAATGGTTCGACAAAGACAGCGACGAAACCCCCGAAGGCCAACCGCCACGGCCGTTGAGTGAATTGGTGTAAATGAAACCAATGACCAACCAGCCGATCACACGACGCAGTTTGCTTCAGCGTGCCACGGCAACGGCGTTGGGACTCTCTTGCGCCGGAATTCACGATACCTTCTTTCAAGGAGAAGGCGTCTCGGCAGAAACTGCACCTATAGGAACTTCTGCGACGAACTTTCCACCGGTACGTTGTGTCACCCGTGGTCCCAAGCATCATTGGTTTGGATATTACGACAAATTGCAGTTTGATCCCAGCGGCCGTTATCTGTTGGGGATGGCGGTCGATTTCGAGCATCGATCTCCCACCAGCCAAGACACCATCCAGATTGGTATGGTTGATTTGCACGACCATGACCGCTGGATACCGTTGGGGGAAAGTCGTGCCTGGTGTTGGCAGCAAGGCTGCATGTTGCAATGGCTGCCCGGTTCGCAAACCGAAGTGCTGTGGAATGACCGGCAAGGAGACCGATTTGTCTGCCACATTCTCAACGTGAACAGCCACGAGCAGCGCACGATCGAGCAGCCGATCTATGCCGTCAGTCCAGATGGAAAATCGGCGGTCTTTGCCGACTTCCGCCGCATCCAAGATGTCCGGCCCGGTTATGGCTATCCCGGATTGCCAGATCCTTTCACCGATGATCTGGCTCCGCGCGACTCGGGCATTTTTCATATTGATCTGCAAACGGGCCGGTCTCAGCTAATCCTCTCATTGGCCGATTGTGCACGTATGGGAACTCTCCCGAATAGGTCCAAGCAGGGGGCCAGGTCCACATTGGGGGTAAAGCATTACTTCAACCATTTATTGTTCAGCCCCGATGGCGAACGTTTCATCGCCTTGCACCGTTGGCGCTATCCCGATGGCAGTCGTCTGTCACGAATGATTACCGCCCGACCGGATGGTACCGAAGTGCGAATTGTCACTGGCAACGGTCATGTGTCGCACTTTATCTGGCGCGACCCAACGCATATTTTGGCGCAATCGAAAGAATTGTTGGGCAACCCCCATTGGGGAGATTTTTTGTTCGAAGACAAAACTGCGGGCATTATCGAAGAGATCGGTCACGGGGTACTCGATCCTTCAGGCCATCTCAGCTACCTGCCTGGGAACCAATGGATACTCAACGACTCCTACCCACAAGGAAGAGAGAGGATACAGACACCCCATCTGTACCATGTAAAATCAGGCCGACGAGTCGATCTGGGACATTTTCATCTACCCAAAGTCTACTCGGGCGAATGGCGTGTTGACACGCATCCACGATTGAGTCCCGACGGCCGTTTCGTTTGCATCGATGCGCCCCATCAACGGCAGGGCCGACAGTTGCTGCTGATTGATATCGGCGCTATCGTCGGTTGAATCAATACACTCTCCAAGGACGTAGAGCCAATACCTGTGAATGAACTCCCAACGAATTCTGAAAACACCCAAGAAGCCGTTCCAGTCAATTGGGATCAAGGAGAGAACGCAACTCATTTTCAATTACCGAAGCCGATAGCCCGAAAAATCGGCCGTTTACGGATGTTGGTACGATTATACGTAATGCTGGATAGTGTTGCCGTCCTGCTGCTCTTGCTGGGAGTTGCGTTCTGGCTGGGATTGGCGACCGATTGGTTATTGGAGCCAACACGGGCGTTGCGCATCGTGATGTGGGGAGCCGTGTTAACCGCCAGCCTTTGGATCACGGTGCAGTTGTTATTTCGCCGTCTCTTCGCCCGTTTACCACGATCTGGCATTGCACTGGTTTTGGAACGACAATTTCCCCAGTTGCAGGAGAGTTTGGTGACCACAGTGGATGCCGCGGAGAGAATCAAGGGGGAGAGACTCATACACCGTGATCTTTCCGACCAACGCTACAAGTCGGCATCCGATGCTGCGTACGGGAGACTCCCTTCTACTTCAGTCTCTCCGGCCATGCTGCAGCACACCAGTCGTATTGCTGCCGAGCGACTGGCGCGAGTGCCGTTGAGGCACGTTCTGAAAATCAAGCCCTTAGTCTGGAAGGGCATGGCTGCCGCCTGCATGGTACTCACGGTAGCCGGATTTGCCGCCGCCTATCATCAAACGTTTGACTTTTGGCTGCAGCGACTCCAGCTTGGCGACGCTCCCTGGCCACGACGAGTCCAACTGAAGGTGCACGGTTTTGAACTGCTCGAAGATGGACAGCGGGCGGTAAAATTAGCTCGAGACGACGACTACGTACTCCATGCCGAGGCATCTATCCTCGAAGGGCATTCACTTCCAGGAGTGGTTGAAATACGTTATCGCCTGGCCGATGGGCGCCGTGGACGTGACACGATGACTCGTGTTGGCGAAGCACTTCCCGGACGTGACCAGGCACAACGTTATCGATATCAATTCAAACATGTTGCTGCAGATCTTTCTTTTGAAGTTTTGGCTGGAGATGACCGCATCCAAGACCTGCATCTGAAGGTAGTGGAACGTCCGCAAATCGTCGGGTTGTCGGTTGAGATCAAGTCCCCAGCCTATTTACAACGTGAACCCAACCTGCTTGAAGTCAGCGGGCGATTGGAACTGCCAGAAGGTGCGTCTGCTAACTGCCGGATTGTTGTCAGCAAGCCCTTGCAGTTTGTCCGGATTGACTCGGCGGACGATCCGGAAAATCTTGCCACGCTCAGTTTTGATCAAGAGAAGCTGCGTCAATGGCAACCTGGAGAATTTCATTTCCAATTAGATGACGTCCGCGAAGATCGGGTTCTGCTGATTACCATGCGTGACCAAGATGGAATCGAGAACCGGGATCCTTTCCGTTTGATGGCGGCAGTACTCCACGACGAGGTGCCCGAAGTGTCCACTCAATTGCAAGGAATAGGTTCCGCGGTAACCGCTCAGGCCACCCTGCCCTTCTCGGGGACCATTACTGACGATTACGGGATTGAACAAGTTTGGTTCGAATTTCGCCTGGACCGACAAAAGGCACACCAACGTGAGATGCCTTTGCCCCATCCGGGCAGCCGACAATTCCGCAAATTCGAATCGATCGATTTGTCAGAAACCGATCCGGCCAACCAACGGCCGTTGTTGCAATTGAAACCTGGACAAAAACTCTCCGTTTCCATTCGAGCACGCGATGCTTACAACTTGACCGACCAACCCCACTTGGGGAGCAGCCAGCAGTATCTGCTCGATGTGGTAACGCCGTCGGAGTTGCGTGCCCTGTTGGAAAAAAGAGAACTCGGATTCCGACAGCGATTTGAGGCGATCTATGAAAAGTTAACCGCTTCCAGAGATTTACTGGATCGAATTGAAGGTGGTGAAGCTACTACCAATGGAGAAACCTCTGCCAACCCAAAAGGAGAAAGCAAGACAACCGAGGGTCCATTAACGACACCCGTATCGGCGTCTGAGGAGAGACGGACTATTTCAGACGATTCTGCCAACACGAATGCTGCTAGTGCCAGACGTCTACACGAAGTGAACCGACTGCGGGTGATGAGTTTGTTGCAAAACGCCACCCAACTCGCCTATGAAACCTTAGGGGTAGCCGATGGATTTGAGACCATCGTGGCGGAATTGATCAACAATCGAGTCGATACGCAAGAACTCACACACCGTTTGCAACAGCAAATCACCATGCCACTGAAAAGTATCGGGCAAACCCAATTGCCCGCCTTAGAAGGGCAATTGCAAAAACTCCAAGCAGCCCTCGAGGAGCCAGCATTCCCCAAGAGCCTATTGAGGGAAACGCGGCAACAAACCGATGCAGTTCTACTGGCCATGCAAGCGGTTCTGGATCGCATGCTGGAACTGGAAAGCTATAACGAAATAGTAGAATTACTCCGTGGTATCATTGCCGAGCAAGAACGGCTAAACGAGGAAACCAAGTCGCAGCAGCGAACCAGACTGCGCAGTCTGTTGGAAGACTGAAAAAGGTTGAGAGAGTAGAATGGCCTTGTTGACAGTAGAAGTGGAGAGACCGATTTTCCCGATCTCTGAGGTCGTCGACAAGTCTGTTACAAGGTACAATGGGTCATCTGCCTGAATTGAACAACGCCCTAGGAAATATGGGATGTCGTCATCACACAATTACCACGAAAACTCTGGGCACCACGAAAGCTCTAGGGCCCGCTCTACGCTCATTGCTTGCGTCTTGGTGACGAGCTGTTTTCAAGCCATGATTCATGGTGTGCTGGGACAAACGCTTCCTGCGGGCAATCCTCTGCGCGCGGAGAGTGGCACCTCTGCAGGCTCAGATGCTAACGAGTCCAATTCTGAAAGCCCGATCAACGATTTGGTGCAGAAGGCGACCCGATTGGCTGATCGATTCGATCGGCTGGAATTGCTGGCAGGGCGACTCTCCGAACTTTCCCGTTCCACTCAGCCACGCCGGGCGAAATTGTTGCGGGAACTCATTTCCCAAAGTCATGATCAGGATTTGCAAGGGCGCTTTCATCGAATTATCGACTCCCTGCAAGACCACTCCCTTTCCGCGGCACACGGCCAGCAGTTGGAATTGCAGACCCAACTGCACAAATTGTTGCAGTTGTTGTTACGTGAAGACCGTGATCGGCAAATCGACTCACAACGCAAACGGATACAGAAGTATCTGGGGGATATCAAGCGACTCATACGATTGCAACGTGGACTCAAAGGGCGCACCGATGGTGGAGACCAGGTTGAGAAACTTTCCTCGGAACAACAGCAAATTGCGCAGCGTGCAGAAAAACTGCAACAGGATATCACTGCCCAAGAAGGACTGGGACAAATTCCCCACAGCCCAGAAGGAGCAATACCTGGTAATGACCAAAACCAAGGCCAGGATGGCCATAACAAAAACAAGGCCGACCCGAGCCAACGCAAGGATGGCCGGGATCTAGAAAAAGAAGGGAGCCAAAAAGGCGGAGACCAGAAGCAATCGGAGTCGAGCGAATCATCCAATGGCCCGTCCTCCCAAAAGACACCCAAATCGGGAGAATCGCCTTCGGGCGAACCGTCTCCTGGTAAGCCTGGAGGTGAAGGGGAACAGGGAGGTGAAGGGGAACAGGGAGGTGAAGGTCAGCAAGGTGCTGATACGGGTACGGACAATCCTTCGCAGTCAACTCCCAAGCAGCGGGCAACTCCCATGCAGCGGGCTCAACAAAAGATTGAAAAAGCTCAGCAGAAGATGCAGGCAGCAGGGAAGAAATTGGCAGAGGCACAACGGTCTGGAGCCACGGAACAGCAAGAGAAGGCGCTGCGAGAATTGGAGCAGGCCAAGGCTGAATTGGAGCGAATCTTGCGTCAGTTGCGTGAAGAAGAACTCGAACGAACGTTGGTCATGCTTGAGGCACGTTTCCGTAAGATGTTGGCAATGCAAATCAAAGTCCATGAACAAACTCAACGACTTGACAGTAAAAAGTCTGCCGAAGCCACTGCCGTGGCGGGAGTTCATGAGGTGGAAATTGCCAGTGGAAGGTTAAGCCGACAACAACGTCAAATCGTTCAGGAAGCAGACCGAGCAATGATCTTGTTGCGTGAGGATGGTTCGTCAGTTGCTTTCCCTGAAGCCCTGGGGCAAGCCCGGGAAGACATGCAGTCCGTTGCGGATCGGCTCAGTCAAGTTCGTCTGGGACCGCTGACCCAAAGCCTGGAGGAAGATATCATCGCGGCATTGGAAGAATCATTGGCAGCGTTGCAGCAGGCGATCAAGAAAATGCGTGACAGCCAGGGCAAATCAGAATCAGGAGAGGGCGGCCAGTCGGAGCAAGCATTGGTCGACCAATTAGCAGAACTGCGCATGATTCGCTCCTTACAACAACGGGTCAACCGAAAGACCGATCGATATGGTAAACTTATTGCAGGAGAACAAATTACCGCCGCCGAAATCGTCACCTTACTTAACCAATTGGCGTCACGAGAAGAACGTATTTATGAGGCCACGCACGATTTGTATACGAAAAAAAATCAGTAGTTGAGTGGCGGGCAAAATCAGGAGGGTGGGATCTGAACCCTTCATACCAGGTGCCCCCTACATGTCAGATTCCAGTAGATCTGTAAAATTCAAAACTATGATCAACAATCGATACCGATGGACACTTACAGTATTTCTACTGTCCGTGTGGAGTCTACCACTTAGCGGGCAGGCCGAGTTGGTGTTTGCGCCGAGTTGGCGGGCACCCACCTATGTTGAAGTGCGAGCAGAGGTTCTGTTGTGGCTGGATGCGCACGATCTCAATCCAGCAACGGTTTGGCAGCTAAGTGAAATTTGGCCGGAAACTCCTCCGCCCAGTTCCACCCCGGAACAACGGATGCAATGGGTGGTGGAAAGCTTTGCCCTGATCGATCCGCGTGCACGGCAATTGATCGATTTATGCAATCTGGCCGAATCCAACCCCACTCCACCTGATGCCCGATGGTTGGACGATGTGAACCTGCCGGCGATCGAGCGGAGCAATTTGCGTCTTTACTTCGCCCGCTGGCTGGCCCAGCAATCGTACTACGATGAAGTGTTGGCTATCCTGGAGGGAATAACTCCCGTGCAGGTCGCCGATCCGGCTGCTTTCTTTTTCTGTCAGATGGTTGCTTTTCACCAACTCGTACGACCTGAAGAAAGTCGTATGGCGTTAACCCGTTTGATGGAACATGAAAACTCGCTGCCCGATCGCTACCTGCAACTGGCCCAACTTCTTCAACGTGACCTGGCCACACTGGAAAACGAATCGCTCGAACATATCGCCCGGCGCATGAATGATGTCCGCCGGCGTCTTCAGTTGGGTCGTGCGGGCGACCAGGTGCAGATGGTTGAACAGGGGGTCCTGCAGTCACTTGACAAATTGATTAAAAAGATTGAATCACAGCAACAGGCCGCTGCGGCCGCCGCATCCTCGGGAGGTTCCTCTCAAAGTGGGAAGCCCATGGAAGATAGTCGTCCCGCCGGACTCAAGGCACCAGGGCGAGTCACTCCTCGTGACATTGGCCATCAATCGGGTTGGGGCGAATTACCTGATAAAGAACGGCAGCAGGCATTGCAACAAGTCAGCCGTGAATTTCCAGCCTATTATCGAGAGGTGATTAAACAGTATTTTCAAGAATTGGCGAGCGAGGGGGAGCAGCAGCCATGACCCAATTGCTTCTTTTGCTATTGGTTGCTATTGCAGGGCCGACCGAAGTCACGGCGACACGACTCGATGGCCCACCGGTGCACGGTTCTTTGATGGGTTGGGATAGCTCCCATGCTCCATTGCCGACTATTCAAATTCAGGTCAAAGGCAAAATTCAGGTCGAAGGAAAAATGATTTCGCTTGCCGCCGACCAATTGCTTGCCCTGCATTGGAAAAATCGCAACCGCCCCTCCTCACCTACCGAGAAGCCTGACTTCCCAGAGAGTTATGTCGAACTGGTCGATGGATCCCGTTTACCTTTGTCGATGGTTGGGAAATTAATTGAGTCTGATGCAATCCCGCAAATTCTGGTGACCGATCGAGTGGCCACCCTCATTCTCGCCGGCACCACCAAACCGCTCACGGTTCCGGTTGAGCAACTGCGCGTAGTGCAGTTGCTGTCCGCAGGCGCGGATGCGTTTTGGCGGGAAGTCCAAGAAAAACAACTTGCCGGTGATGTACTGGTGATCCAAAAACGCAAAGGACAGTCACTCAATTACCTGACGGGGGTCGTGGGAGAGCTGACCGAATCCCATTTGCAGTTTCAATGGGACGGCGAAGCGATTCCTGTCAAAAGGACAAAAATTGCAGCGATAGCTTACTATCACCCCCATCCAACAAAACAAGGGCACCCCCATCCAACAAAACAAGGGCACCTACATTCAACAAAACAAGGGCACCCAACAAAACAAGGGGCAGGGCCTTCCCAAAACCGGTCCCACGATAGGTTGCCTTTGCCGATCTGCCGATTGGTCACTTCCCATGGAGCCGTTTTAATGGTTGCCCAGTTGTCACTGGTGGAGAATCGATTGAAACTCAAAACCATGTGCGGTGTTTTATTTGAGTTCCCTGTCGAAGAAATGGTCTCCGCCGATTATTCTTTCGGCAAACTAGCCTACTTGAGCGACTTAAAGCCACAATCGATGCAGTGGAATCCCCAAGTCGGGTTACCCGATGCCGCGTCCACCATTCGTCATTATGGAGAGCCACGCAACGACACACCCTTTGGGCCACGGGAAGCGAATCTGCCCGAGACGAAACCGGGCACGAAGGAGTGGGCTGAAAATAGTGGTGCCTTGACATTGCGTTGGCAGCCCGCAGATTCTGCCGGCAGCTATGCGTCAAAAGGGCATGTGCTAAAAAAATATGACAAAGGCTTAGCCATTCGCAGCCGGACGGAGTTGATTTACCGATTACCCAAGGGCATGCGTCACTTTCGCACGATCGCAGGCATCGATCCCTCCACCGCCTCGCAAGGCCACGTCCATTTGAAAATCACCGGAGACCGAGGTGGCAACTGGGAGGGCCCCATCGATGGTAAGCAAATGCCGGTCGAGATCAATCTGGACATGCAGAATTCGAACCGGCTAACAATTCTGGTCGACTACGGCGAGAACCTGGATTGGGGAGATCGGTTGCACCTGGTCAATGCGCGAGTCACCAAATGAACCTCACTTGCTCAATCTGAAAACATTTATAACCACGAAGGACACGAAGAAAAATGTGGATAAACCGCACAAGATCTTTGAATTCAGCTTGAAAACAGAAAGAAACAGAAAACTGTGGCTATCTTCGAAAACCCGTTTCCAACCTTCGTGCTCTTCGTGTTCTTCGTGGTAATACTTTGTTGCTTATTATTGACAGGATTACAGGATCGACGAGCTATGTTGTTTGGTATTATCCAGAACGGGCTACTGCTATTGGTCATGATCTTCGCGTCTCAATTAATTCTAACGCAGTCCGTTTCTCATGGATCGGTACCTGACGATGCGATACTCGCCGCGGAAGAAACTCGCGTTGCAGCAATTGCCGGGGCATCACAAGCGACGGTGGCCGTGTTTGATACGGCTGGCAAAGGAGGCGGATCGGGGGTGGTAATATCCTCGGACGGTTATGCGTTGACCAACTTTCATGTGGTAGCGTCATGTGGCGCGGCAATGAAATGTGGCTTGCCCGACGGAAAAATTTATGATGCGGTCATTGTAGGCATCGATCCTGCAGGTGACGTTGCCCTCATCCAGTTACTGGGACGAGATGACTTTCCTCATGCCGAGTGGAGCGATAGTGATGCGGTAGCAGTGGGAGATTGGGCATTTACCGTAGGCAATCCGTTTTTGTTGGCCCACGATTTTCAACCGTCCGTTGCCTGGGGAATGATCTCTGGAGTTCACCGTTATCAGTACCCTGCAGGCACCCTGTTAGAATACACCGATTGTTTACAGACCGATGCGGCGATCAACCCAGGAAACTCGGGGGGACCGCTGTTTAACCAACAGGGTCAATTGATCGGCATCAATGGACGCGGTTCATTTGAAAAGAGAGGCCGGGTGAATGTTGGAGTTGGCTACGCCATTTCAAGCAATCAAATCAAACGATTTTTGGCCCACTTGAAGAGTGGCCGAATCGTCGATCATGCGACCTTAGGCGCAACGGCAAGTAGCGACGATCAGGGTCGCGTGGTGATCGATGACATCTTGGAACGGAGTGATGCTTTTCGCCGTGGCCTGCGTTATGGCGATCAACTTGTTACTTTTGCCGGTCGGCCAATCACTACGGCCAACTCGCTAAAAAATGTGTTGGGCATCTACCCGCGTGGCTGGCCAATCCCACTGACCTACCGGAGGAATGGCGAAACCTATTCCATCCTCGTACGATTGATGGGATTGCATGATCAGGCCGCACTCTACGACATGGTTGGCCAGGAAGCAACTAAACCGATGGTGCCTCCGGACAGAAAGCCTCCGCCATCTCCAGACAACTTACCGAAAAAATTACTGCCCCGGAAGGAAACTCCCACTTCCTCCGAATTACCAACTGCAGTAGCCGAACGTTACCTGGCGCGCCGCGGTTACGCCAACTATTGGTACAACTTGAAGCATCAACAGCGAATTTGGGACAACTACCAATTGAAAACGTCCCCTTCGGCATCTCCATGGCGAATTACCGGCACCGTTGGGAATGGGGAACCATTTGAACTCACCGTGGATAGCAAGCGGAGTGAAGCGATTTTCCCCTGGGGAAAATCGGGAGCTCTGTTCAAAGACGATTTCACCAATCAATTGAGTCCACCCCGATCGGGCGGGCTGTTATTGGCCTTGTATAGCTGGCAACGTTTTCTGGAGAAGGGCTTGAGCCAATATGGCGAGGTTTATTATCTGGGCCAAATGCCCTACGATTCCACAGGTCGGTTCGCCGACTGTCTGGTGGGTATCCACGCGGGTATTGAAACCTATTTTTACTTTGAACCTGAATCGTCTGAACTGGTGGGGCTCCACATGGTTCCCGATGACGATTCTGATCCATGCGAAATACATTTTTCCCATTTTGATCAAATCGCACAACGGCACCTGCCCAGGACATGGGCTATCCGCCATGGCGAGTATCAATTTGCCCGATTGGAAATCTTGCAGTGGAGCCAGGGAATCAAAATATCGACTCCATCGTTGGAACCCCACGGTGTAGAAGAGAACTAGTGTCTGGTCAAGCCTTACTTTTAGGGTTGCCGCATCAACAAGTACTTTCAGAGATGAGTTTCACCTTGCGTCAACCCAAAAAGATAAGTTTGACAAAGGACTAGCATGCAAACTTCCGCCCCAACCGATAACTACGGCCAAGCATTCATCAGGCGGTGCATGATAGCTTTTCTGTTCTGGAGTGTGCTTGCGACGATGTTCACAGGAACTCTTGAAGGGGCTACGGCAACTCTCGAAGAGGCTACGACACTTGAAAGAGCTACGGGAACTCCTGAAGTAGTTACGGGCGAAGGGGGCGATTCATCAAAGAGGACCTTAGCAACCGCCATTCGATCGGTGCAACAACGGGTCGTAAAAATCTATGGTGCGGGAGGCATGCGGAATTTCGAGGCCTACCAAAGTGGGATACTTATCTCGGCCCATGGGCATGTACTGACATCGCTTAGCTATGTGCTCGATACTCTTGATTTGACTGTCGTACTCGATGACGGCAGTAAATTTACAGCTCAACAGATCGGGAGCGATCCGATCACCGAACTGGCAGTACTCAAAATGCCCGTCGAAGGTCGATCGCTTCCCTGGTTTGATCTGCAGGCGGCGACCCGCGCCGAAGTTGGTGCTCGGGTGCTGTCGGTAAGTAACTTGTTTGGTATTGCCACCGGTGAGGAACCAGCCAGTGTCCTGCAGGGAGTGGTGACTGCGGTGGTACCGTTGGATGCACGGCGCGGGCAATACCGCTCGAATTATCGTGGCATGGTCTATGTCGTAGACGCGCAGGTAAACAATCCTGGATCAGCCGGAGGGGTGTTGACGGATTGGCAAGGAATCCCATTGGGAGTCTTGGGCAAGGAGCTTCGCAATCGTGTGACCGGTACCTGGCTAAATTATGCGTTGCCCATCCATGAAATTCGTGCGACCGTCGAAGACATCCTGGCGGGCCGTACCAGTCACTCTGCCAACCTGCACACCGCACAGCCCGCTTCCCCCATGTCCATCGCAGAACTCGGGATCGCACTGGTACCCAATGTCTTGACCAGGACCCCACCCTATATCGACGCTGTGCGTCGCCACTCTGCGGCCGAACGCAGTGGATTACAAGCAGATGATCTGGTGGTACTCGTTGCCGGCCAACCAACCGCTTCCTGCCAGATGGTGTTGGAAACGATTGGTCAGCACGAACGAGAAGAGCCGCTACGAATTTCCGTGCTACGCGATGGTGAACTATTGGAATTGGAGATGAGAGTCGAGAAGTGAGAGGTGAGTTTGCCACTAATGTCTATCCTACAGTAAGTCTACTCGTCCTATCTCTATCTTGTAAAAATCAGCTGATTTGCTAGCTTGAAAGGGCTCAGTGTGAGCCTTAGAATCGCCTCAAAAACAACGACCCACAATACCTCATTTCCTGAACATGAAAACTTGTCACCTACAGGCTTTTACCATCATGCGGCTGACCATGGTCGGCCTCCTATTGGGCGCTGGCTTGCCATGGTTCAATCCGGCACGGGCCGATTCATTAGCTCATCTCGAGCAGCAGGCATTTCGCGCAGCCGTGGCGGAAGTGGCAGAGAGTGTGGTGCAAATTCATGCGGTGGGAGGTTTGGAACAGGTCGATCAGGTACTGTTAACCGGAGGACCTTCAACTGGTTTGATTGTTTCTGCAGATGGCCACATTGTCACCAGTGCGTACACGATTGCCCAACAGCCTACGTCGATTCTAGTTCGCCTGCCAGACGGTCGACAGGCGGCGGCTCGAGTGGTCGCCCGTGATTATGGCCGGATGTTAGTCCTGCTAAAAGTCAAGGCAGAACGGCCATTGCCCACAGTACAACTCGCCCCCCTGGATACCATGCGTGTGGGCCAATCGGCTTTAGCGATTGGCCGTACCTACCGGGCCGACCAAGTCGATGTTTCGGTTGGTATTGTCAGCGCGCTGCGGCGAATGCATGGGCGAGTACTGCAAACCGATGCGAATATCTCGGCGGTCAACTATGGCGGACCCCTGGTCGATCTTCACGGCCGTGTCTTGGGTGTCATGGTCCCAATGTCTCCAAATCCTCAAGGAAACGCTGCTCATCACAAAGGTGGGCAAAACGAGGTTGCGGGTGTGGAATTTTATGATTCGGGGATCGGTTTTGCGGTACCTCTGGCGCATATCATGGCAAAACTTGAAAGTTGGAAGCAGGGGGTCGATCTGGAGCCAGGATTGTTGGGAGTGGGCCTGATTTCAGGAGCCTCCTTTGCAACGCCAGCCACCATTGCCACCATCTGGCACAATTCTCCGGCAGCCAGTGCAGGCTGGAAACCAGACGACCGAATCGTAGCCATTGATGGAATACCGGTAGAAACTCAAGACCAATTACGAAGCCAAATCGTTCCCCGGTACGCCGGCGATCAGCTTAGGGTCACCCTTCAGCGTGGCGACCAACAATTGGAAAGCCAAGTTACCCTAACTGCCACGCTCGAGGTTTTTCGGCATGCGATGATTGGCTTCTTGCCAATGCGGGATTCGATCGAACCCAAGGGAGTGATTGTCCGCGACATTCTTCCTGAAAGTCCCGCCGCTCAGGCTGGCCTGCAACCGGCCGACCGGTTGACAAAAATTGGCGACGAAAAAGTGGCATCCGTAGATCGTGCAATGACGGTGTTGGCCAAGCACCATCCCGGGCAGGAAGTTGCCGTAACCATCTTGCGTAGTCCCAATGAAGAGCAGAGTGAACAAGACCGACAAATAGGGACGAAGGCTCCCGCAGAGCAAACCTTGTCGATACGACTGGCCAACCTAACGGCCGATCTACCTGACCGTACGAATCGATCACCTGAGCCAGCAAAGACTCCCAAAGTCGGAGAGGTTTCAGCACCGGCGGGTAAATCTCCCAATCATGCGGCCGACTCAGGGACGCATGCCGCCGATTCGAAGAAAGTCGACCAGACGTCAGAAGCCTACCAACTGAAATCCTTTCGGCTTCCCGAATTTTCCCATCAAGCCCAGGTGTTGCGTCCAAAAAAACTCGACCCAAGTCGGAAGTATCCCCTCCTGATCTGGCTCCACGATCGCCCCGAACTGGATCGCTCCGAACTGGATCGCTCCGAACTGGCAAAATTGGAAGCCGATGCGTGGCGTCCTTATTGTCAACGGGATGGATTGTTACTGCTTCAACCCCAATTCAAAGATTCTCAAGACTGGTCTGCGGACGACCTGAAGTATCTCAGACAACTTATCCGCGCTGCCAGCCGCCGTCTGTACGGAGACCCACTCCGCATCGGCGTCGCCGGCCGGGGCAAAGGGGGCCAACTCGCCTACCTGCTGGGGCTCCGGCATTTAGTGCCAGCGGTTATCACGATCGATACACCTGTACCCAGAACCGTGACCTTGGGTGAAAACCAGCCAGGTCAACGATTGATGTTGTTGTCGTTACAACGACAGAATTCTCCATTGCAGCCATTACTTCGAAAAGATTTCCAACGTCTGCATACAGCCGGCTATCCAACTGCTCAGTGGGAGTTACGTAATCCCAATGGCCAACTAGAACCACGCGACCGTGACGCAATCTCCCGCTGGATCGGCGCGCTCGATCGACTGTAAGGCAGGGCAAAACGGACCGCATAAGGGCGAGTTGCTTACACACAGGAGGTCACCCTGTAAGAGGCACCGAGCAAAAGTCCCCGTGTGATTTATTTTAACCCGTCAATGGCACGTTTTTCTATTGGCAACAGAGGCAACCAGGTCGCCAGGTTTTTCAGATGCTGCAGGTGGGCGGGTCCGTCGTTGCCTTCGTATCCTAGTAGCAAAAAGTTGCCTTGGT
>JBDOMT010000508.1:0-9018 GCA_039831705.1 Pirellulales bacterium | reverse complement strand
AGACCTCTTTTTATCTACGGAATTATCAAATTCTGCCAGTCCCCCGGCGGAGCCGGGGGTTTTCTCAGGTTAATAAATGAGTTGCGAGTTGCGAGTTGTGTAGGGGGAGACGTTCTGCACGCAAGCTTCAGGCCTCAGCAGCTCACCACCCGAGATACTGCTAACCCGGCTAATTGCTAACAGCTATTCCAAAACAACTAGTAAACTCCGCGAATATTGCACCACCCACTAGCCACCAAACACTTGTATGAAAGCAGCAAACAAATGATCAACGGGCAAAAGTCGCTGAGTTTTGCACCCAAATCGCCAAACAGCCGTTTAGCGTGCAAAACCCAACCGCTGCAATACGCTCCGGCACTAGCATAGTAGTGTTTGAACAGGATAAACACCGACTTTTGCACAGAAACAACGAAAAGTCGTTTCCGAAATGGCTCGGTCAGAAATGGCACCGTCGTGGTAAAAAATGACGGTTGGCGGAGATGTGGTGGCTATGTCAGCTTGGGGCGGTCGTGGCTAATAGATATGTCGATACTGCCGTTAGGACCCGGAATACTCGTAGATCGAACACAATATGGATAACCGCTACCCATGTATGCCCCAGGCTCTTTGGTCTCCGACCGATCGTCAGACTGCTGGCACTCCGCTTGGCCGAATCGCCATCGTGGTGTCGACATTTTTTGTCTGCATGCTGACATGCCCTAATTTGAAGGCCGACTCCTTGGAATTGGCCGACGGTCGTGAACTGTCGAGTTTTAACGATGTCCGGCTTGGTTCTGTCGAAGGAACCATATCGAACGAAATTATTTATCAATCGTCACACATGGAAAGTGACGCGACCAATGACGCACCAGATCCGCCAGTAGCGATCGATACGTACAATGATAGTGATTCGAACAGTCGCCAGTACAGTCCGTACGACCAGTACGCAGGCCAACCGTCGCGGCCAGATCGATGGGACAACGTAGAATCGCAATTCCCCTGGCTCGATACGCCCGGCTGCTGTGACGATTGGCGCGTAGGGCCGAAAGTAAACGTCCAGTTCGACGGCTTGTTTCTCTACCGCACGAATGTCGAGAGCAGCTTTTTAACCAACTCGCTTGGCCCGATGCCACCCAATGTTTTGCAGTATGTCGAACGATTCGAACATGCTGGCGGAGCACGGGGCTACGTTACCAGCCAAGACTTCGCCCCCTACGCCGTGCAATTTGGCATCATTGGGGCAGCCGACTGGGAAGCGTCGGCCGAGAGCCAATTTACCGACATTGCGAATGCACTGAACAATGAAACGCAGCTTAACAGCTATACTTCTAGCTTGCACGCCATCGAGCTGAATGTCTTTCCCCGCTTGCTTTTCGACACAAGATGGTTCCTGGGTGCTCGCTATGTGGGTTTTGATGAAGATTTTACCCAGCTCACCGACCGTGTCAATTTCAACATCAATAACAACAACCTCGCAACCGGATTTAACGACGAGCTAAGCACGCTGAATATTGATAACCGTTTGCTTGGAGCGCACATGGGATTTCGCCGCGACGTCTGGTCGGAAAATCGAACCTTTTCACTCGAAATGCTGATCAATGGCGGCCCCTACTGCAACATGATTTCCAGAGATGAAACTTATGAAACTTTTGTGACGGTCAATCCGCCCGACGATCCGGACACAGTTGCAGATGAATCACATCAAACCGAAGTTCGTGTAGGTCAGACGGTACGTAATCGCCGGGCTACGAAATTGTCGTTCTTTGGGGATGCGGCTCTGACTGGTGTTTATCGGTTCCATCCGTGCATTTCCCTTCGGGCCGGCTATCAGGCCGTTTGGCTCACCGGTGCACATCTTGCCAGCGATTCGTTTGGTGATACGAGTACCGTCTTCTTTCATGGTCTGCATTGCGGTCTTGAATACCGCCGATAGCACTTGGTCTCTGCTGCGATCGAACACAAAGCAGCGTTTCTGTCGACAACGCTTTCTGTTCCGATGTGCAATGCCATCGAAAGTGCTAGCAACCGCCACGTTCATGCGTTCGGCAATGTGTGCCGATAGTATTGATTGGGGAAGGTTTAGCAGCAGAGTCGCTAGCACACGGATGTGGAAGCACCAAAGGATTTGAGCATGTTTTCGCTTAAAACACTTCGAAGACACCGAGGACTTGAGTTGGCAGTAGTTGCATTGCTGCTCTCGGTCACCTGTGGTTGTACCAGTATCAACCTCGTTGATTGGAAGCGGTTTAGTGTGCCGAAGGCCAGTGCGAAAGATCCGGTGTTTCAAATTGTGGGCATTTGGGAAGCGGCCGAAGGTCAGGGCTTGGATGGAAAACCAACGCGTGGATTCGCTGGCCAGATTTTGTTCTTCACCCATGGAAAAGCGTCGCCGGTGCGCGTGGATGGGGATATTACAATCGATCTGTTTGATGAACTGGTCAACTCGGCTGAATCTTCAGAACCTCTTCATCGGTTTGACTTTATTGGCGATGCTTGGACGATTCATTTGAAGGATTCGATGCTGGGCCCTTCCTACGACGTCTTTATTCCGTACACACGTGATCATCCGTGGCGAGCGAACTGCAGTTTGCGTGTGCAATTGAAATCGAGTTTTGGTGCCACCGCTTTCTCAGAGATGGTCCAAATAACATTGCCGGGTCCTGTGTCGAAGGCGTCACATAATGCCGCCGCCAAGCGAAGTTCGCTGCAGGTCGGTCCCCGACAAGAGCCTGCAGAAATAACCCTTGGTGCAGCACTTCAGCGGCGCACGATTGTTCCTGCAAAGTTTGAAGCGGACGCTGACGTCAAAGATCTACAGCCGTTGGTTGCCAGGGCGACCCATTCGGGCAATATCGCGGCAACGAATATCACAAGCCAAAGCCAGGACGAAAATTTTCGCAATAATCTTCAACATCTAGAAACCATGCTCAATGAGCTTAAACAACAGCAACGGCAGAGTTCACCGATGAGCGAACCTGCCAATCCAGAACGTCCGATGAGACGCCGCTTCCAGCTTTGACCTGTCGGAAAAACGCTCTCTCATTTACCGATTGGGATCCCCTAGAATAAGCACATCGAAGATAAATTTGACAGGAATACTTGTTGAGCGGTAAGGTACTCTTTGAGTGATACATTTCATGGTGGGGACCACAATCATGCGACATGTCTGCTGGAAATTTTCTCTTGCTGCTGCCATTGCGTTGTCTTGCAGCGCAAACCTTGTTGCGCAGGGTCAGTCGAGTAGCCAATTCGGTACGCAAGGTCCCGCTGGTCAGATTGGCAGTAACCTCACAGGGTCTATGGTTGGTCAAGGCACCACATTTGGAAGCTCGTTGGGTGGGACCGGAGGCCAGCTTTTTGGCGGCTCGCAGGGCGGCACACAGTTGGGAACACCGACTACTGAGTTCGTGGGACGAGACGACAACGCGAACCGATTTGTCGGCGATCAACGCGTCGGACAGCAGACGGGTGCCGCCACCAGCCAGCCACGGTTTGGCAACACTGGTGCTGGACGGACGAATCAAGCCCGCTTCGGAAATCAGTCTGGTCCCCGCGGCCAAGGCCAAGCGGCGCGGCGCGTGATTCACCCCCGGCAGGAGATCGCCTTTCAGTACCCTGAGCGCGATAAATCGGCGTTATCTGGTGTAGTGAGAGGAAGATTCGGTCAACTGGTGCATCGCAATGCATCTCTCCAATGGGTGGCCATCGAGATCACGCCACAAGGCGCGGCGGTGCTGACGGGGATCGTCAGCGATGAAAATTCTAAAAAACTTGCCGAAATCCTGGTGAGTCTTGAGCCGGGCGTCCGTAAAGTCGTGAACAAGCTCACATTTACCGCAGTCAGGCAGCCGTAGGCTCTCTTCGTCGATTTGTTGGGATATTGCCCAACTCGGCCCACAGCCAGTGAGTTTGAACACCTGAGCATTCAGCTAAATAGAAGCCCAATCTTGGGGCTACCGCCAATAAAGCGGGGAAAATAGGCTGTGCTAGAGCGTTTTCGAGGTTACTGTAGCGTAGAGTTACACGATTTACTATAGGTATCTATTTCGACTCAGATCAAGGAGGATCAAGAGAAGGAAGCCTACTCAGAAGATTTGCGGCAGCGAGTGGTGCAAGCATGCGACGATGGCATTTTCTCACGACAGGAGATTTCCGAACAATTCTCGGTCAGCACGGCCTGGATTCGACGCTTGCTACAGAGACGTCGCGAAAGAGGAACCATTTCAGCCTTGCCGGGAGGCCGAGGACCGAAACCGAAGCTGAGCGAAGCACAAGTCGAACGTCTCTTCCAGTTGGTTCAAAAGCGTCCTGATGCAACCCTTGCCGAGTTGAGAAAGAGTGCGCGTCTTGCTTGCTCCCTCAGTACGATCCATCGGGCTCTGAAATCGCTCGACTTGAGTTTCAAAAAAAGTCGCTTCACGCCAGCGAGCAAGACCGTGAAGATGTGAAACAGGCCAGAAAGTCTTGGCCTTATCGACTAGCACGGCGAAACAAACAACGTCTATTCTTTCTAGACGAAAGTGGCGCCCAGACAAATATGACTCGACGTTACGGACGGGCCGTTCACGGAGAGCGACTGGTCAGTACAGCACCGGCAGGTCATTGGTCGTCTTTGACGATGGTCTGTGCGATTCTGATTGACCAAGTGGTGGCTCCGATGGTGACTGGCGGACCGATGAACCGCCTGGTTTTCCAAGGTTATGTCGACTGGCTCCTCGTCACCGAGCTGAAACCGGGCGATACGGTCGTTATGGATAATCTATCGAGCCACAAATCGAAGTCGATTGAGGCAACTGGCGCCAAGCTGCTTTACCTACCGCCTTACTCGCCGGACCTAAATCCAATCGAGAAAATGTGGTCGAAGGTGAAGGCTTGTTTGAGAGCTGAGGAAAAACGAACGAAACGGACACTGCTGACAGCCATCGGCAAAGCTCTCAAGACCGTTACCAAGCAAGACTGCCAAGGATTCTTTCGCTCGTCAGGAATCAACGCTACATCAATATGAAAAACGCTCTAGGGACCGGAGGGAGATTCACGCTGTTACAATGGGCAACATTCCCAGTCTAGAGGGGTATCAAGGCCATCTAAGCGAAAAGTCTCAAATAATAGTCAAAATTGTCGATACTTTACCGTCTCGCTACGGTTTAACCTACTATGGGGCTAGGCTGTCGATACCCCTTGAGAGAGGGGGTTCTTGCTGATTGCGGCGCTCCTGCTAGGAAGCAGATTGTACTGACAAATCAATCGCATTCGATCGGGGCATTCGTTTGTCGTCGTCCGACTGAATTTGGCTCTCGATTCAATGCCGTTAGAAAGAAAGAGGGAGACTCTTATGACACGTTCTTTTGCAAGGATAGTGACCATCTTGGCCATGGTCCTGATTGTTTTAGCCGCCGATGCTACATTGCAGGCCCAAGATCGCGGGAGAGGTTCACGTGGCGGTGGAGGCGACCGATTTGGACGTGGTGGTATGGATGCAGCCAGCTTGCTGCGTAACGAACAAGTGCAAACCGAACTGAAGTTGAGCGAGAGTCAACTGGCAGAACTAAAAACATTCGCGGAAAAAGCTCGTGATCAAGCGCGTGAATTGTTCAGCGGTTTGCGCGACCTTTCCGAAGATGAGCGGAGAGCTAAGTTTGAAGAGATGCGATCAAAGCGAGATGAATTGCAAGCAGAAGCGCAAAAACAACTGGCAAAGGTGTTGAACGAAACACAGGTAAAACGCCTGGACGAAATTACGCTCCAAGTCCGCGGGATCGCAGCACTGTCTGACAGCAAAATTAGCGGCAAGCTGTCGCTCTCTGACGAACAGCAGAAAAGTATCAAAGATGTTTTAGAGTCCCAACGCGAGATGCAGCGTGAAATGTACGGCAGCATGCGAGAGTTGAGAGATCTCGACAGAGAAGCACGAACGGCGAAGTTCGATGAACTGCGTAAGAAGGGCAAAGAGCTCACCAAAGAAGCAAAAGCTGCTGTACTTGAACTGCTGTCGAAGGAACAACTCGCGTCTTTTGAGGCAATGCAGGGTAAGCCGTTTGAGTTGGACCGTCGGTCGATGTTCGGCGGCGGTCGTGGCCGCGACCGCGAGGGTGGTCGTCGTGAAGGTGGTCGCCGAGGTGATCGCGATAGAGACACGAATGATCCGGATGCGATTTAAGCAATTTTTACTCACAAGAAAACGAGGAGTCGGATGCTGCTACACATCGTTAGCCGCTTGAGGAGTCTGTTGTGCAGCCGTCGCACGGGCGTATGGGTCGTGGTATGCGCCCTCGCTACGATTGTGATACCTAGTGCGCATTGCCTGGGGCAAGACTTCTTGGAACAGTTAGGCTCTTCGCAGGCTGCCGATGATCCACCGAATGTGATGACATTGTTGGCACGGTCCGATTTTCTCGACAGTCTCCACTTGAATCAGGGCCAAAGAGATCAGATCGCCAAAATCTTGGCGGATCAGAAAACAGCTGAGGAGCAACTTCAGGCGAGTCACGACGAGCAACTGAAGGCGGTCACGTCGATTGGCGATCGGTTGCGAAAGCGTGCCGAACTGCGTGCGGAGATGCGCAACCAGATGGAGCCAAAGTTGCTCGCCGTTGGAAAAGCGTTGCGAGGGCTTCTGGACGAGCAGCAACTCAGTGCAATGGACGAAAAACTGAGCTCAACCGCGGGTGACTCCGATTCTGTTTCCGACGCTAATTCCAACTCTGAGAGTTCGACGTCTGCCGACCGTGATCGCTCGACTAGCCGCCCCACCGATCGATCACGCCGAGAGTGGATCGTCGATACTTCGGAGGCTAAAGCCTCGTTCGCCATTAACGACCAAGACAATGTTGAGCAGGCTCAGGCCGACACAGCGACGAGCGACCGTCCAGCATCGCGGATTGCGTTCAATTTCCACAACGCACCTTGGCCCGACGTGCTGAAACTGTTTACTGACGCTGCCAAATTGAATCTGAATTTACGCGATGTGCCGGCAGGTACGTTTACTTACTACGATCAGCAACAGTACACACCGCTCGAAGCGCTCGACATCATGAATCGGTTTCTGTTGCAGGATGGATACCTGTTGGTTCCGCACGATCGTTTTCTGACGGTACTCGATGTTCAGAAAGGCATCCCGCCGAACCTAGTGAAAACCGTATCTCCTGTGGAATTAGCAAACCGGGGCGATACGGAATACTTGCGTGTGGCGTTTGCACTGGGCGATCGCGAAGCTAGCGAGGCTGCCGAGGAAGTTCGTGGCTTGCTCGGCCCGCAAGGAAAAGTGGTGCCATTGGTATCTGCAAATTCCATTGTCGTCTCCGACATTACGGCAAATCTGCTGCACGTGAAGCAGTTGCTCGAACCGCCGCCCAAGGTAGAAGATTCCGACCGTATGTTTCGATCGTTTCATTTGGTGTACATCAATGCATCGGTAGCAGAGGAAATCGTCGGCAGTTTATTCGGCTCTCAGACGGGCATGAAGAATGTGAGTGAAGCTGGTGGCGGATCGTCACGCAGATCGGGTGGTTCTAGAGATGACTTTCGGGCAGAGATGCGAGAACGATTTTTTGGAGGCTCTAGCAGAGGGCGTGGCGGGGGTGATTCGAGTTCCTCTCGCGGATCATCGGCGGAAGCCGGAAGTGGTACCGTGAAATTAAGCATCGATCCTCGGACCAATACATTGTTGGTAACGTCGACCGCGGCAGAGATGAAACTGATTGAAGAGATCGTCAAGTCCCTCGATGTACCTCCCGGCCAACAGAGTACGCTTGGCTCGCTGGCCACGAACGAACCGTACCTACAAGTGTACGAACTCAACACGGCAAATTCGTCGGAAGTTGCCAAAACATTAACCGTACTACACCCCGGTATGGTGATTAATGAAGATGGTAGAGCAGACCGAATCCATATTTGGGCCGATGCTGCCAGCCATCGCGAGATCGCAATTCACATTCGCCAACTCGACGGGGCGATTGCTGGCGAAGTGATCGCCATCATCGATCTCGACGGGCATAACGCCTACGACGTAAGTACCAAACTGACCGCACTCTACAAGAATGATGCGTCTGGCGCGCCTACGATAGAGCTGGACCCGTCCGGTCGGGGTTTGATGATCCGCGGCAATGCGAGTCAGATTGCTCAAATTCGCTCCCTAGTAGATCAATTAGGTGCGGGCGATCCTTACGACTCGCAACAAGCGGTGCGGCTGGTACCGATAAGCTCGAGTAACTCCGCGTACTTGCAACAGACAATTGGTGCACTCTATCCACAAATCACGATTGTTAAAAGCGAACAGACGGCGGAAAACTCTTCCACTTCTCGCGACAGAAGTCGAGATCGTGGCAGTTCCTCTGAAGATGCAGAGCGGGCAGAGCGGATCCGACGATACATGGAAATGCGGGCCCGATATGGCGGATTTGGACGCGATTACGGTCGTGGCGATTCGGGCCGTGGTGGCAGCGATCGGGGCCGTGGAGGCAGTGATCGAGGTGGCGGCGATCGTGGGCGTGGCGGCAGAGATCGCTGATTGGAAGCGGCTGTCGAACCATTGGGGAGTCCAGTTTTACACCTTGAATACGAAGCACGTAAACCGAAGCGAATTCCCATGCATCTAAGTGAAATGCTACTCGAGCGCGGCCAGATTACAGACGAGCAACTGGCACAAGCGCGTGCCTCAGCCAATGGTCAGAGCGTGGATGAAGTGCTGCTGAAAATGGGTGTCGTCCCCGAAGAAGCTCTCAAGTCGCTGGCCGAAGACTTGGGCATGCGGTACGTCGATTTGCGCGACTACACCATCGATGCTACCCTGTTGGCTCGATTTCCAACCTCGGCCATTTTTCGGCACACGATTTTGCCTCTCGAAATGCGAAATGGTTCGGTCGAAGTTGCCACCGGCGATCCGTACGATCTAGAGGCCCTCGACGAGTTGAGTTCGATGAGCGGCTTGCAGTTGCGTCCTGTGCTCGCACGTCGAGAGGACGTGCTGCAGCTGATTAAGGAGCATCTGGGAGTCGGCGGAGATACGATCAACGAACTTATCGCTCGCGAGGCCGAGCAAGA
>JBDOMT010000136.1:0-2122 GCA_039831705.1 Pirellulales bacterium | reverse complement strand
CAGGAAGCATCAGGCGAAGCCTCGAACGGATCACTTCACGGGACTCCGTGACCGCGTAGAAACGGTTCTGGTACACTCAATAATTCCCGCCGATTTACCTGAAAACAAGCAGCGAGAGGCGATCCGCGGCGAATTGATCCGGGAAATCGCGCAACGTAGGGATCAGGGCATCTAGTGATGCTCTGGCCGGTCAGATTATGAGGATTGCAGCGATTGCCAGTCATCTCGGCAGTCGCTGGTCTGGCCAGGTTTAGCCGGGTCCAGCAGCCTTGATCGCATCGCTGGCCTGGTCCGCGTAGTGGGTAAAATTCTCGTGGAACAACGTGGTCAGCTTGGCAGCCATCTCGTCGTACTGCTGGGGGTCAGTCCAGGTTTGCCTGGGCATCAGGACCTCGCTGGGACAACCTGGGCAGGAAACAGGTACCGCCAGTCCAAAGACCGGGTCGGCGACGGTTTCCACGGAGGTCAATTCCCCGCTATGGATGGCATCAATGATGGCCCGCGTGTGTTTCAGGCTCATCCGTTCTCCCACGCCGTGGGCACCACCACTCCAGCCCGTATTGACGAGCCAGGCATCGGAGCCGTACTGGTTCATCTTGTCTGCCAGCATTTCCGCGTACTTGGTGGGATGCCAGACAAGGAAGGCAGCACCAAAGCAGGCTGAGAAGGTGGCCTGGGGTTCGGTTACTCCCATTTCCGTGCCGGCGACCTTGGCCGTGTAGCCGTTGATAAAATGGTACATGGCTTGATCGGCTGACAGTTTGCTGACTGGCGGCAAAACGCCGAAGGCATCGCAGGTCAGCAGGATGATGTTCTTGGGATGTCCGCCCACGCAGGGGATCTTGGCATTAGGAATGAAATCAATCGGATAGGCCGCTCGCGTGTTTTCCGTGATCGAACTGTCCGTGTAATCGCAGATTCGTGTGTCGGGATCCTGGACGGTGTTTTCGAGTACCGTGCCGAAGCGAATCGCGGCATAGATTTCAGGTTCTTTCTCGGCAGAGAGGTCGATGGTCTTGGCGTAACACCCACCCTCGATGTTGAAGACACCGTTATCGGTCCAGCAGTGTTCATCGTCTCCGATGAGTTGTCTTGCCGCGTCGGCGGAAAGCGTGGTTTTTCCGGTGCCGGAAAGACCAAAGAAGAGGGAGACATCACCATCGGCACCCTCGTTGGCCGAGCAATGCATTGAGAAGACACCCTTCTTGGGCATCAGGTAATGCATGATCGTGAAGATTCCCTTTTTCATCTCGCCCGCATACTGGGTACCGAGGATGACGAATTGTCCCGTCTCGAAATTCAGGCTCACGCAGGTTTCCGACTCGACTCCGGGAGTCTCCGGAAGTGATTTCTCTTCACCACCATTGAAGATCACGTAATCCGGTTCTTCGAAACTGGCCAGTTCCTCGGCCGTGGGGCGGATCAGCATGTTGTTCATGAACAGGGCATGGTAGGGCCGCGAACAGATGATACGGACCTTGATCTGGTGGTCCGGGTCCCAGCCGGCGAAGCCATCCATGACGTAGAGCCGTGGCTTGGTATTGAGGAAGTCAATTACACGTTGATGATTTACCTGGAAGGATTCGGCCGAGAGCGGCACGTTGACGGGACCCCACCAGATGTCGTCCTTGGTGTCCGGGCCTTCCACGATCCGCTTGTCTTTAGGGCTACGGCCTGTCTTGGCACCCGATAACGTGGCAATGGCACCGCTGGCTGTTATTTGTGCAGCATCGAATTCCAACCCGTGCTCGTAAAGCTTGGCTCGGGAACCGTTGCGAATAATCTCAGTGACTGATATGCCGTAGGCTGTTAAATCCATGGAAGTTCTTTCTGTAGCATTACTGTGGTTAGATTCTTTGGTGACGGGACTGACATAGAGAAAAACGCGAGGTCAGAAGATTCCTGGCGGTCCCGTTGGGAAAACTCTCCAGAGCCAGTTTTAAGCAGTAGCGACTGTTTCAGCAAGTACTCTGGAAAATGCGAGCGGATGTTTAACCCCTTGGGAGAATATTATTTGCGTGTTCAACAGGAATTCGCGTACCACTGGCGGGGGTGTTGTTTGCGGGGCATGATGCCGTTGGTAGAATGACACGACCCATGGCGGGCCATACGCTGGGGCAGT
>JBDOMT010000314.1:0-9090 GCA_039831705.1 Pirellulales bacterium | reverse complement strand
ATTGTTGTAGCCAGAAGGTTTTGTAACTCCTGCGTTTCTATTAGGGTGTTTAAAATATCTTACACTAACCTTTTTCCAGAGATTATCTTTGAAATGGTTCTTGAAAAGTGCAAAACATGAACTTAGATACTGCTACACTATTATTCAGCCGCAGCGTCGTTCGATTTCGGTTCCTTGGCTGGTGCCTTGGACGGTGGGACTGGTGCCTTGGACGGTGGGGCTGGTGCCTTGGACGGTGGGGCTGGTGCCTTGGACGGTGGGGCTGGTGCCTTGGACGGTGGGACTGGTGCCTCGGACGGTGGGACTGGTGCCTTGGACGATGAAGGTGGAGAGGGAGCAGACCGCCTGGGTTGCATGGGAGGCCGTATCGGAATGACACGCTGATTATTCAGCATTAAAACTCCGTGATGAGAAACCGTGCTTCCCATCGAGCCAAACGGTGCCGCCCCAGCGACTGTATTGGTTCCTCCCAAAGACATCGTGGGCACCTGCTCGGTCCCCGCAATCACGAGTGGTTGCTGATTGACCGGATCGACCACAAACAACAAATTTGTGATCACACGTGACAACCGTAAATCCTTGGCTAATTGGCAGGCCTCCTTACCATCACTGTCTTGAATGGTCAACACACCAACACGTCCCCCCGCTTGTGACGAACCGTAGAGGATCTCCTTACCGGAACCTAACTCGGCCAGTAATCGTGTGGGATTTTCAGGGTCGACAATCTTCAGACTCTCACAATAAATTTCCTTGGACTCAATCCGCTGCAATAATTTGTCGCGTAATGCCGATCCCAAAGCGAAAAACAACAGCGGATAGACAATCCAACGTTCTCGTTCCGACATGGGACACATGCTCCTTATTTTTCTTTTTCACGTTGAAAGTAAATTGCGCCCAACCGAGGATCCGCCCCCAATTCGATGAGACGAAAACCTAAACACGACTGGCCATTCTCTGATCGATCATCCAAGGTGAGCTGTAATTCAAATCGACGTCGCTCCGTCGAGACCCTTCCTGGGCCAGACATCTCCTGGCTGCCCGATGGTTCATTCCGACTCGTTTCGATTTCGATCACCAAACCAATGGGTGTTTCTCGTACGACACGCCAGCTACCCGATCGGGGCTCGGCCTCATTGGCCAGTGACATGCTCACTTGCTGTGAACGTGCAAACTCCAGAAATATTTGCACGTCGTATTGCTCCCAATCGGTCGCTCTGGCAGACAAGAGTGAGCTCTGATTGGAAGTCTCCGTGAGCAAATCATGTTGGCTTTCGGCAGGCTGCTGAAACTCAACGGAATGTTCCTTCGTCTTAACAGGCCCCGTCAGATCCTGATAACGTAAAGCTTCTCGTTTTGCCTGCTTAGCGCTCGAATCAGGCTGGCCGACCCAGCGCCCTAGCAACTGGTCCGCCATACGATCTTGGCAGCCTGTCGTAAGCCCGCCTGTCGTAAGCCCAATGAGCAGCAAACCGACTATTCGGTAACTCATAACTCAAAATCCTTCTTCATCGTATCATCACCCGCTTGAGCAATGATTCAACTTCCAAACCACTCTGATCATGAAAGTGTTGCAAAATCACAGCAGCGAGAGGCCTCACCATGGCAGTTGACAGCCCCAGTTGGTGCAACGGGTCAGCGAGTGGTGTCAAGCTGCCCAGTCCACTAATTTGCTGTTTGAACCAGGACAGCCAACCTCGAGGTGAAGGAGCCGCCTGCATAGGTGATTTTCCGATCACGTCTGAGATTGCGGGAATCGAATCCGCCACCCTCTGAAATTCGTCGGTCGTCAGTCTGGCCTGTGCCCATTGAAGCACCAAGCCAGCTCCTCCCTCTGCTTGCTCGCGAGTGATGTCCAACTCCAACACGAGCCTATCAATCAGTTCACTGTTCATACAGGTTGCCAAAAAAAACACCCGACCGCTCCAACCTGCCATTGGTTCGTACAGCGGATTCGTACAACGAACCCGTGAGCGAATGGCGCTGGTGCGACGAGTGACATAAGGGTGGCTGAGGGGGGTCGAACCCCCGACCTCCGGAATCACAATCCGGCGCTCTAACCAACTGAGCTACAGCCACCGTAGTTCTTCGTATTGACTAGCACTTGGTTAAATTTATCTTTCTGGGTTGACCAGATTAGTACTTATCACTTTGGGTTGGACTCTGCTTTTTCCAACCCCATGTGTCGATTAATACCTACTCGATAACCAAAGAGCACACCCACGGCGAGTCCTGCGGCAAACACTACCCAATACGAAGGGACTAACAGGGGTGTTATATGAGCCAAAGACAATATCATGAGATTCCTCTACTAACAAAAGATTCGTGTGAACCCCCAGCATACCGACCAAAGACGCCTACGGCAAGCGCTGCAAGAATTCTGTGTATTGTTCATCAAGCTTCTCAAAGGGCCGACCGGTCGTCTCGGCCAAGGTGGTGGGTTTGTCACGCCCCGCGTAAACAGCCTGCAAATATTGGACCAATGACTGGCGGTAAATACCTCCCTGGTAGTACATCAGGAAAGTCGTCACTCCAGCAGCCTGACTGTAAAGTCTGGCAATCTGAGCATGTCGATGTAATTCACGGGCATTCAAAGCAGAAAATTCTCTTAGCGGCAGGTAATAAGAATCAACCAACCGACGATGGCGGGCCGCCGGCAAACGACCAGCGTTTGGGGTGCCAATGGTAAAGAACTCCGTTAAGGATCGCCCATCACTTCTATCCGTTAAATTCGATTGCCCAATATTAGGAAGCTTCGTGTTTCGCGGCCCAAGCAATGGGTGCCCTAGCAAGGATTCAAAATAGCAAGCTACACCCTCGATCACCCAGGCATTGGCCTGAATCGCCAGTTGGCTCGTAGTCCGTTTGCGAGCAGTCCCTCGAGTCTCTTGAAATAATTGATGAATCGCTTCATGAGTCAAAGTGCCAGCATCTTGTTCAGGCCCATAAAAAAAGTGTGTCTGACGTAACGAATCAAAATAAATCCCCAACGTCCTATCAATTCGTGGCTGCAGATGGCGTAAATGGTCGTTGTATTCGTGCCGCGAGCGATAGTAACGAACTTGAAAGGGCTTGCGCTGAGATCCTGGGCCCAGTTGACCTGTCGCACGTTGGAGTAATTGCTGGGACGAAAGAAAATACTCACCAAACAATTGCTGCCAGATTTGATAGACCGTTTCCATTTTCTTTACCAAATCCACAGCAGCCGAACGACTTTGATTCGTCACAATTTCATAATGGTCGGAACGCACATGCCACCCTTCCTCGATCGTCTGGTGATGCCGCTGGTCTTGCTCAACTGAAATCCATTGTCTACCCCGAGGACGCTGACCCGCATTCCATCGCTCGATGGTGTTACTCCGTACCCATCCATATTGTGGATCCCACACACGGGCACTGGCAAACATCCGCGCCGCATAACCGCCCCCCCACAAATCACCCACACGCTGATAGCCGAGCAGTCGGCGTGCCTTTGGATGGTCTGGATTTTCGCGTAGCGCCCGAGTGGCCAACCGCAGAGCCAATCCCACCTGATTCTGCTGGCAAGCCCCGATCGCCAAAAGGTAATACTGTTGGGCCATTTTTTCACGCAGTGCCTGCCAGTCCTTCTGCCAAGACGAGAGAATCGAAGGTTGGTCCCCGCCCGAAATATTGGCTGCCTTCATACGGTTAAGGAGGGGTGAGTAAATATCGCTGGCTACAAATAGCCGATCACCACAATCAGGCTGAGAAGGCAGCCAGGCAGCCAACATGCGGGCTCCAGTCGGATCGTTTTTCTGGATCTGGCCGGCTAATTGCTGAAGTGCAGTTGCGTATTGACGGTCCAAAACCAGCAACAGCTGTTGTACTGATTCGGATGTCCTTCCTTCATCGTTCGAAAGCCGAGCATCTTCAGGCAGCCCCAGTCCCCAGGCTGACTGGCAGATGGGGAGCAAGAATATTATGCACAATAGAACTAAACGCATTGGCACGATCGTTTGAGAATTGAGAAAGCGAAAAATGCACACCATGCCATAAGGCTCACAACTTGAAAGGCATGAAGACGCCTCTCCATTATAGCATCCCCTGGCTACATGCTTTCGCCGCTACGTGGCTACCTTAGTCATCAGAAAAGGCTGCATCAAAAGCGATATTGCTGGGCTCGAAGTCAATTTTTCGTACGAACTCGCAAGCTTCACGGGCGCCATGCTCACGTTCCATGCCAGCATCTTCCCACTCGACACTCAATGGCCCTTGATAATTTGCCACATTGAGCGCCCGAATGATCTCTTCAAAATTCACTCCCCCTCGGCCGGGTGAACGAAAATCCCAACCACGTTTGGGATCACCAAAATTCAAATGGCTGCCTAAAATGCCGCTGCGTCCGTCAAGAGTGACAATCGCATCCTTAATATGCACGTGGTAAATACGATCGGAGAATTCACGTATAAATTCTACCGGATCGACTCCCTGCCAAATCAAATGACTGGGATCAAAATTGAACCCGAATTCCTCACGATGGCCAATCGCTTCCAGCGCTCTGTGAGTAGTGTGTATATCGAAAGCGATTTCGGTTGGATGAACTTCCAATGCAAAACGAACTCCGCACTCGCCAAATACATCGAGGATAGGATTCCAGCGTTCGGCGAATTGAGCAAAGCCCTCCTCAATCATCTTTTCGGGAACTGGCGGGAATGAATAGAGCAGATGCCATATTGATGAACCGGTAAATCCATTGACCACCTCGACTCCGAACTTCTGTGCTGCCCGGGCGGTGTTCTTCATTTCTTCGATCGCACGCTGGTTGACTCCCTCGGGATCTCCGTCCCCCCATACATACTCAGGTAAAATGGCCTGATGACGGGCGTCAATCGGATCGCAAACAGCCTGGCCCACCAGGTGAGCACTGATTGCCAGACATTGCAAGTCATGCTGCTCAAGTGCTTCACGTTTGGTTACCACGTAACGATCGTCGGCCATCGCTTTGTCGACTTCGAAGTGGTCACCCCAACAAGCCAATTCCAGCCCATCAAATCCAAATCCTCGCGCCATGCGAGCCAAATCGTTCATCGGCAGATCAGCCCATTGGCCAGTACAGAGGGTAACGGGACGTGACATGGAGGGACTCCTTGTGTTGGGTGTCGGGTGTCGGGCGTTCAATAACGTATGCTTTTTAAATGCCTTGATATCAGCATTTTGTACCTCCCTATTGTCACGATTCTCTTGTCACTGACAACCGGTTCAGGATCCATCTCATTGACATGCTATAATTCACCTATCAACCGTCAAACTTGCACAAACTCTGGTCTCTAGACGTGAAACCACTTCAACCACCAATCCATCTCCTCCTGATACTCGCCATTCCGATCGCCCAACTGTTCATTTCATCAGCGTCGATGGCTGCCGATCGAATAGAAATTGAGGTGGCGACCGAACCTGGACTTTCCCCCACAGCTCCTCAGCAGTGGGCTCAATTGCTGGGCAAACTCGATATCTCTCGCGTTCGCATACGTGGCATTCGATCCGGCGATGCCCCCAACCTGGCAGCCAGCCAAGCGTCCACCGGTACCCGCTATCGCCTACTGGCAATTCTCGATCGACGAGGGCAACTGCTGCTGCCGGGAGCAGCGTTCAAGCGCAGTGAACTGCAATCCTTACGCAGCTACCTTGAACGGTTGCAAACAGAAGGCCTGGAAAACTTTGGCGCCGAACGCGGACGATTCAACCTAACGACTGCACAACTCCAAGTTGTTCTGAACGACTTAAGCCAAGTCATCTCGCACTCCACTGGGAGTCAATCTGTTTCCGAAGTCCTCACGCAAGTATCCCGTCAACTTCAGACGCCTCTAGTGATCGATACTCTGGCCCAGAGAGTCTTGGCAGGCAACCGACCCACCAACCTAGAGCTGCGGAACACGGCCATGGGCACCGCCCTGGCCTTGCTATTACGCACGCAAGGGCTGGCAATGACGCCTGAAAAAATGTACAAATCGTTACAGCTCCGAGTGGCTCCCATCCGTTCGAACCGTCAATCCTGGCCGGTGGGCTGGAAGTCTCCGGTCCCAGCACGCCAACTTTACCCCAAGCTGTATAAGCGGCTGACCATTGAAATCGACGGTTATTCATTAACCGAAGCATTCGAAGCATTGCAGCCACGCCTCACCCTACCCTACCGATGGGATTGGTGGATTCTGGCACAACGGCAAATTGTTCCTGAAAACATCCAAGTTTCCTTGCCACGTGGCAAAACCCATCTAAAACGGGCTGCCGATCGTTTGCTCAGCCAAGCCCGACTGGCAACGGAGCTACGCGTCGACGAAAGAGGCAACCCCTTTTTCTGGGTTACGCAATTCGGCAAAGAGAGCCCGCGAGCAGAACGATTGGATAGCGAGTAGCAATACTACCACTGAAATTTGATGGCTAGCCTGGATATTTCATCAACTTCGTCGCGAGAGGCCGAAGAGTGCTGTGTCTGCAAGGCAAACGATGATTTGGGTGCGGAACAACGTATTGTCTATACTTGAGCACACCCAAATTATCGTTTAACGCAGCAGACGCAGTGCTATTCGGACTCGTAGCAGAATGTTTATGAAATATTCGGGCTAACGTACTTCAAAGGTTTTCTCGGCACTCATTCCCGCTGTCAATTCTTCTACGCTAATCTCCCAAGAGCCCGGGACGTCGTTCGTCGCCGGTAGAAATGGCAAATCGAACTTGCCATTTTCGGCGCAATAGTAACCAGAATACGAGGACGATTTCCCCGTCGTATCCGTCAGGGTAACTCGCAACGGTTGTAGTCCGTCGAGTAGGCGACCATTTTTATCTGAAATTGTTACTGCTACCGTGGCAGATTCGCCTCTCTTAATCGAACCTGGCACGGAAACAGATATTTCGCCCAGTTCCTCAGGATAGAGCGCGACAATCGTGCCGCCCAATTCAGTTAATTCGACGGGGAAGCTGAAACCATCTTTGTCCAATGTTGTTGGTAGCAACCGGCGTTGCAGCATGTTGTAGGCGTGCAACGGGCCATCCCAAGCACGCACCGTGACAGTCACTTTTTGCGGGA
Organism: Pirellulales bacterium; assembly: GCA_039831705.1. Taxonomy (GTDB): domain Bacteria; phylum Planctomycetota; class Planctomycetia; order Pirellulales; family Lacipirellulaceae; genus JAJRWS01. The sequence goes on along the minus strand of JBDOMT010000314.1, from coordinate 2,048 downwards.
CAGAGTCTTCCAGGATTGCTTTGTACTTGCCGACACGATCTCCATACGTTCGCTTATCGTTAACCAGCACCAGATATTTCACGCCATTCTTCTCTAAGACATTTACAAGCGATGTAGGTGTATCAACTGCAACTTCCGGCTCCACCTGGTCAGCAAGTTTCTCTTGTAACTGCCGGACGTAGGATTCCATAATCTTTTGATCGTCTTCCGCAGTAATCCCTTGAGCCGCAGTCAATTTTTCTGTATCTGCGTTGAGTTGGTCGTCCCACTCGGCGTACATCACACCACTCTCAATGGCATCGGCGTTGACCTTTAGGCGATAGCTGAAATCAAAATCAAATTGTATGACATGAGAAAGTTTTGGCCCCAAGTGCTGATCGGAGAGAACCTTCCCGCCACGTTGCTGAAACGCCTGAATGTGCTTGAGCATCGATTCAGTGATCACTTCACAGCGGGGCATTACCAGGACGTCATAGTTTTCTAGCTCACCCGCCTCGACTTGCTCGTCCAGCAGAATGTCTGCATTAAGATGAGCCATCACCGAGTAAAAGCCATAGATCTGCTCATTGGGATAGCCGATCGTACGAGGTGACCGATTGTAAAGCCGTGAAACTTGCGACGAGAGCATTGCGATAGAACGAGGTGCTGAGCGAATCCGCGTGATCATCGGCCCGTACGGTTGATAGACGCGATCGGAGAGGTCTTTAATCGCTAGACTAGTAGCATGGGGCACGCGAAACTGATCCTCCGGGCGGCTGTAATTTTCTGGATTGCAAGCACTGCTGAAGTAATAACCGATATTCTTGGGAGCACGCGACAGAATAATCCAAGAAACTTCTTTACATCGATCTGGTCCCATTAGCATCCAGCCTTCATGGGCAGGATCCGTTCCTTCGGGGCTAGGAGTCTGCTTAGGTGCTAGGACGCCCGGATAATTTAACAAGGTTACCGTCTGCATAGGCTGTTGACCGGTACTGCGAGTTGTTGCTCGTAACGTCTCGATATAGTGCATCAGTTTGGGATCGTTGTTTGTGTACGTCCAAGTGCTAACGATATCGAGACCGGGGAACATATCGCGGTAGGCAACAACCCGATAAGGGTCGGTCATTGTGCGAACATCTTTTCGGTGACGCTTGAGATCTTCGGCCGTTTTTTGGTTGGCATAGGAGAGGCCGTTACCTTGCTGGTAGACGTATTTTTCGAAACGATATTTCCGATCGCTATCTGCAAGAACTCCCGGAGCAACCTATTTCGTGTCGCCAAGATCGTCGCGTTTAAAACCCAACTCCCGTTCTGTGAGTTCGACACCCTCGCGATTGAGATTATCAAGCCAGAGGTGATCGACCAGTTCCGTATTGAAGAACGCTACTTGGATGGCGGGATGGTGAAACCATGATCGAAGTAGTAGCCACCCTCACCACCACCCCAAAGCCAAACGTCTATTTGGTGCGGCGACGGCCTGCTCGCAATGGCAACTCGACTCTTACCGATAATCTCGCCAGTTCCAGCGTGCACAACCGCTTTTAACAAGCAATCGCCCGTGCGAACATTAGCGATTGGCACTTCGATTACCTGTTTTGTAGATCGTAGAAACAAGCTAATGACTTTGGTTTCACCCAGATAGATATCAACCTGCGCGTCTTTGATTTCTGCCGAGGTAGCAAGCATTAACAAAATCGATTCGCCACGATAATATGCGTGACGACGAAGTTCCAAGTCAACTGTTTGTGCCAACACCGCTGAAATGTTTAACGTGATCATCAGAAAGACAAGAAAAAAAGCAATTCGACACTTGTTCCTATTTTTTGTCATGGCAGGATATCTCGGTTGGCTATTGAATTATAATTCTTTCGCGTCATGGCAGCAGCCTTCAACCGGGATTTCCCAATTGAATTTACCTGCAACCACTTCAGGATCGAATGTCGCCAATTGTAACAGAATGCGCTCTACCCCCCCGTGTCTAAGGTAGAATTAGTCGCACAGAGTTCAGCTGCGTCCAAGAAAAGCGAAGCCCCATGGTTGGCAGAGGAAATGCAGGTGCGAATCTC
>JBDOMT010000309.1:0-9208 GCA_039831705.1 Pirellulales bacterium | reverse complement strand
CTCACGCCCCACGGCTAGATGCTTTCGCCACTTCGTGGCGATTGCGGTAAGTAAGCCACAACCAGAAAGTCGGGCTTTAGCCGACTGTCGGCGAACCCTCCGCCTTCAGGCGGTGGTCTTCAGTTTCAAAGTTCGACAATTGGCTCAAGCGATATTGGGACAGGCTCTTAGTGTTGTCGGGTTAGAGCGCCTTCGCAGTCACCAACAGATGGGCCAATTCCTCCAAGTCCTCGACCACCAGGTCGGGGTGGATCATCGATTGGGCCGCATCGTCCGCGGTGGCTTCTCCGGTGAGTGTCAAAACGCTTAACGAACCGGCCATCAGGGCCATTTTAATGTCGGTATAGATGCGGTCGCCCACCATGGCGAGTTGTTCAGCCTTTAATTGATGCTGTTGCATCACACCCGCCAGCATCTCGCGGCTCGGTTTGCCCGGTACCGCATCGGGCCGGCGACCCGTGGCCACTTCAAGCAACGCGCATATGGCACCACAGTCGGGCAGCACTGTCGGTTGCCGAGTAGGACACACCGCGTCGGGGTGCGTTGCCAGGTAGGGTAATCCCTGCTCGATCCAATAGGCGGTTCGAGACAAACTATCGTAAGTTAAATGTCGATCGAATCCGACAATGACCGCTTCCGGTTGTTCTTTCGTGACGATCAAACCACCTAGCTCGAAATCTTCAACCAGGCCCGACATCCCCAAAACGGAGACACGCTGAATTTCAGGAAAATAGGTCGCCATATATTCCAAGGTGCCATGTGCGGAAGTAAAAATCGATGTCGGTTTGACTTCCAGGCCCAAACTTTCCAAATGTCTGGTGTAATCCGCGCGACTACGGGAATTGTTGTTGGTTAGGAAGGTGTGGCCAATACTCAACTCAGTGAGAGTTTTCAGGAAGGGTTTCGTGGAATTGAAGAGGACTCCGTCCAGATAAATAGTGCCATCCATATCGAGTACGACATGTTGCACCTCTCGTAGCCATTCAGTCAAAGTTTTTTTCATATTTTGGGGCGTATTACTCGTGCAGTAAAAAATATATATAGGATGAGTCCCACATGCCGTCGTTCCGCGACTCAAAACGGTTTACGACTGAATTCCCCAGGCTATCACATGTCACTGCTCCGCAGTTAAAAAATGTCAAGTCAATACCAAGTCGCGGAGCGACAGTATTCGATAGCCTTGGGTTTCAACCCAAGGGACTGTCCCAAAAAACTGAGTCGCGGAGCGACGGCATTTGGCTTTACCATCATCGAACACATATCCTTACAGCGTCACTGGATTTTCCAGTAATTCCAAACTACCCTTATCCGCATCGAGTCGGGCTAATACGCCCAGAGGCAGGGTGAGATTGGGCATTTCGTGGCCAGCGGGAAAATTACGAACTACCGGTATGTTGAGGGGGGCCAGATAATCGGCCATCACCTCGTCTAGAGACAGGCTTTTCTCTCTCTCTGCAGGTTGACAATTGGTAAAATGTCCGAGTATGACACCTGTCAACGGATCTAATTTACCTGCTAATTGCAATTGTGCCAGATACCGGTCGATACGGTAAGGCGGTTCTCCGATATCCTCCAGGAACAACAGACGATCGGTGGTGTCGATTTCGTAGGGTGTCCCCAAAGTGGAAGCAATCAATGCCAGATTTCCTCCCACGATGCGGCCTTCTGCTTGGCCGGGCTGTACTGTTTCCAGCACTCCCATTTCCAGCGTTCCTGGGGAATCCGATTCCAACAACGCATAGCCTGTATGCCCCAACGATTTTCCTGGCTGATCGTTCTGCTCTGAAGTTGCCTGATAATCATCCGCACGTAAGGCGCGCCAGTACGATCGCTCAGCCAGCGTCCCCAAACCGTTCACCGCCCCCAGGCCGTCCATGAGGTTGGGGCTATGAAAGGTGACTAGGTTGCAATGGCGTTGCAAGGCCAGGTGGAGCGCCGTGATGTCACTGAACCCGGTGACGATTTTTGGTTGCCGGCGAATTTGATCGTAGTCGAGCCGGTGCAGCAGACGTGCGATGCCATAGCCACCGCGAGCAGGAAAGACCGCACGAACCTCAGGATCGGTGAATGCAGACATCAATTCACTGGCGCGAGTCTGGTCATCCCCTGCCAGATAGCCACGAGATCGATAGAGATCGCCATAAGTCTTGACCTGAAATCCGGCCTGTTGCAGTCGGCTGATTGCCCTTTCGACCCGCCTTCGTTTGACCACTCCCGACGGCGCAGCCACACCAATCGTATCACCCGGATTCAGAGCTGGAGGAAAGACAGGTTGCATTTCATTAACCGCCAAATAGAAAATACCCTAACACGATCGCCGCAATAATTCCCGAAATATCTGCGATTAGACAAGCGGACAGGGTATGGCGAACTTTTTTAATTTGTACCGCGCCAAAGTAGACCGACAACACATAAAAGGTGGTTTCGGTACTGCCCATCAGCAAAGAACCCGTTTTACCCAGAAAACTGTCGGGGCCATGGGTGTCGAATAGTTCCGCCAGGATTCCACGGGCACCGCCTCCACTCAATGGGCGAGTTAAAGCCAGCGGCATCAGGTCCAAGGTTTCGGCATATTGTTCCAGGCCGGCCTGTGTCAGCATCCAGACACCTGCGAGCTTCATGTCGTCGAATAGTCCGCTGGCAGTAAACACCTTGATCACAAACAGAATCGCCACCAGGTAAGGAATGATCATAATGGCGACGTCGAAGCCTTCTTTGGCGCCGGTAACAAACGATTCGTACATTGGCACACGCTTGGCGGCTGCCCATAGTATAATCACCAAAATGACCAGCGGGATCGTCCACTGGCTGAAGGTGTCCATGATGAGTCGAAACGATTCCACAGTAATTTACTGGTCGGTTTGAGGCTTTTGGTCGGGTAAGGAGTCGGCAACGCTATCTGCGACGGCATCGGGCATGGCGTAGCGCGGCCGCTTTGACAAAGTGCGCACCGCGACAATCGCCACCACGGTGGTGATCGAGGTGGTGATCAACATGCCAGCCAGCGGTTCGGCCGCATTGGTACTATCAGCCGCAACCCGCAGGCCAATGATCGATATGGGCACCAGCGTTACATTGCTGGTGTTGATAGCCAGGAATGTGGCCATCGCGTTGGTCGCGGTGTCTTTGGTGGGATTGAGTGTCTGTAGTTCGCGCATTGCCTTGAGCCCAAACGGTGTGGCCGCATTGTCCAAACCGAGCATGTTCGCCGCGATGTTCATTAGCATGGCTCCCTGGGCCGGATGCCCGTCTGGCACCTCGGGAAACAACCATCGCATTAATGGCCGCAATAGATGCGCCAACGCGTCGACCAACCCTGCCTCACGGGCAATGTTGAGCATTCCAAGCCACAGTGCCATCACTCCAATCAACCCTATGCAGAGTTCGACCGACAATGTGGCCGCGTCCAATGCCGCGTCGGTCATCGCCTTGCCCGCAGCTCGAAACGGACTGTTTGCAGGCAATAAATCGGGAGCGGTATCGACAGCCGATGATGCAGGAGGCGATTCGGCAAGTGGTTGCACGGACTCCGACGCCGGTGCAGTTGTGGAGAGCGGTGCAGTTGTGGAGAGCGGTGCAGTTGTGGAGAGCTGCGCGGAAGTGATTTTGGGATCACCTTGCAAACTTAGCATCGCCGACTTACCGAACCCATACAAGATTCCGACCAGCAGCAACCAGAACCATATTTTATTAAGCATGGGCTATGTGGCTGTGGGAAAGGAGGGGATTCGACGCAGTCACTCATTACGTCGTAGCAGACAACCTGCATGATGGCCAGTCAGTTCACCCTGGTCGAAAACAACTTTACCGCCCACGATCGCTAGTCGCAAGTCACCGGCAGGATCTAACAACAAAAGATTGGCCTCCGCACCGCGCTGGATCACTCCGCGACCGGGTAATATCGCTGTTGGTAGTTTCTCCTTCCCTACCTTATAGATTTCGCTTATCAGAGGCACTTGAAACCATTGGGCATAGCGGCGTACATCGGCCCGCAAAGGTTCGGAGAGTACCCCCAGCAATCCCTTGGCGATCGCTCGCAGTAGGTGCTCACGGACCATCGTCTCGTCCCCACCTTTGTGCTGATTGCACGCTCCGACAAATCCTAGATTGATCGGTAGCCCCAACTCGGTTTCCAATTCGACCAGACGATCGACCTGTGCCACATCGGTCAGGTCGACGACTCCCACCAATGAAGTCACTCCTTGAGCGAATGACTGGATGCACTGCGTGCTGGAAGGGAGTTGCAGTGGATTCATCAATGGATCGATTCGCGCCTGACCTGGTTGGCAAAGCAGTCCCTCTCCTGATATTACCCAATTACCGGTTGTTATCTGCAGATCGCCCAAATCGGCGATCTGCGCCCGGTGTGAGTCTGTCCGATCATGGTTGATCCCCACATCTGCTATGAATGGTTTGTGACCCAGACCATTGTCGAGAGTGGCCCCTTGAATCAGTAAATCGAACCGCCGATGTTCATTGGAGCGGGGTAGTTGGTCGTATTCGGCCGAATCGGCGTGGACCAATTTATCAGTTGCGATCGCCTCCAACACTGATACCATGCCGACAAAGTGTAGTTGCTCGAGACTAATCACTTCTCCTTCTGGCCAGCCTCCTGCTTCAATCAATAAGGTCGCAGCACCATTGGCCTGGATCGCTTCGCCGAAACTGCGTGGCATGAAATCTGCGTCATATCGAGAAATCATCCCTTGGCAGTGAGTGGCAATGGCTCGACAAAAAGAGCTGGCCATTTTTTTGGCCCGCCTCATGTTTTCTGTTTCGGTATTTATCGAATCGACCGCGGGCACCAATAGTGAGACGGTAGCCCGATGGTGCTCGGGCCCCACGGTGGTCCTCTCATTTTGGTTATGCAGATTGAAGGCGAATTCGGGTTGAATCCGTTGAACTACCGCTTGCAGGATACGCCCTTCTGGGGTTTGCAACTGTCGTGCATCACGATTGATGTCGATATCCTGAGCGTTATGACGCGACTGTTTTTGTGCCCCATCCGGATTCAACAGTGGAATCATTCGCAAGGTGCATCCGGCCAAAATAGCCCGTGAGTAAGGGTGTTCGGGAGACTTTTGTAAAAGGCTCAACAAATCGAGCAAGACATGGGTATGCGTCGATTCGTCGCCATGCATTTGCGACCACATCAATACGGTGCGGGGTCCTTGACCGATCGTGATCATGGAAATAGGTCGCCCTTCGACTGAACGACCCAGTTCTTCCAGCACCATTCCTTCGGGACGTACAGAGCACAACTGGGCCAACTGGCTTACCACTTCAGCCGAAGTACAATGGCCCGGATTGTCTGCCGTGATACGGTACTTGAGGAAATCGTCCCAAGGAAAAAATTTGTGCATGGTGACGCGGTTCGGGGAATTTGATTAAAAAGTGGTGGAATGACGAGAAAGTCGCACGTTGGGCCAGAAGGGTTCGTGGAGTCACAAGCCATTACTTTACCCAGATTTGGCTCGCAACACGACAGGCCCCTACAGATTTACCGCTCTGCTGTCTATACTTGTGGGCGACCACAAAAAAAGGGTCCTTGCTCAACAAGAGCAAGAACCCTCACGTTTTAGGCTGACCGGTATTCCCGTCGCCAGTTGCGCCGGAAAAACCGGAGACCCACAGCCTATCCCCACCTATCGTCGGAACAGCCGTGTTGGCTTAACGATTAATTTCCTGTGTGGTAACACAATCTGGCCCATTGAGACCGAGTAAATGGCACAACCGGCAAAATTAGCACTGGAAGATGGCACAATCTATACAGGCATTTCGATTGGCGCGGCGGGTGAAGTCGATGGCGAAGTTTGCTTTAACACTTCCATGACGGGCTATCAGGAAATTCTCACCGATCCCAGCTACCGTGGGCAGATTGTTACCATGACCTACCCACAAATTGGTAACTATGGAGTCAATCAGAGCGATCTGGAAAGTGATCACCCCCACCTGTCTGGATTCGTGGTCCGTGAATATAGTCGTGTGGCCAGCAATTTTAGGTCATCCAGCACCTTGGGCGAATATTTAGAGGAGTGGGGAGTGGTTGCTATCGAGTCGATCGATACTCGTGCATTGGTTAAACGTATCCGCACGCGAGGAGCCCTGCGCGGCGTACTTTCCACTCTTGACCTCAATGACGAAAGCTTGGTGGCTAAAGCTAAGGCAAGTCCCGGATTGGTGGGACGTGACCTGGTCCAAGAAGTTATGCCGAAATTGCCTTGCCATTGGCAAGAACCGCTAAGCGAGTGGGCGTATCTAAGTGCGGAAAACGGAAAGCGGAAAGCGGAATTGCAAGAGAGGAAACTACACTCACCTCATGTGGTGGCGCTAGATTTTGGCATGAAGTGGAATATTCCTAGGCATCTGGTCGATATGGGCTGTCAGGTGACGATTTTGCCGGGCAATGTCACCGCTGAGGAAGTCCTTGCTCAGAAGCCAGATGGCGTTTTCCTTTCCAATGGTCCGGGGGATCCGGAGCCGTTGGGATACGCTATCCAATCGATCCGAGGGCTCCTGGGCAAGCAGCCCATTTTTGGTATCTGCCTGGGGCATCAGCTAATGGCACTGGCATGTGGGGCCCAAACATTCAAAATGAAATTTGGTCATCGGGGGGCTAACCAGCCGGTTCAGAATCTGGACAATCAGGCGGTTGAAATCACCTCACAAAACCATGGTTTTTCTGTCCAGGAAGAACATTTACCTGACACTTTAGAAGTGACTCATCGTAATTTGAACGACCAGACGATTGAAGGATTACGACACCGTGAACTGTCCGCATTCAGTGTGCAGTACCACCCAGAAGCTTCTGCGGGCCCACACGACAGCCAATATTTGTTCCGGCAGTTCTATGAGTCGATGGTGGTGGGGGAATAAAGGGGTCGGGACTCTTTTGCCGGAACGGCCCTTTGGGTGCTTCGCACAAAAGAGTCCCGACCCCTTTATTCCACATACATCAACAAGCCAATAATCTCTAAGGCCACACGGGATTGCTCCGGAGATTGAAAGCCTCGGCTGACAGGGTTGGAGTGATCATTGTAACGGACGACATCCAACGCATATCGCAAATACTGCTCGCGTGTCTCTTCCACTGCTTCCCAACCTAATCGGGAAATTGTCTTAGGCCACATCGATTCAGCTTTAGCCAGAGAGTACGTGCAGCCGCGAATTGCCTCAAAAATAACGTCGTCCAGTTGTTCCAGTAGATCCAGAACAGGGTCAACTGGTGCATCCAGGAGACGCGATGGGCGTGTCGCAGGCGCAGTAACTTCATTTTTGACCGAGGGTCTGTCTTTGCAATGTTTTTGAATGAGTTGTAGGCAATTCAAATCGGGCATAGCACTCGACGGATAAAAGGTGACAGATTACAACACCGGAAAGTCCTGGCATTGGCTACGTGCTATTTTCGATTGCGCCGTTTTGAGGCCCGTCGACTTTTCGCACGTCGCCGTATTTCGTCTATTCGTTTGTCTTTAGGAGTCAAAGAATTTTCGGAGGAAATGTTTTTCTCCGCCTCTCTCACGGGCGGTTCTACATTTTGCTCAGGAACGGGTTCAATTTTAGCTTCCACTGAAGCTTGCGTAGATGTCTCTTCTGATCCACGGGCCAACATGTCACACTGTCGTCCCAGCAATAGACGCATTTCTTTCAACTCACTGGACCAGTGCTCCTGCTGTTCTGCGCTCCTGAGTTGTTCAGATTTCAAGGATTGTGAAAGTTGCTCTGAATGTTTTCGGATTGCATTCAGCTCCGCCTGAGCAGTCGTTGTGGCCCGTTCTAACTCTTCGAGCTCCTGGGCTTGCGCTGAATTTTCTTCTTCCAATTGTTGAACTTCCTTAAGAACTTGAGACAGTTCTTGGCAGGCCTGCTCATATTGTTGGGATAGTTGTTGCTGCTGTTCATTAGAACTGTTCTGATTGCTTTCCAGGGCGGCTAAGGAAGCCTGGCTCTGCTCCAACGTTGTTTCAAGTTGGCAAGCTTCTTGAAGAGCCAGGTCTCGCTCCTGCTCCAACTGCTCACTGGAACCGAGCTCATTGGCTAGATTACTATCTAAATCAGTCTGTTGCTCGGTCAGCTCTCGTTGCCATTCATCCAATTCCGAATGAAGTCGCTCCAACGCAGAAAAGGACTGGTGCACCCACGCTTCTAGTTGCGTGTACTCGTCACGTAATGCTTCCACGGGCACCAAAGGAGGGCCGCTTGTTTGCTCGGGAGGGTCATTTTCAACCACATCCAAGTCAGGTAAATTATCTGCTTCGAGCTGGTCATCGGCTTGAATGGTTGCAGTGCCAGACATTGGTAGTCTTTCCAAATGAACAATCGCGCTGACGCGGCGAACGGAATTGATAAGATGCTATGAGTGCGTCATCGAGCCAAACATTCTGCTATGCGTTCTCCACCCACAGTCCAGCCGGTAATCCGGGGGTAATCCGGAAGACTTAGGGAAATTGGACAGGGCAAGGGCAGACCGCCAGACAGGGGGGGAATGGGATCGATCAGACGATGAAGAGGTAGGGTCGCGAAAAGGGGGAAGTACGTCAAACTACTGAAAGATAGCTTACGATTCCCAGGCAGGCAAACAAGTTTCTATTGAGAATGCTGCGATCGTTGCCCGAAAAGTTCGGTTTGACCAAAATAGTAGTCGATTGCAGTAGAAATTGAGGAATTATGAGTGGTAAAAAAAGGAAGCATAATAAACGGCCCACGATTCGAGCGAAACAGTCAGAGTCGATTGAAACGAAAGGAGCTGAAACACTCACCGTGGCATGGACCGTGTCGTTGACCACGGTGCTCCTGTGCGATCTTGGAGCCGTGGCAGCCCATACCTACGCCGCATTTCAGCCTCAAGCGAGCCTGATGATTCTGCTCGGTGGGCTATTGTTGTTTGCCGGCGCAGTGGTGGGCATGCTGCTGATTGGCTTATTACCCATACTCTACCGAGTCCGCCAAGTCGCGCCCCCACGTGGTCTGGTGGGCTTTGGCATTCTGATCGCTGCAGCCCCCATCTTAGTGCTGGTGATCCAGACCATGGGTTAAGTTCGACTTTTGCACTTATTCATGCTGGCAAATTGGAGGGTACGATATAGGTCTGTTGTTTATACACAAGTCTCTTGAAAAACCCAGGGAAATCGACCAGCTTTGGCACAAGATTTGCGCAGGCAGTATTGGCAGTGACTAACCTGCCAATCTAGCATGGAGCGCAACGATG
>JBDOMT010000236.1:8009-9241 GCA_039831705.1 Pirellulales bacterium | reverse complement strand
CGAAGGAGGCCAAAAAAGTGGCTGCAAGAGGAAAGGTCTGCGCACAACAGGCATGCAACCCAGCCAAAAAGCTTGAAAATCTTGTGTTAGGGTGGTGGGAGCCCAGGAATTGGGACCGGTAGTAAAAAAAATGGAAAAAATTCTGATGCGCTACACACGGGGGGGGGCGCATCCTGTTACAATAGGCAACATTCCGAGCCTGGAGTGGTTTCAGGCAATTCCAAATGGGAAAATGTCGGTTCAGTGATTATTTGTTGTCACAACAGTGTTACAGCGCAGGGGAGAAGGTTCATGTCGAATACGAGTTACCGCACCAGAGCCCTGACTATCCTCGCGCTCTTTCTGGTACCGGCCGCCGCCTGCGCATCGATTGTCGTGCCAGCCGGACTGTCCCCCGGCGACAATTATCATTTAGCATTCGTGACATCCGGGCAGCGCGACGCTACTTCAAGCAATATTGATGACTACAACGACTTCGTTAACGATCAGGCTGGACTATCGGGTGCGATTACGAAGGACTGGGGTATTGATTGGTTTGCCATCGGTTCTACTGCATCAGTGGATGCACGTGACAACGCCGTGGTGAGTGCACCTGTTTATCTGCTGGATGGAACTACTCAGATTGCCACGGGATACGCCGACATGTGGGAAGGAGCCTTATTGCACGAAATTGACACGGATCAGTTAGATGCGAACGTGAGTGCCGTTGGAATTTGGACCGGCACTGATGAGGTAGGGCGTGGTGCAGCCGGTGCTCCACTCGGCTCTGTTACGGCGTTTTCAACGCTCGGCTTATCTGGTTACCCTCCCACCCAATGGCTGAGTTACTTCACCGGTATGAATAAATTGGTCAACTTTCAATTATATGCGTTGTCCGAGCCTCTGACCGCCCCCCCCGCCAACCCGATCCCCGAGCCGACGAGTCTACTGGTGTGGGCCGGCCTTGCCACCGCTGGTGTTTGGGTCACGCGTCGCCGTAGGCGAAAGCCGTAGTGATGGGAGGTCACGACAGCAGGTTTGCACCGCCACAACGATCCATTCCATCGATTTGCGTTCTAGGCCACTTCTAACCCAAACCAACCACCGCCGCACGTATTCACCCAGGCATGTCAATGCCTGTCGCTCATAAAGCCGGTGGACACGTTCGACAAACCGCTCCCAAGTCGAGTTGGCAACGCCAGTCAGCCCCGCCGCATTCAAAGTGGCCATTTACTTAGTGTCTGAGAGCAACG
>JBDOMT010000236.1:0-7999 GCA_039831705.1 Pirellulales bacterium | reverse complement strand
CATTCGGTAACCGAGAAACTCAAAACCGCGTGCGGTTGGACCAATGAAGGTCTTGTCCGGGTGCTGCTCGACCTGTAGCTCTGCCAACGTCTCATTCACGACCGCGATTGCCCTACGCAGTTTCCAACGCGACGGAGCAAGTACGACCCCGTCGTCCATGAAACTAGCGTAGAACAGACCCGTCGATTCCATTCGCTTGTCGAGCACATCGAGGAACAAGGCACCCATCAACGGTGAAAGCGGACAGCCGACTGTCCCGGCAGAGAAGAGACAGCCGACGGAACCACGATATGTTAATTATCCCGCTCAGCCTTCTGCAGACCGTGGTGCGGCGGAATGCGGCCGGGTTTGGCCGCCAGATCGGCTTTCACGAACTTCCTCGCGATCGGATCTCGAGACCGGGTCTGGCCGGGGTTGTCAGGATCCGGCTCGACTGGGTTCAGGTATTTTTTGGCAGTGATCTCAGGCAAGTCTAGGATCGTGCCGGGGAAGCCATTTCCGTCAGCACAGCTTAGTGCTTTCAATAGGACAATCTTCATTTTGTCGCTCCTAATAAGTGTTTTAGTACAAGGTTCCAGCTGTTAAGGACTCTTCCCTTTCATGAGGCGATTGCGTCATTCCGGGACACTCACGTCCACCGCTCAGCGAATAGCCAAGAGCCGTCGCTCGATCCAGGAAGGTCCGTTGATCCAGGTCCGCTCTACGTAAGGCAGTTCGGGCTTCTCGGACGAGCTTGCGTAGCTCAAACATTCTGACGTCGAGGCGGATCATCGACTCGGGTCGTTGCCACGACGCAAATCAGGAGGGTGGAAATGATGGAGATAAAAGAAAGAGTTCGTTTCATGGTATCGACTCCGTGAGTGGGCTTGGGCCGCCACCAGCCAGAGTCCTGCTCGGCATGGACTACCGACGTCACAAATAGACAGCTAGAAAAAACAACACCATGAAACCGAAAACAAGTGTAAACATGCCACTTACTTTCCATAGTCGCTTTTGAGGTTCAGTCATCACTTCTTTGTAAAAGAACAACCAAATGCGGAGAACTATTGTGATAATGAGTTACACAGCAGCGATCAATCCACAAAGGATTGAAATCAACGCTTCTGCAGGGGCGGGAATCATTGATATCTGAAACCTCTCAATGGTACGAGACGATTTTTATCTAATATAACCTGTGATTTGGTTGACCTACTTTTCAGCCTCTCAGCACCCTGAGAAATCCTGTGGATCCTTCCCGAGGGCGTCGTTCAGACAAACCGACATCGAACATGGGTAAAATAGCAAATTCATGATAAATTTTGGTAAAGGTACTTGAGATTGAATTTCCGGATATCCTCTATAGGGTACAGAATCCGTCATAGGCCGATCTAGCCCGCATATTTCATGGATCGCCCAGTATTCGTTGTAAGTCCTTTCATCATAGCGAATTGCAATGTGATCTTGGAAAACAGTGTGTCTTATCAGCCGCCACGCGTTAGCGTCCGGTTTATCAAGTAATAATGCGAATCAGAAGTAACCGGGAGCTAACGCTCGGCGGCTGATGAAATATGCGGGCTAGACACATACAAATTGCACATAGCTCAAGCATTTGAATTATGTCGACGGGTGATGAGTGATCACAGTCAGAAGACAAATGATCGGGCCATTGCGATGACATGGATAGCTCACTTAGTAGGTGATGCGCATCAATCATGCCACGCAGGCAGCCTCTACGTGATGGACGTATTTCCAGAAGGTGATCGTGGTGCAAACTCAATCTCTATTGTCCAAGACTATAACCTACACGCATTGCGGGATGGTCCACTGGAAAAACGTTATGATGAAGGTGGTGTTGATAGGCGGCCAAAGTAATGACAGGCCATTCAATGGCGGTTGGCCAGGAAGCAATGAACAGGCCCGCTACATTGGGTCCGCTCACGTGGCTGAGTGAGAGCCGCAAACATGCCATTGCATTGGTTTGCATGTCGGAAGTACTGGGGTCGGTTAACGCAGCACATGAAGGATTAGTCGAACCGTTGCGACTCAAGGACGTGGCTTACGGCAGTCATCCAAGACAAGTCCTCGACTTCTACCAGGCAAAATTAGACCATCCGAGCCCCGTTGTGTTTTGCATTCACGGGGGTGGTTGGCAGAACGGCGACAAAAAAACCAACCCGAACGCCTATCTCAAGAAGGGCATCTCGGTCGTTGCCATCAACTACCGCTACGTTAAAAATGGAGTCGAAGAAAAAATCGAGCCGCCTGTAAAAGCTCCACTCGAAGACGCAGCCCGGGAGTTGCAATTCGTGCGTTCCAAAGCGTCGGAATTCCTGACCGATCAACTGCTCAAGTGAACTGGGGCATCTATCGGAAACGGAACCAGGTAACGGTATGAATGAAAACGAACTCCCTCTAATCACTTCAATGCAATCCCGAATCCTGAGTCTGACCCCAGTGAAGCCCTCCGCTACCTGATTAATCCTCCGACCCCCACCAGCCTTTCGGAGAGTAGTTTAGTCTGAGAAAAGCCGCGGCCTGTGCTTCGAGATCAGGCAAGGTTCTCTCTCGCGTGTGAAATTCCTGCTGCCGATACTCTTGCTCGTTGAAGTTCGGATTCACCGTCGGCATGCGAGCACCGGTTTGCTTGAGCCACTCAAAGAGTCGGTCACGCATGGTTTTCGTACGTTTTGAATTAGACGACGCCAGGTCCCGCTGTTCACCCTCGTCCTGCGACAGGTCATAGAGTTCGTCCCTGCCATCTTCGTAATAATGTATCAGCTTCCAATCTCCGTCGCGAATAATCGCGCTCGGTTCGCCCCCCTGGTTTCCGTAATGTGGGTAATGCCAGTAAAGCGGTCTCTCGGCAATGGTCTTGCCTCGTAGCAGGGGAACGAGACTCACGCCGTCGACGTATTGCTTGGGGCGCGTGGCCATACCCGTCATTTCCAGAAGCGTTGGGTAAAAGTCGGTGCCGATCACGGGGACGTCGCAGGTCGAACCAGGCTTCACAACGCCGGGCCAGACGATATGGTACGGTTCGCGGATGCCGCCTTCCCACTGACGCCCTTTGCCGCCGCGTAAGGGAAGGTTCGACGTCGCCTTGCCATCGCCAGCAGAAACACCGCCGTTGTCTGAGGTAAAGACGATAATGGTGTGATCCATCAGGTCGTTACGCTCTAACGCTGTCAAGACAAGCCCAACCGCATCATCCATCGCTTCGATCATGCCTGCATAGACCGGGTGATCTTGTACCTGTCGCACAGGACTGGTGCGATCGATGAGGAAACGATTCTTGGGCACCGGCAGTTTCGCCGCCTTAGAGCGATATTTTTCCCACTGTGTTTTGGTGGACTGAATGGGGGCGTGAACCGAATAAAACGACAGATATGCCAGGAACGGCTCATCCGCGCGATTGTCAATGAACTTCGCGGCCTCGCGCC
This sequence comes from Pirellulales bacterium, assembly GCA_039831705.1. GTDB lineage: Bacteria > Planctomycetota > Planctomycetia > Pirellulales > Lacipirellulaceae > JAJRWS01. The sequence continues at coordinate 4,580 of JBDOMT010000236.1, read as the reverse complement.
CTAATCGCAACGGTAACGACTCTCCTGCCGGACCATCTGGCAGTTTCGGATTTTTGTAGGGCGAGAAAAATCCTCCGGCTGGTGAGCCGCGACGATTACCACCGAGGTTGATTTCGAACCCATGATCTTCGGGCATCGAACCCTTGCTGCCCAGATGCCACTTTCCGGCAAAGAACGTGCGATAACCGGCCTCACGAAATGCTTCGGCTAGTGTGGTGTCCTCGCCAGGAAGTTGGTGTTCGTAATGCGGCGGCAGCATTCGTGTGTTTCGCTTCCAGGCGATGCCTTCGGGAGCTCCGATATATTCTGTGATACCATGTCGCGCCGGATACTTCCCTGTCATAATACTTGCGCGCGAGGGGCTGCATACCTGACAGGCCGCGTACCCCTGCGTAAACCGCATTCCTAAATTAGCGATGCGGTCGATATTCGGGCTTTCATAAAACGTACTGCCTTCGACACTGAGATCGCGCCAGCCAAGATCGTCGGCAAGAATAAACAACACGTTCAACTTTGTCTTCTTAGCGCTAGCTATTTTCGACTGATCGGTCAGCACCAAGCAGGAGATGGCGATCAGAAGGGCTGTGAATCGATGCAGCATCATCGTTTTCCTTTTCAACCGAAATTTTCCATTTGTAAATCTTGAAACCGATCCAGGTTCGAATTGTTGCCTATTGTAGTACACAAACAAGGTTAACACCATTTCTTTTGTCGATACGCTCATTATCGACCAGACCGCATAAGCATTTAATTAACGCACCGCAATGTTTCCCCGTGTCATTCGACGGGGGCAACCGTGTAATAGTTGTCGTGCCATCAAAATATTATTGGAAAAAAGATGGCGGATTATTCAATTTGATTCCGCGTAGATAAGTTAGGAGCCCACTATTGGACCAACAATTCTCATATGGCACTGGAGGTTGAAAGATGAATATCACAACTAAGGCTTCGTTTTCACCTCAGGATCTGCCATCAATCTCTTCAGAATTTCTGGGGCGGAAATGCTCTCGCGAGCATATTTTCTTCCAATAGCATTGTTATGCAAATCCATTTCACGCTATGCATCGGTGTTTCCTGTATCGCCCATTTCATGTGCATCACCCACTTGCTCAGCCAGCTTTGCTCCGTATTCTTGCGTTAACATAAAGCTCCACAAAATATGCCGATAAGTATCCTGCGGCACCGCGTCATTCTCCTGCCGAGCAACCGAAGAAATCGTCTCCGCATCGTCATTAATTTTCAACAACCGCGGCGCTCGTCGGCTTTACCGGAGTCACTGTTCGAGCTATCTTGCTCCGATTGGAACCACGCTTTGAATATGGAGTCCATTTGTAATCGCTGCAATTCTCCGCTGGGAATGCGCACTTGCGGTATCTTAAGCGTCGCAATAATCATCTAATTCTACCGACGACGTGGTCGCATAGCCTTGCCTGTCGTTCAAGATCAACAACGACACGAAGCAGCCTAACCCCAAAACGCTTAAATCGGGGTACGTCCTGAGAATCATGGCATACTCCTTGATGAAAACTCGGCATTCACGACACTTCTCACTGGACATCCAGTCTACTCGAGAACGATAGTATGGACGACGATTTGTTCGCCTTGGTCGTTGGCTTTGGCGACCCAGTTGCCGTTGGGAGCGAGGACGCCTGAGGGAGCAGAGCAGGGAATGTCTGCAGGATGGCAGTTGTCGGCACTAACGACCCAGAGTTTACCAGCGCTTGCTCGCATCCGCATATTGGTCTCGTGATAGTGCCAGTAGACCTCTCTTGACCAATCACCCCCGTCACGTCCACCGTTGATTGAGACAAAAAGTATTTGTGCCCCAGCCTCGGAGAGGCGTTGGCTCAGATGTGGGTCGGGCATCGAGGTGCACTGGGGATTGCCCCACATGTCGTTGCAGATTAAACCGCCCACTCGGATACCGTTGATTTCAAACGTACGTAACGGTCGGATGCCGTAGTCTTCAATTTCGCCGGTGGGTGGATCGGTTAACGAACCGCAAAGCAAGGTTTTCGTGTGAAAACCTTGCAGAGTTCCTTGGGCATCGTAAAAGCGAATTTCGTTGTAGACTTGATTGTCGTCGGGTTCGACGAAACAGGTGCCCAAAGCAAGGGCGATTCCTGCGGTACGAGAGCGATCGAGTATCTTAGCGAGTTGTTTGTCGACCTCGGACTGATCAAATTCGGGGGTATAGCCACTCAAGGAACCTTCAGGGGTGAGTAGGATGTCAGCATTTTCTTTGATGGCGACATCAAGTGCGCGATGGATGGCGGCGGCGTTAGCGGTGATATCTTTGGTTACGGGCAGTTGGGCGGTGGCGACTCGGAGCGTGGGATTTAGTTCTGTTGCGTGGGCGCCGTTTATCATGTGGGTGATTATTAGCGAAAAGCAGAAAGCGATGTGGGTGAATTCTAGATATTTCATTTTAAATTCCCTTAAGAGGAGTAAATTGCCAGCAGATATTGGATTTAAATCCGGGATTTCACACATGGATGTGCCTGAAACCACTCCAGGCTCGGCATGTGGCATTGTAACAATATGCTTCCCCCAAATGGTCTGACGCGTCAGAATTTCCCCCATCTTTTTGACTACTGGCCCCAACTCCTGAGATTCAACCTCCACAACACAAGGTTTCAAGATCCTTGACCGGGGCTTTACGCAATTGTGTGCGGACCGTATAGCGACAATTATTTCATTCCCTCGAAATGCAACCAACAGGTATTGAAATCGGCTCTAGTCAATTCCCCCCCAACCCTACCATGCCTAACGCTTCGGTCCAACGAAATGCTTCACCCTCAATCGCTGTGAACGTAGCGCTGCGTCCAACGATCGTACTGCCGTCCGATGACACTCCCAACGCTTCACTGGAGATACCGTTGGGAAGCATTCCCAGGCCTTCCAGCGAACCGGCCCGGATTGTCAAAGCGAAAGGCTTCGCTGCCGAAGTTTGAGTGGCCTGTGCCGACGATTACTTGACCATCTGCAGAAATCCCGGTTGCACGGCTGTCAAACTGACCCCCTGCCAGGTCATCCAAACCAACCACCGAGGGGACGCTAGTCCGATAGAATGCCTGGGTTCCAGCATCGGACCCAGCATGTCCTACAACGAATTCTACAACGAATTGAGCATTGGTGGAAACGGCCGTTGCCCAACTTGTCGGGTTATTCTGATCGATGACACCAACTTGAGTCATCGTACCGGAGCTTTCGGTCCAGAGGAACGCCACCGATGTGGAATCTGTTTCCACCGTACCGACAATGGCTGTGCCATCGAATGAAACGGCCGTCGCGCCACTCTGTAGTAAACTCGACTCAATAGGAAGTACACCAAGCCCTTGAAAACTGGCGGCCCAAATAGAGCTCGACACGCTGGCCAGGAGAAGCAAGCCCATGGTAACTGATTTAGCTATCGGATAGTAGAAGGTGCTATTCATGATTACAATATTTTCAGATTTTTTGAGTTGGGGTATGATTGTCGAGCGACCGTGCGTTCGACATGGGAACTTGGGATACTTTTTTTCTTGCGGAATGGATTAATTCAACTCTTCACCAATTTCAAGGTCAAGCAGGGTGTCTTCGATCGATGGACCGGCCCAAAACCAGTCGAATCCTTCCTGATCACTTAATAAGTCCGCCGCATTATCTGCAAGCACTGTTGCAGCAGTGAGTGTTGTTGTCCCATTGAGTCCCCCACCGTTGCGCAGGTTTGCCACCCGCACGTTGTAGGAGGAATCTAATCCGGTGCGAATCCACTCGGCCAAGAGGGCCATCAGGGCCGCATCGTTCATCGCATGGATGGACCTGCCATGAATGACGATGTCGTCATCTTCTCCGCCTTGTAGGATATCACTATCACTGCCTCTGAAGATCAAATCACGGCCGCCGTCACCAGAGAGGGTGTCATCGCCACCTAGGCCGAGCAGGATGTCATTGCCAGCTCCCCCCAAGAGCTCATTGTTCTCGCTGTTGCCGCGGAAGAAGTCATCTCCGGCGCCGCCGTGAACCGTTTCGATACTCGCGATCGTTGAAGTGACGTTGGATGCCGTACCAGCTCCCTGATCAACTGCAACGTTGGTCAGAAAACTCGTATAGTCGAACAGGTCCGTGCCATCGCTTCCGTCGGTTGAGGAGAGACTGCCAGTTTCACTAAAGATGAACTGGTCTTGACTATTGCCTCCTACCACATTGGCCGTATTCTCGAAGTGGATCGTGCTATTGAGACTCCCAAGGTCGGTCTCTGTGATTTGCCAAAGATTAGCCAGGTTGGGACCAACGAGCACATTTTGGCCCCCCCCTTGATCGATTTCGACATGGGCCGCCACTGGCATTTGCACAACCGTCACGCTGTCACTCAAATTGGACGTGTGCAACACAAACTCTTCCAGCGACGCATCGAAGTTGATGAGTAGACCTGGCCCAGCTGTACGCAAGAGCGACTCGTCATAGAATTGAAAGTGAGGCTCCTCCGGCAGAGCCGGAGGCTTCCATTGTGAACCGCTCAAAGCGGTAGCTTAGTTGGTAAGGTTATTGGTAATTCTAAAACATACGACGTTGGTCACTTTTCTGGTCGTTCTTTT
>JBDOMT010000450.1:0-36282 GCA_039831705.1 Pirellulales bacterium | reverse complement strand
TCCGCACAGATGAACGACTATGTTTATCAGCTCACCGAAAAGGGACGCGAACAGGCACGCAAACTCCTCGAGCAGTGTACCTATTTTGGTGCTGCACCGGTAACATTGTCTACCTACATCGAAAGTGTTGCCATACAGAGCTTAACCAAGTTGCATCCTACCAAAGTTGATTTGGAGCGTGCTTTTAGTGACTTGCTGATCAATCGTCAAATGTTAAGACGTTTAGGACCGGCGATCAATTCGGGCCGTGGGTTATTTCTGTTCGGCGCTCCAGGTAATGGTAAAACCAGCATTGCGGAACGTGTGACCAAAGCATTCGGTGATTGCATTTGGGTCCCTCGGAGCATTGGGGTCGATGGTGAAATCATGCGGATTTTTGACCCGGAGTTGCACGAGGAGGTGCCTCTGGAAACTCAAGTGGGCCCTCTTCGCAAAGAACATCTCGACAGTCGGTGGGTTCGTATCCGGCGTCCGACTATCATCGTGGGTGGTGAGTTGACGATGGATTCATTGGAGGTGAAATCCAATACCGGGGTGAATGTAAGCGAAGCGCCAATTCAAATGAAAAGTAACTGTGGCACTCTGGTTATCGATGACTTTGGCCGTCAGAGAATGACGACCGACGAACTGCTCAATCGCTGGATCGTCCCGCTGGAAAAGCGACATGATTTCCTGCAGATGACCAGTGGTACAAAAATCCAAGTGCCCTTCGATCAGTTGATTATCTTTTCCACGAATCTGGAACCCAAAGATTTAGTGGATGACGCCTTCCTGCGACGGATTCCATACAAAATTGAAGTTAAAGATCCGTCGGAAGAAGACTTTCGTGAGTTATTTCAGATCATGGCACCTCTTGTTGATGTGGACTACTCGGCGGAAGCGGTCGATTACTTAATCGATACGCACTACCTCCCGATCAAGAGACCCTTTCGTTGTTGCCAACCTCGCGATCTTTTACTTCAAATACGCAATTACTGCCACTATCTGCAGGCGCCTCCTGTCATGAGCCCGGAATATCTCGATTATGCAGTGGAGAACTACTTTGCCATCATGTAGCTCCTGATTTTTCCAGGCCAAAGTCCAGTGGTAATTGCGGGTCGTTTTTGTGATCCGGATCAAGCTCCTCGAATAGCAAGCTGGGTTGGATGTCGTGGTTGTGCTGATACTTGCTTGTGTATTCGCTTAGTTGGCCAGTTACTTCGTGGTAGAAAATTTGGCAGATGGGAATGTGTGGATAGATACGTACTGGCTGTACGGCAAACATTTCAAGTGTCCAGTAACCGGAAAATCCTACGTCTCCGAAACCGGCTGTGATGTGGACGAACAACCCGAGCCGTCCAACGGAGGACCTGCCTTCGATTTGTGGTACCAGGTGGTGGGTCTCGGTGTGCTCCGCAGTTCGTCCCAGATAGAGCTGATTGGGGCTGAGGACCATCCCCTCTTTCGGGATGCTGATGCGCCGCACCCGGTTCGCCTTCGCCATGTCGAGCACGACTTCTTCGTAAATCATCAGCTCATCGTGTAACGTCAGGTTGTAGCTGTTGGGATTGAGATTGGCTGGCGTATACGGCTCGATGAGAATATCTTTACCCAAACGTTGCTGAATTTCGTGACCTGACAGGATCATTGAGATACTTTCTTCGCTGAAATTTTCATACCCAGACTAATTACATGCCCAGGCGGGGGCAAAATTTTTGCATCGAACAGTCATCGCACAAGGGTTTACGCGCACTGCACACGGCACGTCCGTGATAAATGATGCGGTGTGAAAAATCAATCCATTCCTTTTTCGGTAGTAGTCCCATCAAATCGCGTTCTACCTTGACTGGGTCCGCCTCACGGGTGAGGCCCAGGCGACGGCTCAGCCGCCCTACATGCGTGTCGACCACTACCCCTGTGGCCAGGCCATAGGCTGTGCCTAGTACCACGTTGGCCGTTTTACGGCCGACGCCGGGTAAAGCGACCAAGTCTTCCAAGTGTCGGGGTACTTTACCCTCATGCTGCTCCAGTAGAGCCACACTGCATGCCTTAATGTTCTTCGCCTTATTTCGGAAAAAGCCAGTACTATGAATGCATTTTTCTAAATCTTTCAGGGTTGCCTTCGCGAGCTTCGGTGGTGTGCGGTATTTGCTAAACAAATCTCGCGTTACCAGATTGACTCGGACATCGGTGCACTGAGCGGAAAGAATAGTGGCAACCAATAACTGGAATGGAGATTCGTAGTTCAGTGCACAGCGTACCTTGGGGTAATCGGCTTTCAGTCTCTTCAGGATACGGGCCATATGGCTCTTGGCCGCTGGGAATTTGTGCTGATTAATCGTGTCAAAAGGCCGCTGAGGAGGACGCTGAGGAGGACGCTGAGGAGGACGCTGAGGAGGACGCTGAGGAGGACGCTGAGGAGGACGCTGAGGAGGACGCTGAGGAGGACGCTGAAGGGACTGGCGATTGGTATCCTTTTTCATGGATATTTACTCAGAATAGGTCATGCAATGATTTAACCCGAATATTTCATAAACATCCTGCTACGAGTCCGAATATCACTGCGTCTGCGTAGTCACGTATACAGTATTTGGGCGTTTCTTCAAATCATCTGCTGCTCATTGTGTCGGCCAGTGTCCTACTGTCAAGTGTTCTGAAATGGACGTCATTTCTGCCAAAGGTGAATTACTTGGAAAAATATTCAGTCATCTTTGCTAGCCGCGGTTCACTGCGATGTATATAATCCTGTAGTGGCGAGCGACGCTGCTTCCTATGAACATTGGCACCCCCACCTGTAATGGCATGGGCTCCCCCCTTGTGCGAGTTTCCTCCCTGACACGCGACTCCTGTCACACAAATGGGTCCTGCTACACACTCCCTGTCACAACCAAGATCGCTATTTATGTTGCCCTGGCATGCTGAAGATTTAACGTTTGATGAAGGTCGTTTTACCGGCAAGGTTCGTCTGTTTCCCCTTCCAGATTTGGTCATGTTTCCCCACGTTATGCAACCGTTGCACATTCATGAACCGCGTTATCGTGAGCTATTATCTGAAGCACTCGATCACGACGGTTTGATTGCGATGAGCATTCTGTCACCAGGTTGGGAAGCTAACTACGAAGATCAACCTCCAATTCATTCAACGGCCTGTCTCGGTAAGATTATTACCCATCAGCGTCAAGAGGATGGACAGTACAATGTGCTCATGTTAGGTATGCGGCGGGTGCATATTGAGTGCGAGGTATCTAGTGTCAAAGCCTTCCGCCAAGCAGAGGTGAGAGTCTTAGATGATTACTATGAGCAAGAAGGTTCAGATGAACGTGAGGCGTTACAGATAGCTTTGGCACAGATGTTTCAGGAGCAATTGCCAGACAATTGTCTACCCCCGGGGGCCGTTCGTGAAGCATTATCTTCGGAAGTCCCATTGAGTGTGCTAACCGATTTGGTAAGCTTTGCAATGCCGCTTTCGCTCGAGGTGAAATGCGCCCTGTTAGGACAGCCAGACGTCGATCGTCGAGCGTGGATGTTGCTGGACAGTATAGAAACCATGGCCAGTGATTCAAAGAATTCGACGACATTGCAGCAGCCTGGACCCAAAGGTTTCTTTCCACCTCCCTTTAGCCTGAACTAGACCAGTGAGTAGTTCGGTGTTTCAGTAGTTCGGTAGAGAACACACACCGTCGAAACATCAAAACACCGAAACACCGAGCCTCCATTGTCCTCCCCACCTGCCTACTCCAAACCGTCTGAGGCCCACTCCAAACCGTCTGAGGTCGATTTACCTCGAATCGAACGGGCGGTTCGTGAAATTTTGGAGTCTGTTGGTGAAGATCCTGACCGCGAAGGGTTGCTGGAAACACCTGCCCGTGTGGCTCGGATGTATGCAGAACTGTTCAGTGGCCTCCATGCCGAGCCAGCCAGGCATCTGCAAAAGTTCTTCACGGAAAAATATGACGAAATGGTGTTGGTTCGTGATATTCGGTTTAATAGCATGTGTGAGCATCACTTGCTGCCATTTATTGGCAAAGCGCATATTGGGTATGTCCCTAATGGCAAGGTGGTTGGCCTTAGCAAATTAGCTCGTGTTGTCGAGGAAATTTCTCGCCGACCCCAAGTGCAAGAGCGCATGACCGAGCAAATCGCCGATTTGTTGGTGGAACAATTGCAAGCCAAAGGCGTGGCGGTAGTCATCGAAGCCGCCCATTCGTGCATGTCAATCCGGGGTATACGCAAACATGACAGTGTCTGTGTTACCTCAGCGATGAAAGGCATCTTCCGATCCAATTTGTCGAGCCGCTCCGAAGTGATGACGCTCATTTATGGGGGCAAGTGAGAAGAGTACAGGGTACAAGACGTTTCCGCTTTCCGCTTTCCGCTTTGAAAACTCATGATCCTTCTGTTGCAGTTTCTGCTTCGCTTGGCTTTTGGACTGGCGGTTGGCATGGCGTTGACCTCGCCGAGCCAAGTTACCAGTGGTTACTATCGCAATCACCTGTATGTCACTCTGGGGCTGACATTATTGGCTGCTCTGGTGAGCCGTGCTGTGGCCGTTACGGTTTTTTGGCCTGCGATGTTAGCTGCAGGGCTCAGCTATGTGGGAGCCATATTCTGGTTGTATGAAAAGCCACGTGCTGGAGTCGTCTGTCTGTGGCTGGTTGCCGGACTTGTGCTGTTGGCTGCCTGGTTGGCATTTCCCGATTATTCGCCGGAAAGTAGATTGCCAGAATCACTAGCCGGTGAGACGCTCGTAGTGGCGCAGGGGGCATCCAGCAGTCCAAATCTAGCAGAGCACCCACATCACGGCGGAATTGGCCATGGTGGATTTAGTCAGGTACTTTATGGAATGGTGCCAGTCACTTCCGGTTTGTTACTAGGATTCACCTTGGCCGCGATGCTTTTGGGCCACTGGTATCTCAATTCACCCACGATGGAGCTGGAACCTCTGCGTAGATTAATCTTGGCGATGGCTGGGGCACTGTTTCTACATGGGGGCGTTTCGGCTGTGGGATTGTGGGCCAATATCGATATTGGCCAAGAAATCACGACTCAGTGGGTGCTCTTCCTCCTACTCCGTTGGCTGTTTGGGCTCGTGGGGGTCAGTCTACTAATCTGGATGGCATGGCAAACGCTCAAAATACCTAACACACAAAGTGCCACGGGAATTCTTTATGTAGCAGTAATCGGCACCTTTGTAGGCGAAACCATGTCTCTCCTACTGTCAAGCAGATCGCCTTTTCCGCTATAATGCGGGGAGTTGAGAGTTGGGAGGCGTGAGTTAAAGAAAATTACCATAACTCTCAACTCGCGTCTCCTAATTCCTAATTCCTAACTCCCAACTCAACTTCGTGCACATCCACTACACTTGCCCTGCTTGCCATACGATCGCCAGTTGTCCATTGAATACTTCGATGGATGAGTTGGTATGTCCTCATTGCCAAAAAAAAATTGTCATTGCTGAGGGCGCCATCGAGGGGCAGCGTATCAGAAAGTGTTTGGTTTGCCCGAGTACGGACTTGTATGTACGAAAGGATTTCCCGCAACGTCTCGGAGTAGGTTTGGTCATTGTGGGCATCCTGGGCAGTTCGATCGCCTGGTACCATATGTACCTCTATTGGACTTTTGCTATTTTATTTGCCACTGCCTTAGCCGATGTGCTGCTCTACTTTGTCGTGGGTGAGGCATTGATGTGTTACCGGTGCGATGCCCACTATCGGGGTGTGGTGGAGATGGATTCACACGGTCCCTTCGATCTGGAGACGCACGAAAAATACCGACAGCTGGCAGCGCGGACAGACTAGTTGATTACGCCAAGCCGAACTTGGACGATGTTCGCGTGGGATGTAGCCTAAAGTGATAGAGCTGGATTCGCGAACATTCTCCAAGATTCGTTTGGCTGGGGACGTAAGCGATGGGTATATTGGTTGGCGGTATTTACTGGTTAAGTGGTGGGAGGCTTTGTAGGCAAAGTATCTGCACACTACACACTGTCGAACCATTGCCTTGAATGGATTTATTTTGACAGGATCAACAGGATTATTTGCACCATTCGATCATAGATCTCTACACAATGAAATTCCTATCCGGTAAATCTTGTTTATCCTGTCTAAAATTTTTCAAAATTAGTTAGTCAACAAGGCCACACTACACTCTCAACTATGGACATTGAGCAGAAACGTGTTGAAGAAGATTTGCGTGGGCAGATAGCCGGCGATGTTTTGTGCGATGATCTGAATGTCCAACTCTACAGTAGCGATGCGAGTATCTACGAAATGCTTCCCTTGGGGGTTGTTCGTCCACGTAGTGTGGACGATGTGGTGGCCACAGTTCAGTATGCGGCGGAGCATGGTATTTCGCTCCACCCGCGAGGTAGCGGATCGGGGCTTGCAGGAGAGTCGCTTGGCAGGGGTTTGATCGTTGATTTCTCGCGTTATTTTCGGCGCATTCTTGAGACCGATGATTCTTGGGTGCGGGTGCAATCAGGAGTGGTCTTGAATCGACTGAATGCCCATCTCGCGAAGCAGAATCGGCTCTTTGGACCCGATCCTGCACTGAGCCATGTGACCACCATGGGAAGCGTTGTCGCGTTAAATGCTGCTGGTAGCCGTTGGCCCCGATATGGATCGGCTCGAGATCATTTGTTGTCACTGCAAGTCGTTTTGGCCACTGGAGAAGTTGTTCGGTTGAATAATCCCACAGGATTCGATCGGTTTGGGGCAAAGCAATCGGCACCCATTCGTAGGGTAGATAATTACGGGGCAACAGGAAAGAACTCGAACGTCTCCAGCATGCAGAGTGAGGGGCATGGTGGGCCACCTGATGCGGCCGCGCCAGACCCTATCTCGCGTCTCACGGTTGGATTGGAAAGTATACTCAGACGCCATGCAGGTCCAATCCGAGAGCGTCGGCCACGCAGTGTTGTCAATCGTAGCGGCTACCATTTATTTGATTTGCAGCGTGGAGCCCATCTCGACTTGGGGCAACTGATGCTCGGTAGCGAGGGGACACTGGCCATTGTGACCGAGGCTACTTTTTCTACCGATCCTGTGCCGCAGCAGGTAGGGAGCTCGCTGTTTTTCTTTGATTCATTGGATAAGGCGGCACGCGGAGCTGTCGAGTTAAGCACGTTAGGATTGGTTGCCTGCGATTTGATGGACCGTCGTCACTTGAGCTTGGCGCGTGAAAGCGATCCTCGTTACGAATTACTTATTCCTCAAGCTGCCGAAGCGGTTCTGTTGGTGGAATATCATGCTGAAACAACCGATTCGTTACGGCAACAGTTAGAACGGACTCGTCGGCAGTTGCTGCACAAAACTCAGCTTGCTTCCAGTTGCTACGTTGCCGAGGATCGACAAGATTATGAGATGCTTTGGCAGCTATCTCGACATTACGTGCCGTTACTCTACCGATTAAAAGGGTCATCACGACCCATTCCGTTCATTGAAGACATCGCTGTACCGCCGGCGGCCCTGCCGCAGTTTATACAGCAACTGCAATCCACTCTGAAACAGTTGCACGTCACTGCTTCCATTTTTGGGCATGCGCTGCATGGTCAACTCCATGTGCGACCATTTCTCGATTTGGCCAATTCTGTAGATGTTCGTACGATGGAAACATTGGCGACCGAGTTATATGCCCATGTGTGGGACTTAGGGGGGACGATCAGCGGAGAACATGGCGACGGACTGAGTCGTACGCCCTACCTCGATGGGCAGTACAAAGAGCTGACCCATGCGTTTCGTGAAGTGAAAGAATTGTTTGACCCTCGGAACTTGCTCAATCCCGGTAAGGTGGTTCCTCTTTCTTCCGTTCCCAATTCGTCCGATCCCAATCCACCGACCCGCTTGACTGATAATCTGCGGCAGATTGGATATTCGCCTCTCGGCACTCAGAAGGCCAACCAAACGCCTGACACCAGCGATTCAGCAGAGTTCCTAACACTTCAACTGGACTGGCAACCCCAGGAGATGGCCTATACGGCCCGTGGCTGCAATGGCTGTGCCGCATGCCGCTCGCAGGACCCCGACACTCGGATGTGCCCGATCTTCCGCTACGCTCCCCGGGAAGAGGCCTCTCCTCGAGCTAAAGCCAATTTGGTCAGGGGTTTGTTGGCAGGTTCGCTGCCTGTCGGTGCGGTTTACGAAGAGGCTTTCAAAAAAATTGCCGATTTGTGTGTTCATTGCCATATGTGCCGACTCGAGTGTCCAGCCAATGTCGACATACCAAAAATGATGGTGGAGGCCAAGGCAGCCTATCTGGAAACCAACGGGCAGGGGCTACACGACTGGGTGCTGACGCGAGTTGATTCACTTTGCGAGATTGCCTCACGGATGTCACGGTTAGCCAATTGGGCGGTGGCCAATCGCTTTGCACGTTGGTTGATTGAAAAAACATTGGGTATTGCTCAAGGACGCAAATTACCACGTTTTGCTCGACAACCGTTTTTACAAGTGGCTACTCAGAGACGACTTCATCGGACCATTCCACCTTCGACGTCCAGTACTTCGGCGGGCGGCACTCCAATAGGCAGTGCCACTAAGATCGAAAAGGTGCTCTATTTTGTCGACACTTATGCAAATTACTGCGATACACAATTAGCCGAAGCGATGGTTGCCACCCTGGAACACAATCAGATATCGGTTTATGTTCCTAATACGCAACAGTACGCGGCCATGTCGATGATCTCACAGGGCATGCTGGGGCCTGCGCGTCTCGTGGCAGAGCAGAACGTGGCCTTACTCGCAGAAGCAGTACGCCAGGGGTACACCATACTATGTACGGAGCCCTCTGCCGCCCTGGCTTTGACGCACGAGTATCCCATGTTGTTGGCTGACGATCCAGATGCCCGTTTAGTAGCGGCCCATACGATGGATGCATGTCATTACTTGTGGCGGTGGCATCAGCAAGGAAAATTACAACTTGATTTTGGGCCGTTGCCACTTTCGGTAGGCTATCATGTACCATGTCATGTCAAAGCGCTCGACATAGGAACACCCACGGAGAACCTGTTGGATCTGATTCCCGGATTGCAATTGGAGCGGTTAGAAAAAGGTTGCAGCGGCATCGCTGGTACTTTTGGGTTAAAACACAAAAATTATCGCAACAGCTTGCGTGCTGGTTTGCCGTTGCTCACATCAATCCGGGCAGGCCAGTTTCAGGTGGGAGTAACCGAGTGCAGTGCGTGCAAGATTCAAATGGAACAGGGCACTCACAAGCCCACCATTCACCCCATTAAAATATTAGCGTTGGCCTATGGCTTGAAACCGGAGTTTCAACAACTACTCGATAGGCCCAATGAAGAACTGGTAGTCACATGAAAGTAACCGTTAAACTGTTTGCCGCAGTCCGAGATATCGTCGATCAATGCGAAGTGATGCTGGAACTTGAGGACCACGCCACTTTGGAAATGCTCCGTGCCAAAATGTCTGAGAAGTATCCTCCACTACGACCGTTATTGCCCCAGACCCTGTTCGCCGTGAACGCGCAATACGTTCCTGACAGCACTCCATTGGAAGAGAACAGTGACATCGCAATGATTCCACCCGTGAGTGGAGGATAGAGCTAAATGCGGAATTCGGAATGCCGAAAGCGGAATTTGCATGAACTTGGTAAGACCTCACTCGAATCCGGAGAAAACACGGACCTCATCGTCGCTTCCTGTCATCCTGAGGGAGAGGGCACCGAAACTTGTTTTGGTCTACGACTGAAGGATCTCTTGGTTGACCACGGAGATTCTTCGGTCGCCAAGGCTCCCTCAGAATGACAAGTACTGGATAGGTGGTGTTTTTTAACGGATCGGTGGATTCAAGTAAGTGTTGCAGAACTTCCTCAACTCTCAACTCTCAACTCTCAACCCACCATGATTCACCTTACGGATCAACCGATTGATACGACTGCATTGATCGATCAGGCTCGTACGCCTGAGGCGGGGGCGGTGGTGGTGTTTTTGGGTATTACCCGCCAATTTACAAGTGGCAGCAAGGATGCTGGAGAAGATCTTACAGGCGCGAGCGGAGGCGTACGGGAAACGAGTATGTTACAGTATGATGCATACCGTGAAATGGCGGAACAAGAGATAGCCAAGCTGGTCACCGAGGCCAATCGCCGCTGGTCCCTGGTCGAGTGTCTTATTGTTCATCGCCTGGGAACCGTACCGTTAACCGAAGTGAGCGTTGCCATTGTGGTTAGTAGTGCCCATCGCCGTGCGGCATTGGCTGCGGGAGAATGGCTGATTGATACCTTGAAAGAGCGGGTTCCCATATGGAAAAAAGAATGTTGGGCAGACGGCCAGACCGCCTGGGTTCACCCTTTGCCAAAAGAACGATAAGTAGCTTTGCTAAAATCGTGGATAAATGGTTAATGGAAAAGGGCGGAAAGCATTACGTAACCATCAAGCAATGAATAACAAACCTTCAAAACTTGAAACGTCACAGCCACGTGACCAGGTCGAGCCGTTGGTTGACCGATTGGGGCGTGTGCATACTGCATTGCGTTTAAGCGTGACCGATCGGTGTAATATTCGTTGCTTTTACTGTATGCCAACTGAGGAGGTCAGGTTCAAGCCACGAGGGGAACTACTCACCTTCGAGGAACTCGAACGCATGGTCCAGGTGGCCGCCTCCTTGGGAATTACCAAGGTGAGACTTACCGGAGGTGAACCATTGGTGCGCACCGGTCTGGCGACATTGGTGAGAAAAATTGTTGCCGTTCCAGGCATCACGGAAGTGGCTTTGACAACCAATGGATTGTTATTGGCAGAACAAGCAGAGCAACTCAAAGCGGCCGGTCTGGGGCGTATTAATGTTAGTCTAGATACACTCGACCAGACGACTTTCCAACGTATCACCCGTCGTCAGGGACTGGATCGAGTGTTGCAAGGGATTTTTGCAGCACGTCAGGCTGGATTTGCACACATCCGGCTGAACACCGTTGCTGTACGTGGGCAGACGGAAAAGGATATTGTTCCTTTGGCGCATTTTGCTCGCGAACACGATCTGGATCTTCGCTTCATTGAATTTATGCCTCTGAATGCTACCGGGCACTGGGAGAAATCCGATGTACTCACCGGCGCTGAGATTCGTACCCAACTAGAGGCCAAATTTGGTGCCCTGATTCCAGTGGATCGCCTCGATTCCAGCCAGCCAGCGATAGACTATCGTTTTACGGATGACCTCAATAATCACCAATCAGATCCAGGTGATGTAAATTCTGATGATACGATTCCTCAGGATAAAGGGGGGACTGATCGCAGGGACCGTGGATTGGGACAGATTGGGTTCATTAACTCAGTCAGCCAGCCGTTTTGTGAAAGTTGCAACCGGCTCAGGATTACCTCGCTGGGACAGCTTAAAAACTGCCTCTTTTCATCGGTGGAATGGGATGCTCGCAAACTGCTTCGTGGCGGTGCTTCACAGGTCAAATTGCAACAACTTATTCGTGATTGCGTGGCGGCTAAGGAACCAAGTCATGGCATCGGCAGCGAGCAATTTAACAAGCCAAAAATGGCCATGTATGAAATTGGCGGTTGAGCGTTTTGAACCATCCACATTCACGCATCTATCTGGATCATGCAGCCACCAGCTGGCCTAAACCCGAGGAGGTCTATCGGGCGGTTGATTACTTTCAACGCGAGGTGGGGGCACCCCATGGCCGTAGTAGTTATCGTGAAGCGATGCAGTCCAATCGGGTGGTCGAACGGGCTCGGCAAGGGATAGCCGATTTGATTGGTGTGGATCATCCGAAACAGGTTATCTTCACTGCCAGTGGAACCGATGCACTGAATCTGGCCATTGGTGGTTTGGTGCGTCCCGGTGACCACGTGGTCACCACCGTCTGCGAACACAACTCCGTGTTGCGTCCGTTGCGCGCTTTGCAGGATAGCTCCTCCATTTCAGTCAGTTACGTGCCCTGTGATGATCAGGGGAGCGTATTGCCTAACGATATACGTCGGGCATTGCGACCCAATTCACGTTTGGTGGTGGTACAGCACGGTTCCAATGTTACCGGTGTCATCCAGCCCATTGAGTCCATCGCCCAGATTCTCCGTGAACATGACGCATTCCTGTTAGTCGATGCGGCGCAAACAGCGGGCCACGTGCCTCTCAATGTCCAACAAATGGGAATTGATTTGTTGGCTGCTCCGGGACATAAGGGCCTCTTGGGGCCGTTGGGAACGGGAGTACTTTATGTGCGTCCAGGAGTGGAGCAAGAGCTTCAACCATTTCGAATTGGTGGTACCGGTACGCGTAGCGGTGAGGATCGACAACCCGACTCGTTGCCTGAAAAATATGAATCGGGTAGCCACAACTTACCAGGTTTGGCGGGATTGGCAGCGGCTTGCGATTTTCTCAGCGACCGAACTATCACAAAAATTCATTCTCAGTTGACATGGCAAACTAACTATCTGATCGAGCGCCTGGAGGAGATGACTTCTGCCGGAAATGCAGGCCTTAGGATACACGGTCCAGTCACATCCACTGCGGGATCGGGTTCGCCTGACCGAACCAGTGTGATCAGTTTGTCACTCGCCGGATATGATCCACAAGAGTTAGCTATTCTATTGGAGGCTTCTCATGGCATTCAGTCTCGTGCTGGTTTACACTGCGCACCTCGAATGCATCAAGCAATAGGAACCCTGGCCAATGGTGGCACTTTGCGCCTAAGCCTGGGTTGGTCGACCACGCAGCAAGAACTCGACCAAACCGTACAAGCGTTCGCTGCACTATTTTGATCAGGCGTTTCGCATTCATTGACTTCACCGTGTCCAATTGCTAGCAACCTCTATGCATAACTCAAAGAAAAAGTCCAATCCCCCGTCGATCCAAACGGCCGTGACATCACCTGATTCAATCCCATGGTATCAGGATGGATTGAAGTTTAAGTGTTCTGGTTGTGGCGATTGCTGTACCGGGGAGCCTGGCTTTGTCTGGGTCAATCAGGCTGAAATCGCCGGGATGGCAAAACGGATGGGCCTGCCACTGGAGAAGTTTGAAGGTCAATTTGTCCGTAAGGTGGGCATTCGTCGCAGTTTAGTGGAATTTGACAATGGTGACTGTGTCTTCTTTGACTCAAGAAGCCGTAAATGTACCGTCTATGAGGACCGTCCCCGTCAATGCCGTACCTGGCCTTTTTGGAAATCTAATCTGAGTACTCCCCAATCTTGGGAAGAAACGGCTGCTCACTGTCCAGGATGCGACAAAGGAAAGCTCTATCAGTTGGAAGAAATCAATAACCAGGCAGCAGAAATACACGTTTAGCCCGCATATTTCATCCGTTTCTGCTACGGCGTCCCAAGTCCTTCCGTGGCTGCGTTATGTTTCGGTCCCGGGCACCGCGGCGCAGCTGTGGTCGCCTCAACGTGTATAAAACACGACTGCGGTCGCGAACCTCACATGCCTTGCCACGAAAGGACTCAACCTTTTCCTTGGTGGGCTACGGGGCCTCGCGACGAAACGGATGAAATATCCGGGCTAGGTTTGGAAACTTGTAGAGATTGGGTAGATTTTTACAGTTATTCGGTCGATCTGTAGATAAGTCTTGGGTTTGTACGTTTATTTGGATAATTTGCCTGATCCTGAGGAGTTCTTGTATCGGGCCAGGTTGGAATCGATTTCACCTTCGAATGGGCACCGACTGCGACACCATAAACTTGACACTAATGCTTATGCCAATTACACTTGGAGCGAGATCGAGAGTGTTTCTTTTCGGCTCGTTGGGGTATCTTTTCGAGACTTGCAAGCGGCACTGCGACCCATACTATTCCTACTTTCCGAGGGCCTTCCTGACAGGTCCCTCCACGCCATGGGGGCCTCTTCCGTGGAAACTTGGGTACCTGATACCCAAGGGAGGTCGGAGATAATCCTGGCTAGGGGATTTCGTTGTGACCAAGAAAGAAATTGTTAAAACCATTTCGGAAGAAATTGGGCTAACTCAGCTCAAAACCAAGGAAATCGTACAGAAAACGTTCGATGCTATCGTAGATACCTTGGTGGAGGATATGCGGATCGAATTGCGTAATTTTGGCGTTTTCGAGGTGAAAAAGCGGGCTGCACGGAAAGCACGCAATCCCCGTACCGGTGAAAAGGTTTTTGTGCCTGAAAAGTTTGTGGTGACATTCAAACCCGGTAAGGAGATGGAGGAACGCGTTCATGAGCTGGAACTTCAGGCTGCCAAAGCTGCAGTCCAGCAAAATATACAAAATAGCCCTGTATCGGCAGAAGTGCCTGCAGGCGTAGCAGCTAATGGGCCAGCCGCACAGGATGCATTGGGGAAAAAGGCAGTATTGGGGAAACAGAAAGCTTTAGGGGAAGGGGCGGTAACGGGTGCCCGGGTAACATCGAGTAATCGAGCGACAACGGGCCAGGTGACGCCTTCTGCAGCTACACATACAACACCTCCATCGGGAGAAGGGACTGCAGGAGGAGCATTTCCTCCTCGCACGACTTAAGGGGCCCGACTTAAGGAGCCAAGCCTGGGGGCAGGTCTTAGAAAATGAACTGGGTCTCAGAAAATGGTCTGGGCGCTCAACTCAAGCGTCGCTACGATTCGGCACCATTTGATTGGTTACAAGATTACGGGTGGTTTACAAGTTTGCGGGGGGATTACTGGATTTCATAGGTTTGCAGGCGATTTACTTATTACGACTAACTTATCACTGGCTTTTCAATACTGTTTCATTCGGCACTGAAAATCAGTGTCCATAAAGACCGGGAATTGACTGACGCTTCGCCAGTTGTATTCCCTGTCCAAGCTCACGGAGGAGCACCCAGATGCGAAAATGGGCAAGGCGAAAATGGCTGTTGCTGCTGATCACAGCCTGCTCGTTGAGTGTTAGTTCTGGTTGTATTGTGCCGATCTATTCGGCTGATCCAGCAAGACGCGCTCAACAGTTGATTTACACTTCCGAAAACTTACGCGCTATGCTGAATGAGTGGGAACGTATTTGGTTCCTGGATATGCCCAGTCATTTGACACCGCATAGTGTCCATGGTGGCATTATTTAGTGGATTTAGCGGTAACACTCGGCCGACTGCATCTGAAGAACCCTGTTCTGGTTGCGTCGGGTACTTTCGGCTACGCACGCGAGATGGAGGCTTTGGTCGACCTTGCGCGGTTGGGTGCCATTGTACCCAAAACGATCACCGCAGAGCCTCGGCAGGGTAACGCACCTTGGCGAACCGTTGAAACGGCTTCTGGGTTGCTCAATGCCATTGGTCTGGACAATGATGGGATTGAGGCCTTTTTGGCCCACCATTTGCCGTATCTGGCTAGCCTGGACAGTTCTCTGATCGTCAGCGTCGCAGGCCGGACCCATGAAGAATTTGTCGAGATGGTCGCTCGGTTATCCGAGCAGGAGGCCATCGATGCGGTGGAACTCAATATCTCTTGCCCGAATGTGAGTGGTGGTGTCGATTTTGGAACGAATCCGACACTTTGTGAACGGTTAGTTGCAGCTTGTCGTCAGGTCAGCAACCATCCAATTTTGGCCAAACTCACACCGAATGTAACCAGTATCCCCCAGATGGCCACCGCTGCCGAAGCTGGAGGTTGCGATGCGATTTCGTTGATCAACACTTGCCAGGGAATGGCAATTGATTGGCGTAATCGAAGGCCCCTGTTGGGCAATGGTATGGGTGGGCTCAGCGGTCCTGCCATCAAGCCGATCGCGTTACGTGCTGTTTATCAGGCGGCTCAGGCTACCCAGGTGCCGATCGTCGGTATTGGTGGCATCGCCACACTCGATGACGTCATGGAATTTTTTGTAGTTGGTGCGACAGCGGTTCAGCTTGGCACGGTAAACTTTTATAATCCAACGGCTTCCCTGACAATCCTCGACGGCTTGCCAGCCGCACTAACCGAAGCAGGCGCTAGTTGCATCGCCGATGTGGTGGGAACTTTGAAAATGAGTTAAGAGTTGCGAGGCGAAGGAGTTTCGACTGGGCGTGTAGGGACTACCTGGCATGAAGGGGTCAGGTCCAAGTTTTCGGCTTGCACTGTTTATTGCACCAAGCCAAACTTTTCAGATGGCTATGGAGTTACTAGTGTAGGGGCTGTGTTTGTACGTTACTCACTGTTCTGAAAAGATTTGTTTGCCTAGGGGCTGACGCCGGATGTTAGATACTGGGATTGTTACGATTCTCGCTTTGTTCTCTACACTCTCAACTCTGGACTCTCAACTCTAAAGACCCCACCCTCCTGATATATGCCCACATTTTACTGAATCCTGAACCCTGAACCCTATTTCATCATGCATGTACTCAGCGGTATCCAACCTACCGGTCGCCCTCATTGGGGTAATTATTTTGGTGCGATCACTCAATACATTGCCTTGCAAGATGCGGAGCAATCATATTATTTTATTGCCAACCTGCATGCATTGACAACGATTCGCGACCGAGAATTGCTCACTCAGCTTTCGCTGGATGCAGCGATCGACCTGTTGGCATTAGGACTTGATCCTGAGCAGGCGACTCTCTTTGTTCAGTCGGATGTGCCTGAAGTAAGTGAACTTTGTTGGTTGCTGATGACAGGCACGCCAATGGGACTCCTGGAACGCTGCCATGCATACAAAGACAAGAAGGCCAAGGGCTTGTCCGCCGATGCAGGGCTGTTCAGTTACCCGGTTCTCCAGGCCGCAGATATCCTGGCTTACGACAGTGATACGGTGCCGGTGGGCGAAGATCAGGTACAGCATATTGAAGTTTGCCGCGACATCGCTGGTAGCTTCAATCACCTGTTTGGTGAAGTGTTTGTGCTGCCCAAAGCCAAGGTTTTGGATAACACGGCGCGAGTGCCAGGAATCGACGGCGAAAAAATGTCCAAGAGTTACAACAATACACTGGCGGTTTTCGAAACGCCCAAGGTCCAGCGTAAGCAGATCATGCGGATTCCCACCGACTCACGCCCTATGGAAGATGCCAAACAGCCCGAAGAAGATGTGCTCTATCAACTCTATTCGTTGGTGGCCAGTGACAGTGATCGAGAGCAAATGGCGGCGATGTATCGACGTGGCAACTTTGGCTATGGCGACGTAAAAAAAGCACTCGCCTCGGCTGCCGAAGCATTTTTTGCAGAAGCGCGCGAAAATCGTCAGCAATGGGCGGCTCGTCCGGACGACGTTCGTGACGTATTAGCACAGGGTGCTGTTCGAGCCAGGGCGAAAGCTGGCGCTGTACTCCAGCGTGCTCAGGAGGCCTGTGGCTTGAGGGGATGGTGACTCGCGTATGGACATTCTTGGCATTGGGTCAGATATCGTTGAGTGCCTGAGAATTGCGCAAATCATTGAGCGCCATGGCGAGTTGTTCATTCAGCGAGTCTACACAGAAGCTGAAATTTCTTATTGTTCGAGTAAATCTGCTGCAACCCAGCACTATGCGGCGCATTGGGCAGCCAAGGAAGCGGTGCTCAAAGCCTTAGCGACCGATTGGCGTCGAGGTATTCGCTGGCGCGACATAGAAATTCGCCATCACACGGGTGAAGCACCCACTATTGTGCTGTGTGGAGGAGCACGTGATCTGTTGGATCGCAGCGGAATTCGCAAGATGTACATCAGCATGTCACACTGTCGTAGCCATGCCACCGCCTACGCTATCGCCGAAGGCGATCGTGGTTGAGCCTTTCTAAATCCACAGCCTACGGCCGTGCGACCCTGAAAGGCTCTACCGGTCCTGTGAGAATTCACTGAAAACGAGCACAACATATGCAGCGTAAATCCCACATGACGTCGCTCCGCGACTCAAAACAGATTGCGTCTGAGTTCCTGGGACTAAAGTCCCCAGGCTATCACATGTCACCGCTCCGCGGTTGAAACAAAATGTCCGTGGCCAATCCAAACCTGAATCGCGGAGCGACGGCATGTGCTAGTTTGAATAAACGTTTCTAATAAACACTGCGGTTCTCTTTTGATTTAACCCTGCGCTGTAGTGTTAGGATCGCACTCAACACCAGCAAGCCCAGGGATCCCGGTTCGGGTACAGCAACTAGGAATACGTTAGCTGGTAAATTGTCTAAAGCGGTGTTCCATCGGATGATTTGTGACAGTGTCACGGTATCCAGATCGAGAATGGCATCGACTGCCGGATTGTCGGTTAGCTCCAGGTCGCCAGTGAAGAAGTATCGATCACCGTCACGTAATCGTGTCAATTGCTCCACCATCGCAGTGCGGATCAATTCACCCACTGCGGCTTCCGAATTGTGCGTTTCGGCCAATGCGCCGACCCAGGTGTCGAGCTGGTGGACTGAGTCGTAAAGGTTTGACAATACCTGTTGCACCACAGTATCGCTGGTGATCTCGGAGAATGAGTCGACTTCAGGTAATCCATAAGCGGCGCGCATTCCATTGTAGCCAGGTAAACCATGGTCGCGTCCGCGTTGGATGTTGATAGCGGTCAGATCCATGCCACCAGAACCTGGGATACCAAATAAAAAGTTTCTTACATCATCAATGGCCATGGGGTCGATTTCCATCGCCATTTGCCATGTCATGCCTAACAGTAATTGCTCGACGCGACGGGTCGATCCGGTCGCATCGCCGGCAAAAAAATCGGGCGTGAAAAAAGCTTCCTTTAACGGGAGCGCTTCGCCAGGCTGGTCGCCTAAGGCCGGCAACAACAGCTTGCTGGGTAACATGCTGTGTCCGAATCGGTAGATCGAAGCGGCAAATTCGTTGGAGACGGAAGCGTTGATCGTCACGTCATAGTGATAATCGGCAGCTTGAGGTCGCAGCGGGTCGTCCTCGCCCAACAGGGCGGGCAGGAATTCTCGATAGGTAATTGCTTGCATTTCCGCACCGACCAGCTTGCGCGCGGTTTGAAAGAGTTGATCTTCTGTCCAGTCGGAGTGGTTGGTTTCCAGCAGCCCTACGAGCCTGTTGTGTTCGCGAACAAACAGTGTGTGCATGGCCGTCAGCCCCACTTGTTCGTTGGCCCGAACATCACCGCCGAGCATCAGATCGGCGCAGTTACCTCCGGCGTTGGGTAGTCCGCTGACGTTGTAGGGGAGCAGTTCTCCGGCGCTGGTCTTCAGTTGGCCCCCTGTTCCGCGCAAGGCTGCCGTGCGTATCGGATTGCTGCCATACACATTGGAAGCATCAATGTACGAACTGATGGAGTTGACCTGTTGACGCGGGTTTGCAGAGCTGGTGCCGGAGCTGGGGGCATAGTGCGAACGTTGGAAAGGTATTGCAGGTGCCAGCGGATCATCGGGGCTGGTAGCAATCGGAGCCATTTCTGCAGGCTCGTCGCTTGTTTCGACCAGTGTGATATCGTGATCGAGAAATTGGCCCCATTGCCAAACCATACTGCTCAGCAGGGTCGTATTTGGTTGGGAGGCCAGAGGCGAATCGAACAGAAGGTTGCTCACGGTGCGTGGCTCGGGCAAGCTGGAATCGCTACCAGGACCTCCGGCAAAGGTACTCCCCGAGCCATCCCCTGGATAGTTTGCATCAGAGTTTGCGGCGGTAGCTTTCTGGCGAATCATGGGCGTCTCGGCCGCTGCCCAGTCGGCATGCAAAAGGTTGTTGCCCATGCCATCGATCGAACGAATATCGGTCACTGGTCGCGGTTGCCCCGACCAGGCGGTCATCGACCAACTCAATCCAAGTAAAAATATCGTAGAATGAGCGTACGCACGGGCAAATAGCCTCTGTTTTATCATCGAAGCCTTTCTTAGTATCGCTAGACGCCACCTATGGGTGGAAGCAAAAATATCCTCCAAGCCCCACAATATCCTCCAAACCCAACATTGCATTTCAGGAAGATTACGGGGCCTAGGCAAGAAAAATGTGTCGCTTGAGATCAAAAATCAAACATCCCACATTCTCCATTTCACAGAATTAGGAGACTGTAGCGACTTTGCAAGGAAAAGTAGAAGATAAACCCAGCCGTCTCAAAATCCTACCCAACCACAGTACTCCAACCAGCGGTAGATCCAAGGATGAGTCCATGGGTTCCAGGTGGGGTAGCTGGCTGAGAGCACCGAAAAAGAAAGTAATACCAAGGCCATCGCTTGTCCCCAGCGCGAAGAGGCCAGGCGATCTGCCGCCGGGATCATGACCAGCAACCAGAGTGGGGTGAACCAGAACATCCAACGGAAGCCGCTGGTCATGCCACCGTAATTGCGGTCGATTTGGGGAAGCAGCCCAAGAAAGAAATAGAGACAGATGAGAGTTAGCAAACCAACTCCCATTGCCAGTTGACGTTGGAGTGAAGGACCACGAAGCAGCCACAGCCAAATCCCCCAAGCGCTGAGAAGCCAAATAGGTGTGAGTGAAATAATTCCATGATGTCCCAGAATCGAATGCCACGAATAAGTGGTTCGTGACGGTTCACCCCGGTCGATGCCCTGGCGATGTTGCTGCCAGTAGCTTTCTCGTTCTTTCCCGTTTCTGTTGTAAGTGTACTGGTACCAGTTGTCGTCGGGGTTACTCACGCTACGGTGCATGTAAGGGGGGCGAAGTGAATCGTGGGCCGCGTAGTTGGTGATAAAAAATGCGCCGGTTACCAGCGCGGCTGCCGGCAGAAAAGCAACGAACCAGGTGCGTTGACTTTTTCGCCAAAGGACAAACCCTACCAAAACCAAGAATGCCAAGGCTGGGAGTTCGTTGGCGGCCGTGAAAGCAGATGCCAGGCCAGCGAAGGCGTAAGTTCCGTAGCAGGGTTGATCGTCATCGCTACTGCGAACTAAGCAGTAAATGGCCACACTGGCACTCACGGCTGCGATGATATGGTTGTTCAGTACCACCGCAAAGGGCCCAAGCATGGTACCGAGTGTGGCGGCTGCCATAATGAAGATGCGGCCCCAGTCGGTAGTGCCAAATCGTTCGTTCAGAGAGGCCACGATCAGGAACATCAGGATCATGGGCAACACGTTGATGGAGAACAGCATCACTCGACCCAGCAGGTAAGGATGCTCGACGAGAGTCATTCCGGTAAGTTTGTGCAGCAGCCAATACTCCCCGGCAAGCAGGAACGTCAGCAGAGGTGGTTTACTGGAATAGAGATGCATCTGGCCATCACGGCCACGATGTTTCACCATATCAATCGTGTCCCAGTTTGCATCTTGCAGTGGAGCATCAATTTCGAAGGCGCCTTGTTCGACCAATGCCCGGACCGCCAACCAGCGACTGCGGTCGTTGGCGCTGAGGAAGGGCCTTTGTAGCCGCAACTTGGTCTGCAAACGCTTTTTTTCCTCGGCGAGACGATCTGCTAATACTGGATCCGAGAGCCCCTCGGCGACTAGTTTTTTTCGAGTGGAGCTCAAGTGTTGACTGATTCGGTACGATTCGAGCCGCGCGTTGTCGATCGAATTGACCTTGAGAATCCGACCGCTGAGATTTCCCACCGACAATGCGATGAGAATCACATAAACACTCCAGCGGAGTTGGCGGGTGGGATCGGAGGTAGCAAGGGGCATGGTTAGTTGATTTCTATACGGGTTATTCACGGGATGATGGGATCACTCGGTGGTTCGCGCGTAGCGGAACCTGAGTCTGTACCGCATACCTTTTGCGCGATGGAATAGGTATCTTCGCTCCGAACCAACATTGCCGTGATCATTTCTGCGACAAAGCCCATCGCAATCAGTTGTGAACCGATCAGCAGGGCGACCAGTGAGTAATACAATGCGGCTGTCTGGTGTAAGTGCACCGGCAGATTGCCATCCAGACGTGACCAGAGCCAGATCCCCGCCAGGTAGACCATCCCCACCAATCCCATCAGAAACGAAAACAGTCCTGCCATGCCTAGCCAATGCTGAGGACGGTGTCCAAATCGGGTGATGAAGGTGACAGTCAGTAGATCCAGGAGTCCCTTGGGGATCCTTTCCAAGCCATATTTCGATATGCCGGATTGTCGTGGGCGATGAGCAATTGGCAGTTCGCCCACATGAAAGCCTCGAGCCGCCGCGAGCACGGGCACGAAACGGTGCATCTCGCCGTACAGGTGTACTTCTTCCATGACTTCACGTCGAAAGCACTTCAAGCCACAATTGTGGTCGTGCAGACGCACTCCTGTAAGCCAGCCAACCAGCCGATTGAACAGACGCGAAGGCCAAACCTTGTGCCATGGGTCATGGCGTTTTTTTTTCCAGCCACTCACTACGTCCAAATGATTGGCGGATGAAGCTCTTCTATTTTCAGGCGCGACTGCGGGTTCTGTGTCGGAGTCACAAACACTCTCTACGGACTCTCCTTTTTCTAAATTCAGCTGAATTTCGGGAGCCAGAAGGGCAAGCAAGTTAGGGATTTCTTGTGGGTCGTCCTGTAAATCCGCATCGATGGTTACAATTGTATCCCCTTTGGCTTCCTGAAAGCCTGCACTGAGGGCTGCAGCTTTACCAAAATTTCTCCGGAACTTCACGCCTTGCACACGCGGATCGGCTGCAGCCAACTGACGAATGATCGACCAGCTTTCGTCGGTGGAGCCATCATCGACAAAGATAATTTGTATTTCGTACCCCTGGGTATCTGCCATGGAAGTCAGTTCTTGATGGAGCTGATCTAGGCAAGGAGCTTCGTTGAGCAGGGGAATGACGATACTGATCATAGAGTTGAGGGTTGAGAGTTGAGAATCGGAGAATGCTTCCAGGATAACAGAAAGTGAGTGTGGAGTAGATGCCGGTAAGGAAAAGCGGAAAGCGGAAAGCGGATAAAGACAAGAGTAAAGGGAAAAACTAGGGGTTACACCAAACTTTCCGCTTTCCGTTTTCCGTTTTCCGCTTTACAATACTGCCCGAACCCTTTTGCCACAGAATACTCGGGAGTTTATCTCGTGCCGCGTCTTGTCTCATTTATCGTATTGGTGGCGATTGTTCTGCTGATTGGCGCACTTTCATTCAAAGTGATGGCAAATTTCTACGTGCCGCTATTTTTGGCCGCAGTGCTGGTCGTGGTGTTTCGACCCTTACATCGATGGGCCCTTTATCGCTGTCGGGGTCGTAGGCAACTGGCCGCCGTTTTTACCACGGTATCGATCGTGCTGATCGTGCTGCTTCCACTTACCGGTCTGTTGATTCGTGCGATTGCGGAAGGGTCTGCAATGATTACGGATTACACGAGTAGCTTGCCAATCGAGATGGTCAAACCATCCAATACCAGTGCTCAGATACATGCAGACTTCCAGGCCCAACCAGGAGACATTACCGAGGGACATCAAGAATTAGCAATTGAAAAGGAATTGTCTAAGGATTTGACTACTGGACAACATGCCAATTTAGCCAGTTCGCTACCTGAATCCGAAGTGATGACAGAAATAGAAAACAAGGAAGCAGTGGAGGAACTTAAGGCAATTGCACTGCACGATTTTTTAGATCGTTGTATTAATGCGGTCGACGATAAGTTGATTAAGTTAAAGCTGCCAACTTTACCTGCCGACGATGTCCACACCTTCGTCCGTGAAAAAGTAACTCAGGCTGCCGCGCCTTTGGCCTTTGGTGGAGTGCGGGTGCTGGTGGGCGCATTGGTTGGTTTGGCGATTATGGTTCTGGCCCTCTACTATTTTTTTGCCGATGGCCCAGGCATGATCGAATCGTTGATGCGACTGTCGCCACTGGACGATGGCTACGAACAAGAACTGCTGGACAAATTTGGTGATATCAGCCGTGCAGTCGTTCTCGCCACGCTCCTGTCGGCAATCGTTCAGGGAGTGCTGGCCAGCGTGGGATATTACTTTGTCGGAATCGATCGTATCTTCTTCTTAACCGCACTTACGATGTTTCTGGCCATGGTGCCGTTCATCGGAGCCGCTGCTGTCTGGATGCCTGTATGTGCCTGGGTCTATTTCTATCAGGGTCGGTTCATGCCAGCAGCCCTCTTGGCCATCTATTGTGTTGTGGTTGTTTCCATGGTCGATAATGTGATTAAGCCCATGGTGTTGCATGGTCGGTCAAATTTGCACCCCTTGTTGGCATTGCTGAGTGTTGTGGGGGGGGCTCAGGCCTTGGGCCCAATCGGGATTCTGGTCGGTCCCATGTTGGTATCTCTGTTGCAAGCGCTGTTGGTGATGCTCAACAAGGAGTTGAGAATATTGGGAACAGACAAGTCCGTGGCTGCTCTGGTTCATTCGGGAGATGGTGGCCATTCCTCAGAAATAGCTGAAACGGTGGTAGCACCCGGATATGGTAAATCGCCCGCGAGTGCCTCTCCGGGATCTGCAGCCAAGCCGAAGCAAGGATCCCAAGAGTGACTCGAGCGGGCGAAGGTGATAGCATTCCTGACTTGGCCATTTTGCTCGATTGGGTTAGAATGTCGTCGATCGTTCACTCTGCAGCTATTCATGGATTGGTTGTGAAAGGATAAAGGCAATGGATGCAGCCACGCTTCTCTTGTTGACTTCGTCGGTGGGGGTGGGGTTTGGCTGGCAACCCATGCCCGACGGCAGTCCACGTGTTGAGTATTTAGTGCAGATCGAGCCGGAGATGCTAACGGCACTCGAAGCAGGATCTGTTATTCCGATCGTGAGTGAGGTGCCCCAAGAGATTGGGCCCATTGGGCGCGTGCGAATCGTTATTGGACGTGAAACTCTACCACGGCAGGGCCTGCCAGAACCTATTCAGGCGATCCGGCATAAACCAAACTCGGATCCTCCCGGCCAGATTATTTCGGCTGCTCCTCCTGCACCAGTGCAAGAAGACCCCATCGTCCTGAGAGGACAATTCATGCCTGAACGCTCCATTGTTCGTGGACCTCCACAGGCTGGCAATTCACAGGCTCCTGGCAATTCTCAGGCTCCTGGCCTACAAAAGTCTGACTCACGGGCAAATGTGGGATTCCCGGTAGCTGCTGGAGTTCAAGGAGCTACGGGTTATCAAGGAGCTACGGGTGTCCTGGGAGTTGCTGATACTGGAAATTCAACGTCTTTTGGCTCAGGTACTCAAGGTATGGGGGGGCAAGGTGTGAGAGTAACTAGTGCTCAACCTGCGGCACCGGGAAGTTTGAGTTCGAATCCCAATCCGCCGACTGGTGGGGTTAGGGAGGGCACAACAGGAACGCAAAGATTGGATCAACCCATTCCCGTAGGAGTGACATCGGGTGCAGTGACATCGGGTGTCGGCCAGCCGGTGGTTGGTCAAAGTACTGGAAAAGGTGTTCCGAACGAATTGGGCAGCCAGGTGGTTTCGCCAGGTTTTCCGCAGCCGTATCCAGCTCCGCCAAGGCTTAGCTTTCCTGCGTCTGCACTTTCTGTGACCAAATCTTTTCGTGGCGAGAAAAATATTCAGGGAGTGGGGAAATTAGGAATGACGTTGGTTGAGTCTCCGGAACAATCCTCAATGGGGCCACCTCAAACGGAGCGGGCATCCACCGGACGGGCTTCGAACGAACCACCCACCGAACCACCCACCGAACCACCCACCGAACCAACCCCTAAACTACCCGCCGAAACATCCACGGTGGTGACTCAGTCTCCCGTGGATTCATCGCAAGTAGGAATCGAAACAGAGCCTCAAGTGGAAAATTTTTCAGCGCAACGGGAGCCATCGGGAGGTGGATTTATGTTACTCCTGGCGTGGGTGCTCTTGGTCGGATCGGTAGCAGGAAATCTCTACCTATTTTGGAGCTATCTCGACATCCGAAGCAAGTACCACATGATGATTCGCAGCAATCGCGGATCACATCATTCTTATTCGAGTGCCGCGTAGCGTTATTAAATCAGCAGCCACTGAATCTGCCTTTCGCACTTTTCCATGCAGGCAAATTGGACAGTGCGATTTAGGTTAACGCTATATTGGTGGAGCATCCCCCTTAACAACTCTCTAACTACGAATTATCACCACAAAGGACACGAAGAGCACGAAGACGGGAACGAACAGGAACTTTTCACGATTTGTTGAGTCGTCGAAGGTCTCTTGTTTCTCAGTGCATCGTAACGTGGTTATCCTTCTCTTTCCTTCGTGCTCTTCGTGTCCTTCGTGGTTTTATGGTTGTAACCATAGGGTTTTTGTTTATTCTGGGCTTCTATTGGGTGTCCAACAATTTCTCGCACGATTCTTTCTCCCGTGATTTTCGTTGACATGATCTCTGAAAAGGACAAAACCTGAACTTACACGTTACAGCTTAGCCAGAGTGATTTATCCTACCCTCTCTAATACGGTGGATAGATAATTAAGCTTGCTAGCAAGCATTATTTGGGTCACAATGGAGGGCGTTCCGATAGCTAGCTTCGACTAGTGTATGGTCAAGCCTTACTTTTGGGGTGGTCGCAGCCATAAATACTGGCAGGGTAAAGGTTTATTTTTGCGTCGACCCAAAAAGATAAGTTTGACAAGGTACTAGCCCGCCTATCCCTGGAGTACCCCGCCATGCGACTCCGATGGTTTGCCACACGGTCTTTAGATTGTGCGTTCTTTGCAAGAACTGGATTGGTCCTTTTTGTTTGTGCTTTGTTAAATGCTGCCGCCGCGACGATTGCCACTGCGGATGAGGCTGAAGACAGCAGAGCAGCGAAAGAGACAAGGGCAGCAGGGATCGAACTGTTTGAAAAACAGATTCGTCCGGTGTTGGTGGATGAATGTTATTCGTGCCATTCGCAGGCCGCTGAAATGGTAGAAGGTGGCCTGGAGTTGGATAGCCCCGAGGGACTGACGAGCGGGGGTGATTCGGGGCCGATCATCAACAGGTCTACCGATTCTGACGGGCCTGCTGCTGATGGCGCATCACAGAAGGATGCAGCCAAAAGTGCGGCAACCAGTTTGTTGATCCGTATGCTGCGGCATGAAGATGGCTTGTCGGGTATGCCGCCCGAAGAAAAGTTATCCGAGGAGACTCTGCGAGCTTTCGAGCGATGGATTGAATTGGGGGCTCCCGATCCGCGCGCATCGAATGGCCTCACGAGTGCCCAATTGCAGTTCGAACAGCAAAAACGCCACTGGGCATTTCAGCCACCTCAGACGGTTGCCCCACCTACCGTCGAGCAGACCGATTGGCCCCGAAGTGCGATCGACGCATTTGTATTGACTCGATTGGAATCCCAGGGATTGCACCCAGTTGCTGATGCAACCAGGGCCACGCTGGTACGACGTTTGTATTTCGATTTGATCGGTTTGCCACCCACTCCCCAGCAGGTGCGTGAATTGGTGGAAGACGATTCACCCGAGGCGGTGTCCAATTTGGTCAACCGGTTGCTCGCCTCGTCACGTTTTGGAGAACGCTGGGCACGTTACTGGCTCGACGTGGTTCGCTATGCCGAATCGAGTGGCAAGGAGTTTAACTTCACCTATCCCCACGCCTGGCCATTTCGAGACTATGTAATCGATGCGCTCAACAGCGACAAACCTTACGATCAGTTTGTCATCGAACAGGTCGCTGGCGATTTGCTGCCCGAGGCGCCATACGAGTCGGCCAGTGACCGCGAAGCACGTCTTATCGCTCCCTCGATGTTGGCTTGCGGTCCCAAACGGCACAATTCCGGTGGCATGGATTTTCGGATGGGGATTGTCGATGACCAGATTGATGTCACATGCCGAGCAATTTTGGGACTCACGGTGGCCTGTGCCAAATGTCACGATCACAAATTCGATCCCATTCCCACCCAGGACTACTATGCGTTGGCAGGAATCTTTCTGAGTACCGATCCGCTCTACGGTACGATCAAACAAAAGTACAGCAATAACCCGACCGATCTGTTGCCGATCGGTCCCAACGGTGCGTCTTTGCACGCAGCGTTCGTCGCTCATGAAAAGAAGATTGCCGCTGCAGAAAAACCGTGGAAAGCCAAACAAGAGGAATTGAAAAAGGCGGAAGAGGCGGTGAAAGGGGCTGCGGATAAAGAAAAGAAAGCGGCTGAAGTTCAAGTAGCCAAGCTCAAAGAGGAAATTGCCCCACTGCAGACCGTTGTGGAGAAACTCAAAAAGGCTCGACCGCCGCAGCCAGCTTACGCCATGAGTGCACGTGACCGGGCCAAGCCGGCAGATACAAAAATTGCTATCCGTGGTGATTACAGAAAACTAGGCAATTCGGTTTCGCGCGGTTTCCTCAGTGCCTTGGAGATACCGGACGCGCCGGTGATCGACCCTCAGCACAGTGGCCGGTTGGAGCTGGCGCAGTGGCTTACCAGCGAACACAATCCCTTGACTGCGCGCGTGATCGTCAATCGAGTCTGGTACCACTTATTGGGCCGAGGCCTGGTCGAATCGGTTGACAATTTTGGTTTGATGGGGAAGGAACCGAGCCATCCCCAATTGCTCGACTCGTTGTCGGTTCAGTTCATGCGCGATGGCTGGTCGATCAAGCAATTGATTCAAAAGATCGTACTGAGTCGCACTTATCAGCTCAGTTGCCAGGTGGATGAGTCTAACCAGCAACTCGATCCGGGCTATCGTCAACTGTGGCGCGGGACTCCGCGCCGTCTGTCGGGGGAAGCGGGTTGTGATTCTATCCTTGCCATCAGTGGGCAACTTAATTTGGACCCACCGCACAGTTCCTCGGTAACCGATCTGGGGGATCAGATGGTTCGAGGAATTGCGCTGGAAAAATTGCAACCAACCAACAATCATCGCAGTATCTACCTGCCCGTGGTGCGAGATTATTTGCCCGATCTGTTTGACCGGTTCGATTTTCCCTCTCCCAGTCTGGTCAGCGGACGACGGATGGCAACCAACGTGCCTGCCCAGGCGCTCTACCTGCGCAACTCGCCTTTTGTTACGGAGCAGGCGCTGCACACGGCTCGTCGTTTACTGGCCAGTGGCGAGGAAGAGACTGGCAAATCTGACGCAGGGTCTACGGCTGAAGGGGCTACGACTGGCGGGGCTACGACTGACGGGGCCGCTCTAGTCGAAGCTCGTGTCGACAGGGCCATGCGTTGGGCGTTGGCGCGCCCAGCCACCGAGGCAGAGCGCCAGGCAGCTTTGGCGTTAATTCTTCCCATATTGAGCGCCGAACCGGCTATCGAAAATGGTGCGGAAGCCGCCTGGGCGGCGCTGTTCCGTGCATTGTTCGCTACGGCGGAGTTTCGCTATTTGGTAGACATTGAATCATGGGTGGATTCATCGGTGGATGCCTCAAAAATTACATCGGTCCGCGCAGCATTTTTACGCGAGGAAACTCCATGAGCCAAAAAAACATCCAATCGAGAACTCCTGCTGGGTTAGCTCCCATGGGGACCGAATCGGCGCAAACCGTCGTGTCCCGTCGTGACTGGCTCAAGCTGGGTTCCTGTGGAATGGGGAGTCTCGCACTCGCCAGTCTCGCCTCGGAATCGTCGATGGCTGGGCCGTTGAGCGTGCGCTCTCCCCATTTTGCGCCGAAAGCGAAACGGGTCATTTTCTTGTTCATGAATGGCGGACCTTCGCAACACGATACGTTGGATTACAAGCCAAAACTTTATACCGATGGGGGTAAAAAGGGGAAAAATAAGCAGAACCTGCTTGCACCCCTGTGGAATTTTTCTCAACATGGCCAGAGTGGCTTGTGGATTTCTGAACTGTTCCCTCATCTGGCCAAACATGCCGATCGTCTCTGCGTGATCAACAGCATGCAGACCGACAGCCGAGCGCATCCGTTGGCGATTCCCCTATTGCATACGGGGAGTTTTCAATTTATTCGTCCTTCCATGGGTGCCTGGGTCCTGTATGGCCTGGGTAGTACCAATGCGAATCTGCCCGGTTACATCACCATCAAACCGACCCGCACTTTTGGTGGTCCTTCCAACTATGGCAGTGCTTTTTTGCCCAGCGCCTATCAGGCGACCAGGATTGGTTGGGAAGGGCGGCCAGTCAAAGATGCCAAAATCAGCCACTTGACCAGTCATGAAGTTATGCCGGGAGTTTCCCAAGGAGTGTTGCACTTAACGCAAACATTGAACCAGCAGTTGTTGCAGCGGTCAAAGAATCATTTGGATATCAAGGGTAATACCGACATTCAAGGTGTGATCGACTCACTCGACTTGAGCAGTCACATGGAGCAATCGGTGCCCGAAGTCATGGACCTGAGCAAGGAGTCGGAGGATACCTTGTCGATGTATGGCATTGGCCAGGAACGGACCGATGACTTTGGCCGTCAATGCCTGACGGCACGGCGCTTGGTGGAGGCGGGAGTACGCTTTGTGGAGTTGGCCAACAGTGGCTGGGACCAGCATTCCGGCCTCGATACGGTGTTGCCCAAACGGTGCCAGGAAGTCGATCAGCCGATCGCGGCCCTGTTAAC
This sequence comes from Pirellulales bacterium, assembly GCA_039831705.1. Lineage (GTDB taxonomy): Bacteria > Planctomycetota > Planctomycetia > Pirellulales > Lacipirellulaceae > JAJRWS01. The sequence goes on along the minus strand of JBDOMT010000450.1, from coordinate 6,173 downwards.
TGATCTCCAGCAGCGCGGCCTGTTGGATGACACGCTCGTGTTCTGGGGGGGCGAATTCGGCCGTCAACCAGAGACGCAAGTTCTTTCGGGCAAAGTCGCCCTGGGCCGCGATCACAATGCGGCCGGCTACACGGTTTGGATGGCCGGTGGCGGAGCCCGCGGCGGCTTAGCCTACGGTGCCACCGACGAATATGGTTATGAAGCGGTAGAAAAGCCGGTCCATCTCCACGATCTACATGCCACCATGCTTCATATGTTGGGGCTGGACCACCTGCGTCTCACCTACAGCTACGCCGGCCGCGATTTCCGCCTGACCGACATCCACGGTAATGTGGTGCACGATCTGATCATCTAGCAGCAGATAGTGCTACTGAACCTCCAATCAGCCGCAGGGCGCTAGCCCACGGTTCTTCATAGATGCGTCGGTATGGGAATTAGAATTAGGACATCATCAAAAAACCGGACGCCGGCGCGTTGCGGCTGATCGCCCTGCAACTGATTATGAATACTACATTGATACGACACCAATGCAGGCCTTCAAATGACGGACTACGATCCGATTGCAATTTTTATCACCTGGACCGTGTACGGCACCCATCTTCAAGGTGATGTCAGAGGGTGGAAACGACGACGGCAAGGGCCACAAACTCCACAACCATTGCTGGCACATTGGCGTAGTGAACGATTGAAGCACCCAGTCCTGTTGCTCGACAGTTCCAAGCGAACCGTTGTAGAAAATGAAATCGAACGACACGGTCAGCATCGAGGTTGGCACCTTTGGGCTATCAGTGACCAGAAGTAATCATACCCATGTTGTGGTGTCTGCCAGTGGATTTTCGGGAAAAATGGTCCGAGATCAGTTGAAAGCGAATTGTACGCGGGGCCTGCGTGAGCATTGGGAAGAGTTTCGAGAGCGCCCGGTATGGACCACCGGTGGAGATTGCCAGTATATCAACAACGAAGACGAATTGATGAAGGTCATCGAATACGTCAAAGTAGGACAGGATCGGAGATATCTTCGCGATTGATAACAGTATCAAAACGCTATGGGTTCAGCCGCCACGCGCTAGCGTCCGGTTTTTACCTACCCCTTGTAGCCAATGTCATAGCGGACCGCCAGCCAGGCGGTGAGGGTGGCGAGGAATGGGAGGACCATTGCCATCACGCAGACGGCCCCGGCATGAAACTCGAACGACTTGGGTAGTAGACGTTCGATGGTAAAGAAACAGGAGGCGATCAGTCCAATCGCAATAATGGCCGCATAGACGGGTCTGCGTACCAGAGCCATGGCGACAACGGCAAAACAATAAATCGATAGGAACAGGGCCGGGGTGATGATTAGTCGTTCGTGGTAAATGTCCCAAAAATTTCCTGGCATAAACCACAGGGCCAGTAACAGAGGGATTCCCAGAGCGATTGCGGTAGTCGTCAGGCCGGTCAGGAATTTCGTCCAAAACCAGAGGTCGGGGTTGATCGGTCGAGAACGCCAGAAAGTATGTAGTCCCGGTTTCAGGTCGTCCAGCAACACGCCAATTCCAGCCACGATCACAATGAAAAATCCCAGATATCCGCACATGCCCAGGAGAATTTGGCTGAATGTTCCATTGATCCTCGGCTCTTCGGAGAGTAGATATATGAGCATGCTGCATCCAACAATCACTGCGACTCCCAGCATTACAAAGGACCCCGTTTCGCGCATCTGTTTCCACAGTATGGCAGTCAACCGGAAATGCCGTGGTGGAGCCAACCACAATAGTTGTTGACCTGTATTGAAGGCCGCGCGTCGCGACTCTCTGGTAGTGCTCGATGTACGGCCAAAGCGGCAGAGGAACCAGGCCATGAGGCCTGCGTGACCCACGCATGCGAACAAGGCCAGGGTCCAACCAGGTAGGCTGTTGAACTCTGCAGTGTGTTGGTTGACATAGATAATCCCAGGCCCTGCTGGTGCGGTCGCAACAGCAATTTGAAGCCATAAATAGGGATTGATCGACTGACCCCCTCGTGATATCGCAAAAAAAATGAGAGACCAGATACAAACAAAGACAAGCACTGAGATAGCACCTGCGCGGATTTCGTCGCGCCGATTCACGCCGGATGCCACTACCCACATCAGTAGACTGAGGGCTGCGAGAATGCCGCTTGTCAGATGAAACGTATACCAGCCTTCAACGCCGTTTCGAGATATCAGGTTGAGCATGCTTTTGAAGTTGTAGCCCAACCATCCTCCCAACTGATGCCCAAGGAAAGTCAATCCAATAACTATCAGAATGGGCAAGATGACGGTGACGCCAGCCAACAGAAATTTGGTTGCGCCTGCTTTCCACATCGGTACTGGTAAAGCCTGTAGGAAGGGCATGGTTTTATTTGCATTTTCACCAGCCGCAACACCCATGCCGATGAATAGAGCCGACAGTATTGCAGATGCATATAGAGTCGAAGTGATCGACAAGAAAAACGTATCAGGTCCATCAAAGAGCGAAGCAAGGGGAATACTAACCGCAATCGCCACCAGCGACAGCATCTTCCACTTGTGCTCATGCCACTCTTTCCACAACAGGCTGCGCCAGATGGTTCTCATGGTTGGGTGTCCTTTAACGTTCATGCGACATGAAATTTTAAGGCCCGGAGGGTCGGCCTAGACTTAGCCGTCAGGGGCTGTTGATTTAATGCCCAAAGGTGACAATCACATCAGCCGCCGGGCGTTAGCCCCCGGTTTTGTGGCGTGTTTTGAGGTCAGAACCGGGGGCTAACGCCCGGCGGCTGATTAAATCAACAAGCCGTCACGACACCGGCTAGGGTTGTGTCAGCCCTTCGGGCTTATTGATGGTTAAATACTCTGAATCATCTTCTTTTAAAAACGGCTAGACCTTACGTCCCACCACATAGGCTTCAAAAATTTCATCCAAATTGAGATCAACCGTGCGGTGTTCGACTCCTTCCTGAGCCAGCAGCTGTTCAACTTGCGCGGCGTTTTCTACCGTGACGGCAACCCGGTCGCCTTCGGCACGGTGGTCGAGCAATTGCAGGTCCGCACGGTAGGTCTCCCACGCTTGGCGCGACAGAATAAATTGCTTCACTTGCCGGCGGAGCGATTCGGTCTCGGTTTGCCGTACGATACGACCATCGTGCAGAATTGTCACTTCGTCGGCGACCGGTTCCACCTCGTACAGCAGGTGTGAGCTGTAAAACACGGTACGACCTTCGCCCTGCAGGTGGGTGATTAAGTCGCGATTGAACTGCTTACGCATGATCGGATCGAGACCCAGTGCCGGATCGTCCAGGATCACCAGTTCCGGTCGATGAGCCAACGCCAGCACCAACCCAAGTCGCACATTCTGTCCCTTGGAGAGATGCTTGATTTTTGACTTTAGCGGTAGCTCGAAATCACGCACATAGCGGAGTGCCAGGTTGTGGTCCCAGGTAGGATAGAAGGGTGCCACAAAGCGGAGGATTTCATCGACTCGCATCCAGCCGTACATCGTTTGGTCTTCGGCCAGGTAGCCGATTCGAGCACGCAAGGCCAGTGGTTCCCGGGCCGGGTCGAGACCTAACACGCGAATTGCCCCATCGTCGCGGTGCAGCAAGCCCAGCAGCATTCGAATGGCGGTTGTTTTGCCGGCCGCATTGCGGCCGAGGAAGGCAAAGGTACTGCCGCGTTTAACCTGCAAGGTTAAGCCGCGCAGAACCTGGTTGCGACCAAACGATTTTTCAACCGCTTGCATTTCAATCGCGAATGGGCTGGCAGGATCGTTCATGGGGTAGGCTCCTCACGAGGTGCGTCTGCTGCAAGGGGCGATGCCGCGGCAGACAGTTGTTCGAGTGCGATTGTAAGTAAATCATGTAGCTCATCGGATGAGAGACCCAGGGCCACGCTTTGCCGGCCAATTTGGCGCAGTTCGTCAACCAACCGCTCACGATGGACGACAATCAGTTCGTCCTTGGCGCCAGGGGTAACGAATGTCCCCTGTCCATGCCGCATTTCCAACAAGCCGGCACTGGTGAGCCGTTCGTAGACTCGCAAAATGGTGTTTTGGTTGACCGCCAACTCCCGCGCCAGTTCACGAACCGACGGCAATCGTTCGCCCGCGTCGAGTTGCCCCGAGGCACACAGCATTCCAATCTGCTGGGTAATTTGCCGCGAGATCGGCACCGCAGAACCTTTTTCTATCCGTATAAACATGAGGTAGTTTCAATAGTGGCCGATGAAGCCGACCCGAGCAAAGTGATAGCTAGTAAAAACGTCGGCTCTCGGGCGGCTTATCGCCCTGCTTCAAAATTGAGCTAAGTGGTAATTTGGAAGCAAGGACATTGGTAAGCACGCGTTTAGTCGAACGGCGAATCAGTAAATACCAGCACGCAGCGCACGCAAGTGGCTCTCAGCATGCACTCAGTTTTACGTCGGGCTGGTACTCAAACAAACCCACATATGCCCAAGTGACTACAGAAATATAACAGTGGTGTCTTGCCTGTCAAGGGTACTGAAAGAAAAATTTTGTTGGAGTCCATGGAATGGTCAAAGGTCCGTGTTCGAAAAGAGTGGACTCTCGCAAAGATTTGATGAGAACTTAACGTTCCCTTACCTTGGCGATCTTGGCGTCTCTGCGAGATTGTTGTTGGGCTTTAACGTTCCATGCTCACGCTCGTCGCGTCCTGGTCGGTTTTCGCTGAGAATAATCGGGATTTTCTTCGGGCATGACGTAGGCCAGAACCGGCTCGCCTCTTTCGATAGGTTCAGCAGGTACCGGTTGCTCTGGCTCAGGAGGAGTGGTGAGTTCGTAGGTCCACTCGTAAGAAAATTCGTTGGCGGGAATGGTTGCTTCGATAATCTCTGGTTCTTGCACAACCGGCTCAGGCGGCGGGGTTTTCTTTCGCTTTTTCTTGACCCTGGGAAGGGGTTCCTGTGGAGTTGGAGGGACTTCGACTTCCTCCTCTATTTCCTCTTCAATTTCCACGGCTGCCATTGGTTCAGGCATCGGGAATGCTGCGGGTACACTGAGAGTTTCTTCCGTGCCCCGTTGTGGTAGCCGGCGACAGTCGGCTTCTAGTTCGCGAAACATTTGCCACATGTGTTCATGGCAGGTGAACAGTAATACCTGGTGGCCCGCCGCAGCGAATTCCATCAACACTTCGGCAGCCCGTTTGGCTCGCACGGCATCAAAATTCACCAGCACATCGTCAAGTACCATCGGCAATTTCACACCACGGCGAGCCATGAGGGTTACCAGCGCGAGGCGGACGCAAAGTAGCAATTGCTCACGCGTTCCCCGGCTCAAGGCTTCAACTGGGAGCGATTGCCCGCTGCTAGTCTCAACCAGTAGAATGTCGTTTGCCAGAGGCGTCCAAATCCGCTGATATTTACCTGCGGTCATGCGGCTGAGTAAGGTGGAGGCTTCGTGCAGCGCCTCCGGTTGACGGTGCGCTTCGTAATCGTTGCGGATGCGTTCCAGCAGGCGGCTCACCGTAGCATGCTCGCGCCATCGATCTCGGGCAGCGGCAATTTGTTGTTCGGCACAATCTAGTTCGAGAAGTGCCTCTGCCAAGGATCGATCTTCGACCAGTGTGCGCAGATGTTGCTTCACTTCCGCGCGTTGGCCGACAAGTTGCTTGAGTTTCTCTTGAGAAGCTTCCAATTCGGCCGCCTTACTTTCCCAAAGATCTTCCAGACGATCGATGGCTTGTGGTCGAAGTAATTTGGCATAGGTCTCTTCGGTTTCATGTTGGCCAATCGCGGCAACGATTTCCCGCGTGATCGCTTTACGTTGCTTACGCTGCCTGGCGACTTCACGTTGTTGCTCGAATAACTGGCGATATTCCGTTTCGTCTTCACAATCGGCGGTATGGAACAAGGCCGCCTGACGCTTTTCCAGGCCTTCCACCGCGCCGCGATGCTTGCCCTCTTCCGCTTTGAAAACTTTAGCCTGTTGTCGAAGTTTTTTACGTCGCTCAACTCGGGAAAGTTGCTGTCGACGCTCACTCAACAGATGATCCAGTTGGTCGAGGGAAGAGTCGCGAGTTTCAGCAGAAACCTCAGACTCCTCAACTCGCGCCTCGCGTCGCGCGTTTTGCGACTCTCCCAACACGCATTCAACTTCTTCGGCGAGCGCGTGAATGCGGCGGGTGAGCAATGCATGTTCGCGTTGACGGTCTTCCACTTCTTGCTGACGCGTCTGAAC
>JBDOMT010000280.1:0-9307 GCA_039831705.1 Pirellulales bacterium | reverse complement strand
ACCGACCAATTATTCTCAAGCGAACAAAGAGGCGATACGCGATGCCATACGATTTCGGTGCGCATTAAGCTCGATTCCAAAAACAAGTAGAACTTACGCTCTTTATTCGCTTGATCGGGGTCTAGTGGTCCTTAAAACGGTACGTACCGTTTTAAGGACCTGAGGAAAGACGCACTGCCGAACGTCAGCAGGTAACTTTTACACTAGTTTCGTCGATGTTTTTTGAAGTGGGCGCGCCAAGACTCGAACTTGGGACCTCAGCCTTATCAGGGCTGCGCTCTAACCAACTGAGCTACGCGCCCGCAATCTATCCCTACAACTCTATTTCGAGGGAAGGACCACGTTTACCAACCACCTGACAGCGATTGGATACCAACCTGTCCCCAGTAGATTCCGCAGCTAGCATGCTAGCTACATATCATCAGACCGGAAACTGGCCAGATCCGACATTGTAGATCGCCAGGATTGTCTGTCAAACGGTCTCTGCGAGGAAAACTAGCCCGGCGATCTTCTCAAGAGTTCATATCCGGGCTAGCCCTTAGATACAGATTCACGCTATAAACCCCGCGGCTGTTGTCGGCAGCTATGGTTCAAACCGGATTATCCTCCCACCTTGAGATTGAAGGATCGCCTCGCAATGTCTCAAAAACTGCTTTTACTCGTCACTTTGGTATTCTGTGGCTGGTATGGAATGGCTTCAGCACAGGCAGCTCCCTCGGTAGCTGACGCACTCAAATTGGCTCCTGTTCAAAAGGGGATTGAGTACGACCGTCCATCACCGGAGGAGAGTAAACGGTGCACCATTCAGGCAGAAAAGAGGCAAGGAGCCGTGGGCTGGGTGGTGAGAAGTCCCAGCGGGCAAATACTGAGGAGTTTTGCTGATTCCAACGACGACAATATTGTCGACATCTGGAGCTACTATCTGGGTGGATTGATGGTCTATCGAGATATCGATTCAAATTTCAACGGCAAAGCTGACGAATATCGGTGGTTTCATACCGCAGGTGGACGTTGGGGGCACGACTCGGACGAAAACGGCAAGATTGACCGTTGGAAGATGATATCTGCAGAAGAGCTTGCTGAAGAAGTAGTTGTAGCACTGAGTAAGCGAGATGTCGAACGCTTCAGCCGGTTGCAGATCACTGGCCGTGAACTGGGTAAGCTAGGTCTGGCTAAAAAATCTGCTCAACAACTGGCAAGCCGGGTAAAATTGGCCTCGCAAACCTTCCAAAAGACAGCGCAGAAGTTTCCAAAAAACAGCGAGTTCACCGACTTTGGCGGGCAACGGCCTGGCGTTGTGCCAGCAGGGTCGCATGGCCTGAGCAAAGATCTGCTGGTGTATGAAAATGTGTGGGCCATGGTTTTACAAGACGGTCAACCTCTGCAATTGCAACTGGGCACCATGATACAGATTGATGGTGTTTGGAAGTTGGTGGATGGGCCCGTTTCGGATGCTTCCGGCAAGACGATCACAGGTTTCTTTTTCAATAGCGGCACTGACAATATAGGACTGGCGGAAACACCTACAGAGAATTCAGGCCCATCAGAAAAGATGCAGCAGGTTCTGGTGGAATTAGAAAAATTGGATCAAAAAATTACCAATGCTTCAGAAGAGCAGCAAGCGGACCTATATGGCCAACAAGCTGATTTGCTGGAAAAACTGGCTATGTTGGCTCCTGACCAACAGCAACAAAACCAATGGATAGGGCAAATGGCCGACATGGTCAGTGCAACCGTACAAAGTGGCAACTATCCCAAAGGGGTTGCCAGGCTCAAAACACTTGAAAAAAAGCTAGCCAACCAGAAATCGTCGACCGAATTGCATGCGCATGTCCTGTTTCGTCGCCTTCAAGCAGAATACGGACTTAGTCTTTCTCAACCTAAGGTCGACTATGCTAAAGTCCAGGAAAATTGGTTGAAGCAACTGGAAGAGTTCGTAGATGAGCACGGTAAATGCTCCCATGCCCCCGAAGCCCTTTTGCAACTGGCAATGGCGAGTGAGTTTGCAGAAGAAGCGGACGACGCAAAAATCTGGTACCAACGTATCCTGAATGATTTTCCCAAAAGCACTGCCGCACGCAAATCTCAAGGTGCACTCAACCGTCTTGCCGATGATGGTAGCCCCTTGAGTTTACGTGGCCCAACCTTGGGTGGGGGCAAAGTGGACCTGAGTCAATATCGCGGCAAATATGTTTTGGTCCAGTATTGGTCGACCAGTTACCAATCATGTAAAGCGGATCACTTGGTGCTCAAAGATCTCTATGTCAAATATGGCGGTAAAAACTTTGATGTCCTCGGTGTGAATTTGGATTTTTCAAGCGAAGAGGCTCAAGCCTACCTCCAAGCTAATCGCTTGCCTTGGAAGCAGATGTACGAACCGGGAGGTTTTGATAGTCGCCTGGCAAATGAAATAGGATTGATTTCTTTGCCATTGATGTTGCTAATCGATGAGAAAGGGACGATCGTCAGCAGCAGCATTCAATCGACCGAATTAGAAGGAGTGCTAAAAAGTCGATTGAGTGCCAAAGGTACTCGGACAGCCAAACGTAAGTAATCAGGTTTTGTAATAAGGGCTGGAAAATAAATCCCAGTAAATAAATCACCATGGATTGGTCTTTCTCTTTGCAGTGTGGCTGGATCGGACTCCATTTTCTTGGATTGGCTACGGTTTGGATGGTGCGTATCCATGCAGGCATGAAATCCGAGGGCTTGGCCCACGCAATGTTTCTGGCAAGTTTCTGTTCGATCGTCCTTGCCACATTGGTTGGGCTGAAATGCAACTCGACCAACTGGACATTTTCTGCCGGCATCTTAGCGATCATGATTGTGGCTGCTGTCTTTGATTTCAGCTCACCGAAAGAACACACAATGCAACTAGAGTTCGTACACAATCGTGACTAGCCCGCATATTTCACCTGTTCCTGCTAGGCGGCGGCCATCAGCCTAAAATGGTGCCCGATCGTGTGAAAAATCCGGGCTAGCACGTGCTCCACTGGCCCTACAAATTTCCTAAAGCCCCTGTTTTTCGGGTTCTCTGCCGAATCATCGACAAAATCGGAAAAAAGCTCCCTTTCGGCACCCTTGACTGCCGAAACTCCTAGTCAGACACAACATTTTCGCTTTGGGCAGCACGGTGCGAGCAGTCCGTGTTCACCATGCGAAGAATTTATTCTCTTAGGAGGGGGATCATGCGAGCTTTAATTTACAGGTTGCTGGTAGTGACACTTATGCTGTCACTCACTACCACGGTTTCGGCCATTTCGGAACAAGATCGAGAAACGGCGAAGACTATCGCCAACAACATGAAGAACAGTAGTAGACTCAAGGACTATCGTGTAGGAGTGAAGTATCACGATGGTGTGGCATGGTTGACCGGCACGGTGACAAGTGACGTTCAAAAATCGAATGCTGAACTAATCGCCCGACGCAGTGCGGGGGTCGAACGAGTCATCAGCAAGCTGAAAATTGCTACTAGTCAAGAATTAACCGAACCGTCACGAAGCTCACTGCAGGCGGCTTCCAACCCAAACAAGGGCGGCGAGGCTATCAGCGACAGCAATATACGGCAGACGGCCAGTCGGGATATTCTCCCCGACAGAATGCAACCCATTGCTGCGGATCGCAGATCGATGCCTCCGATCCAGCGAAACATCAGACGGAATGTTCGTAATAACAGCCCACGCCCATATGCACGCATGGCGCAGGTTCCCCGCGGAGCTCAACAGGTTCCCCGCGGAGCTCAACAGGTTCCCCGCGGAGCTCAACAGGCCCGTAGTCAACGAGGGGTACAGCCTGTTTCCTACGGTGGCCCCGCAATGAACGGCGGAAATCCAATGGCCGCTGGCGGCGGGCGTCCGGCCAGTTATGACACTCCACAAATGCCCGGCTACGCGTGGCCCAGCTATGCTGCCAATCCAAACTACGCGGCGCTTACCTACCCCAAACAGTATTCTGCCTCGGCCTGGCCATACATCGGCCCCTTTTATCCATATCCTCAAGTCCCCCTAGGCTGGCGAAAGGTGACCTTGGAATGGGATGATGGATGGTGGTTCCTGGACTTTAAGGATAGCAAAGGCGGCCGCTAAAACAGCACCGCTAGCGTGTGTAGAAACTTATACAAGATATCCAAGCCCTTCATTCGCCCCAATGGTGAATGGAGGGCTTTTTTTGATCTCTATGCAGCCAAGGAACTCCTACCTATCACACAACTGCTAGCAATTGGCGAACGATAATCCGATAGTTTTTTCGTCACATTCGGAAAAACCCGCAAGTTTCCCCCAGCTTCACACGATAACTAACAGCAGAGTCCGGTGTTTTGGAATTTTCCAGCACCGTTGTGTTTTAAAACCAGGTCGATCACACATTGCGGATCGTCTGGAATTCAAGTGGCCATTCGAAGGACTTGGCAGCATGCGTTACAAATCAGTTCCAGTTGCGTTGTTGTTCACAATAGTCTTGGGAACGTTGGCCAATACTGGCTGTACGTCCCTGGGCCCCAGTTTAGGAATATTGGCTTTCCCGATTCCGGTGAGTCCATATTTTCAGAAACGCAAGGAAGATGCGTTTTGGAATCATGAACGCTACGACCGAGCACCCATTCTAGGCCCCATCACTTCAGGTGGTGAAATTGTGGCCCTCGATCCGCCCAGTGATGATGAAGTCATGCGAGCGATGGAAAAAGCGCGGCCCGTACAAGGCAATTGGCCATTCTTGTATGAACACAATCGCAACGATCTGCGAATCGTCAAGGAAAAAATTTCCGACTATGTGGATCCACCACGGGTCTACCCCATGATTGGACCTGCCCAGCAGCATCATGCCCATTACAAATGCACCGTATACTACGAGGATGTACGTCGCATTGGCTGGCCAGTACCTCATACCTTACGCGATGAAGATGCACGTGAAGTCATCTACGTGGATCACAACCACCTGCACATGGTGGGCAATGTCGACACCGGGAAAGGAAGCCCTTATTGAGAGCAGGGATTCCAGAGCCTAGTGTCCAGATTCCAAAGTCCAGAGTCGGGGAAGGATAGCCATTCTTCTCCGTCTTTGGGCTTTGTTGCTTTGTAAAACTTCTGTGAGTTATGGCAAACCTACCTGGCGGCAAGAAAAGATGATTCGACGCACAAAAACAACATGGATTCCGATGCGTAGTATTCCCCATGTCCTGCTCATCTTCACGGCAGCAGCATTAGGGTTACTGTGGTCACAGGAAACCTTGGCTGCTCAGGAAATTGCTTCTACGGCAGTCGATGGAGTGGCTACAACAGGCCTGGGACGGGTCGATGCTATTCCCACACGTAGTTTGTGGGACATGCTTTGGGCAGGTGGACCTCTCCTGTTACCCATCGTTTTGAGCTCTTTTGTCCTGCTGTTGGTAGTTTTTGAACGGCTAGTAAGTTTGCGCCGCAGTTGTGTTCTGCCGCGCTTATTCGTCGAGCGATTTTTACTGAAAATCAGCGAAGACGCTGTCGATCGGACAGAAGCGTTAAGGCTGTGCGGAGAAAACTCCAGCCATATCGCCGCAGTCTTCGCGGCCGCTGTGCGCAAGTGGGGAAAACCGGAGGTCGAGGTAGAACAAGCCGTCTTGGATGAAGGAGAACGCGTGGCCAATGTAATGCGTCGTTACTTGCGCGTGATCAATGGGGTTGCCACCATTTGTCCGTTGATGGGATTATTGGGAACGGTGTGGGGAATGATGGAAGCATTCAACGCAATCGCCGACAGTTCCGCCATGGGACGTCCGGAACTACTTGCCGGAGGGATTAGCGGAGCCCTTCTTTCCACTGCTGCGGGACTGGTTGTTGCGATTCCTGCACTGATACTCTATCTATTTTTTGTAGGACGAGTCGACTCACTCGTCATGGAAATTGACCGCCATGGACAAGATTTAGTCAATCTCATTTCCGTCGATGCACTACAGCAACGTAAAACAAACCGCAAAGGAAAACGGGCAGCTTGAGTAGAGTTGAAATTCCGCAATCCGCATTCCGAATTCCGCATTCCATCCTATGCCTTTGAAAACTCAGCATGACGACCGAGTACATCTTGATTTGACGTCATTGATCGACGTCGTGTTTTTATTGATTATCTTTTTTATGGTAGCGACCAAGTTTACTGAATTGGAACATGATATTGGACTGCAGTTGCCAGAAGTGAATGCCGCCACACCTTCAACTTCTGCACCTAAGCAAAAGATTGTCAAGGTCCATGACGATGGCCGGGCCACGCTGGATGGCCAGGAAGTAAAGCTGGATGAACTGACGACCCAACTGACACTAGCCTGTCGCGATTATCCTCAGTTGAGCGTAGTGATCCATGGCGATGCAGCCTGTCCCTTTCAACATGTAGCTGCCGTGTTGGCTGCCTGCAAGGAGGCCCATGTGGCCGAGTTGGGTATTACCGTTCGCATCGCTGAATACGGGCAACCGACGAGAAGGTAAAACACCTCCGGCCAAGCGGGTGGGGTTCTAGGAAAAACAAACAGGAAGTTTAAACATGTTCACCTATTTCAGCTGGTGGATAGCATGGGCCATGTTAGGCATGGCCACGATTGGCTTGGTGGTTCTGCTACGCACTCGCTGGCAAGGAATGCGACCTCTCAAAAAGTGTGCCCTCTTATCCCTCTGGGTCCATGTGTTGTTAGCATGCCTGGCAACGATGGTGCAAATATTCTCTGGTAGTCCTGGAATAGGCCCTGAACCGCCAATTCGTGTGACCCTATTGCCCATGGAATTTCAAGAGGCCACGGTGGATCTGTCAGAAGATCAGGTCGCACAATTGCATCCTCAGGAGCCTCTGCAAATTACTCCTGAACAAGTACCCCTACCCGAACAAAGCCAAGAGCCAGACGCCGAGGAGCAAGCAGCTATCGAGAACGTGTCTGAGGCAACCATCGAGGCCCCCTCCCCTGCCCCACTCCAATCCGTTCCCACCAGTGAGCCCTTTCCCACCAGTAAGCCCGTTTCCAACGGTAAAGCCGTTCTTCCCCATGAACTCGTCCCCACCCATAAACCCGATCCGGTCGTTGAATCCGACCCCACCAGTGATCCTGAAAGCAGTGCAAGTAAATCCAGCGAACCTACTGCAGAACCTCAAATATCTACCGCCGAACTGAGGCAATCTCAGCCGAAACACGAGCAGAACAAGCAGGCCGATTCGCAACAGGCAGAACCACCACACGACGATAAACAACCGCCTCTCGCCACAGATACTTCCGCACCTTCGCCGCCTGCTGATGATACGGCAACGCCAAGTTCTCAAGCAGACAGTTCTTCAACACCCATCTCGCATCCACAAACTTATCATCCCAAGTATGCCGATCGATTTGCAGAGAATCGCGCACAATTAGTTACTCAGAGAGGCGGCAACGAACATACTGAAAGGGCCGTTCGTTCAGCTTTGGCCTGGCTAGCGGGGGCCCAATCGGACACGGGACGCTGGCATGGAACCCGCCATGGGGCTGGGCAAGAACATCAAGTACTAGGCCACAATCGTCTGGGGGCAGGGGCGTATGCCGATACGGGAATCAGTGGACTCGCCTTGCTGGCGTTTCTTGGTTCGGGCCAAACGAATCGCCAAGGAGTCCATGCCAAGCAAGTGGCTGCAGGACTCGACTTCCTGCGCCGCCAACAGTCGCCGCGAGGGGCCTTGCATGGCAATGCTCAACTATTCGCCAGAACCTATTGCCATTCGATGGCCACATTTGCTATCTGCGAGGCCTACGCTCTGGCCGAAGATCCGCAGTTAGCTTCCTGTGCGCAAGCTGCAACTGCCTATTCGCTGCAAATTCAAAATGGCAATACGGGGGGCTGGCGTTATCGACCAGGAGATGTTGGGGACACAAGCCAATTAGGATGGCAGATCATGTCGCTCCAAAGCGCCCAGGTGGCAGGAATTGAGATCCCGCCGACCACCTGGACACGCATTGAGCGTTTTTTACGTCTCGTGCGGCGCGGGAGTGATGGCGGATTGGCAGCTTATCGACCGCAAGGGCCAATCAGTCGTACGATGACTGCCGAAGCACTGTATTGCAGGCAATTGCTAGCGGGCCCGTTACTCGATGCGTCACAAATGGCTGCCGTGGAGGAAGCGGTTGGTTCGATTTCAGCACAGCTTCCATCGGTTGCCAATGCTCAGCCGAACGAAGAGCGTATGAATTTTTACTACTGGTACTATGCGACGCTCGCACTCCATCGGACCCAGCATCTTTCGGCAACCACCCAGGCCGCGTGGGAAAAGTGGAATCAGGCTCTGGTGGAAACCCTCCTGGCAACGCAACAATCCGATGGCAGTTGGGACCAAAATACCGTCTGGGGAGGCTATGGGGGCCGTGTTTATACGACCGCCTTGGCCGCCCTCTGTCTGGAGGTTTACTATCGCTACATTCCGGAGAGTCCACCCGTTGGTGTAGCCCGGCGAGAAACCTGGCGTTCGGTCCCCAGGTGAGAGATCTCCGCAAAGGGGTGTGTCGTGTAGCCGATACCAATAGCTACCAAGGCCCTTATTGGCACTATTTCACCCGTTTGACTTGCCACTTCCTGCCAGTAGAATTAAGGGTAGTCTTTGGTGACTGAACCCCGTTGTTTCACTTTGAGCTTTCCATGTCTGCGATATTAGCCTTTTTTGCACCATTTGCTTTTTTTGCACCGGGACCAATTCAATTGGTCATTGTCCTGGTAGTGGTCGTGTTGTTATTTGGGAATCGTATACCTTCGGTAATGCGATCGTTAGGACTGGGAATCACCGAGTTTAAAAAGGGGATAAAAGGCGAGTTGCCCGATTCGGACGATAGCAACGAAAAAATTGAAGACAAGCAAGAATGATACTAACCTTACTCATTCCAGATGGCATATTGGCTTTTTTTAGCCCTAGCCCTGTAGAGATGATGGTGGTTGCCGTAGTCGCGCTGCTATTGTTTGGGAGTGACTTGCCTAATGTGGCTCGCTCATGGGGCAAAAGCTTCACCGAGTTTCGCCGCGGGTTGACCGGCATTCAAAACGAAATCAACGACGTCATCTACAGCGAGCCGGAACGCTTGGAGTATCACCAGGAATCCAACGAACCGTACACTGTTGATGCGGAAGAGGGCGATGCGGGAGAGGGCGATGCGGGAGACGCTGAGGTAACTCCAGACGATACGGCTGAAGCGTACACCGGTGAGGCATACGGTACAAATGTGCCCAACGCCTCAGTGTCTGACGGCGCCTCAGTGTCTGACGGCGCCTCAGTGTCTGACGGCGCCTCAGTGTCTGACGGCGCCTCAGTGTCTGACGGCGCCTCAGTGTCTGACGGCGCCTCA
>JBDOMT010000017.1:0-9335 GCA_039831705.1 Pirellulales bacterium | reverse complement strand
GAGTATTGAGTATTGAGTATTGAGTATTGAGTATTGAGTATTGAGTATTGAGTATTGAGTATTGAGTATTGAGTGTTGAGTGTTGAGTGTTGAGTGTTGAGTGTTGAGTGTTGAGTGTTGAGTGTTGAGTGTTGAGTGTTGAGTGTTGAGGGAGAGTCTTTAACTCACAAGGGTGGCACTGACAGTCGTTCGAAATAGACATTGCCAGTGAGCACACTTACTCGAACGATTGTCAGTGTGCGAAGCACAAGAGGCCAGAAACCTCAAGACCCTCCTGTGCTTCGCACACCGACACTAGTCCGAGCATAAGTCTCTCGCCAAAGAACCATGCTGCGGACCAGTGTCGGTGCCACCCATGAGCTTCGAAACAGATCACTCAGGTATTACATCACCGAATTTCCAGGAAACCATAATGAAATCAGATTGATTCAAAAATCAGAGCGATTTCCTCAGCCTCTTATCTCTTATCTCTCAACTCTCACCTCAACTACAGTTGCTCGCGAATGTACTTCACACTTGGCTTGCCGCCGCCGGGGGTGGGGAAGCCGATGAGAAAATCTGACGCGTAACGGAGCCGCTCGCGGGGTCGCTCGGGTACGCGAAAATTATCTCCCCTCTGCAGTACGGTTCGAGCCAGTGGCATCTCGCCAAAAGCCCGTCGGCCTGACGATTCGCAGGGGTACCAATGTCCAATCGTGGCAGCTTTCTTGCTACGGCGTTTGCTTCTTGCCGGCTTACCTTTTGAGGCCGAGTCAGTTGCGGAACTCTGGGCCGAATCGATTGAATCGGTTTCAGTCGGACTGGTTTCTTCGGGGCTGGCTTCTTCCAGGTAGAACTCGGCGTAGTTGTGCTCATGCACCCAAACGATTCGAGCTGGAATTTTTTCGGTACGGCACATCGCCACAAACAGAGCACTGATGGCCTGACAATCGCCTTGCCGATCCTTCAACGCTTTGACGGCGGATTTATCGGGACCCTCCAGATAGTCGATCGTTTTTTGCCCGTAGTCGTAAAGGGCTTCGACCCGCTGCCAATCGGTGGCTGACTCATCCAGAGTCTCTAATGCTTCCTTGACCGCATCGCGTATCTTGCGATGACCTACATCAATGTAAGGGCTCTTGCCCAAGAATTGTTTCAATTCGCGTGAAGCTTTCGGAGGAATCCGCAGGTTGTCTGTTTCCAGGGGCGGCAAAATCGGACGGGTCTGGACTTCGTAGGTAATAATCGCATGGGCCTCTTCTTTCGCTGGTAAATGATCGATGGTGATGAGCATCTGTCGCACTTCCCCTCCACGCAGGGGACGATAGTCTAAGTCGTCAATCTGCTCGGAAATATCTTCGTCGATGATTTCCACCTGTTGCTGCTCACACGTCAAAGGCACCGCAACCATGGCGCGAATTTTTTGCACCGCACCTCTCTTGGCGTTAATACTTGCACCCACACGATAGCGACGCATCTGTGGCTCGCCATAGCGGGGTGCAGCGGGCGCGGATGGGGCTGGAGTGATTTGGGCTGAGGCGGGCCGTAGCGCAATGATACTCACCAGCAGTACTAACAGCAAAAAAGCAATTGTATGGCGGATGGTATTCATCGGCGGATGTTCGGAAGACAGGGACGACATTAGTCCATTGACTCACTTATTACTGGGTGAAACCGGCAAGTTCGGAAATTCCATGAGCTTCGGACGAAAGTCCTTCATTCACAAGGGTGGCACCGACAGTCGTTCGGAATTGACATTGCGAATGTGAAAGCTTACTCGAACGATTGTCGGTGCCACCCAAAAAAATCAACAAAAAAACTGTTTCTACAAGGTGGACAGCCCGTGCCTCTCATCAACCAACCAACATCTCCATTATACCTGCCGAATCAGAGCCAGGGTAATCAGCAACTTCCGCTCTCCACGCTCCACTTTGTATCAATTTCCACCATCCGGTTGTGGCGATGGGTAGTGGGTTCCGGAACCTGATTGGATTGGAGCTTGGGGACTGACATTATTCGGCACGTAGCCCGGTCCCTGTGGGATTGGGGCTGCGGTGTTGGGGCTTTCTTCGTAGTAGTTATTGGACACGCCGCAGTCGTTGCAGCCGCTGCTGTACGATTCGTAGGTGCCACAAGAGCCACTATATTGGGGGCAGCAGGGTTGGGGGCAGCAGACTGCTGGCTGGGGACAGCAATAATAGCCAGCCGCGGGTGCTGTCGGGACCGCCACCATAGGCACTGCGGCAACCGGTGCCGGTGCTACGGCAACGGGGGCCGCTACCACGGGTGCTGCCCGCGGAGTAGCTACGGCGACTGGCGAGGTCAACGTGGCTGGTTGTTGAACGGTGGTACCACAGGGTGCTCCTCGTTTGAACAGACGCTTGCACGGACCACAACAACTCACCGAGGGAGCCGTCATGGCTGTCAGCACCAGCAAACACAAAATTCTATTTGGAGACATACTTTCGTATCCGTATCGCAGGGTAAGGACTATGCCGTCAAGGCAGGATTGCCAGGCGAGGGCATCTTTCACGACTAGGTAAGCTTTCAGGTGGGCCGAACAACTCTACAACACAGGAAATGATGTGCAAATTCATCTTCTGTTTTTTTTTACAACCATGGATCCTGCACACATGTTGCAAAAGTGCCACGTTTCCAAACACTCTCCCCTTCAATCCACGCATGTCTCAGGTTCAAGCGTACCGTTAGTCCGGTTTTTCTGTCTGGTACCCTTGTAACAGATCGACCGTCTGTACAAATAATGAGGCAGCGTTTCAAGGATTGGGGTACAATCCACCATCCTTTTTTTCCGCTTTCCGCTTTCCGCTTTCCGCTTTCCACTTTCCACTTTCCGCTCCTATGCTCCCACTCGCATATTTCAATGGCCAATGGGTATCCTCGGCCGAGTTGCAAATTCCTATTACGGACCTGGGCTTTCTCCAAGGAGTTACCGTGGTGGAGCGATTGCGTACCTTTGGTCACCGACCATTTCGGCTCGAAGCCCATTTACGCAGGCTAAGTCGTTCGCTGGAAATAGTCGGCCTGGCGGTTGAGCCTGTCGTCAACCAATTGCACAGAATCGTCGAGCAATTGCTGTCCAAGAATGAACCGTTGTTACAAGATGGTGAAGATTGGTCCATTGTGGTACTGGTCACTCCCGGCCCAACCTTGAATGCTTCGAATCCAACCCTTTGTGTCCATGGTGGCCCGCTCTCCTATGGGGACGGGGCTTATGGGGACTGGGTGAATCATTACAGCGAGGGAGTCGAGGTGGTCCTGTCCAGTGTGCGGCAGATCCCCGCCAATTGCCTGCCTTCGGAACTAAAATGTCGCAGTCGTATGCATTTCTATTTGGCCGACCGGCAAGCCGAGGCCTGCTGTCCTGGTGCTCGTGCCATCCTGCTCGACCAATCGGGTTATCTGGCGGAAGCTTCCACCGCCAACATCGTGGCCTACTATGAGGATCGAGGTTTGGTCACCCCACGTTTACAAAACGTCCTGCCAGGCATCAGCCTGGAAGTACTGTTCGAACTGGCCGCAGAGCTCAATATCCCCTGTCATCGAGAAGATATACTGCCAGCCCGATTCGCGCAAGCAGACGAGGCCTTCTTGACGAGCACCTCTGTCTGCATGCTGCCTATCGTCAAGCAAGATGGCCACCCTCTGGGCACAGGAACTCCAGGCCCTGTCTTTTGTCAGTTGCTGCAAGCCTGGAGCGATCTGGTTGGCACCGACGTGGCCGGGCAGGCAGAAAATTGGGCATCAGACATCAGGTGACGGATGACAGGCATCAGGCACAACCCGATAGTAACCTGTGAAACCTGATACCCGATACCCGATATCCCCTGCCCACATCGAGGCAACTCGGCTACAATTGCCATTTTTACAGGCTTCTTCCCAGCCGCTCCCGACAGCCCACTCAGTTCTAAATATCATGTTTGAATCACTCCAAGACGGACTTCAGGGTGCACTGAAATCGATACGCGGCAAGGGCAAGCTCAGCGAAGCGAATATGCGCGACGGGCTGAAGCTGGTGGAAAGGTCGCTGCTCGAAGCGGATGTTAGTTTCCCAGTCGTGCAGCTATTCATGCAGCGAGTCACCGAATTTGCCGTGGGCGAAAAGGTTCTCAAATCGCTCGATCCGAGTCAGCAAATTTTTGGTGTGGTACACCAGGAATTAATCAACCTGATGGGCCCGGTCGATCATTCCCTCCACCTCCGCGGCAAGGGCGAAGTTACCGTCTTGATGATGTGCGGATTGCAAGGTTCGGGTAAGACCACCACCTGTGGCAAACTGGGGCGAATACTTAAACAGGCAGACCGGTCTCCTTTGATGGTTGCCGCCGACCTGCAGCGCCCGGCCGCCATCGACCAGTTGCACGTCCTGGGAGAGCAGTTGGAAATCCCGGTTTTTTCAGACCGTGGCCAAAAAGATCCCGTCGCCGTTTGCAAAGCGGCGGTCAAAGAAGCGCGGAAAATCGGGGCCGACGTTGTGATTCTTGATACGGCGGGCCGATTGCATGTCGACGACGAATTGATGGGCGAATTGGGTCGCATCGACCGTCAATGCGGCCCAGACCAGGTTTATCTGGTTGTCGATGGCATGACCGGTCAGGATGCGGTCCACAGCGCCAAAGCATTCAACGAATCGCTGGAGTTGGACGGGGTCGTCATGACCAAGCTGGACGGCGACGCACGGGGGGGTGCGGCACTGTCGGTCAAGCAAGTCACCGGAGTGCCGATTAAATTTATCGGTACCGGTGAGCACCTGGACGCGCTGGAAGAATTCCACCCCGATCGGATGGCAGGTCGTATTTTGGGCCAGGGCGACATCCTATCACTGGTCGAAAAGGCTCAGCGCGAATTCGACCAGGACGAAATGCTGGAGCAGGAGGAGCGGCTCAAAAAGGGTCAGTTCACGCTCGACGATTTCAAAAAGCAGCTCAGCCAAATCAAAAAACTGGGCCCGATGCAGAAAATCATGGGCATGATCCCCGGTATGAGCGGCATGACCGACGCCCTCGACGACATGGACCCAGAGCAGGATTTAAAGCGTCTTTTTGGAATCATCGACTCGATGACCGCCGCCGAACGGACCAATCCCACCAAAACAATCGATCAGAGCCGACGGCGACGGATTGCCGCAGGTGCCGGGGTTGAGCCCCATGAAGTCAACGATCTGGTCAAACAGTTCGATGCCATGGCCCAGATGATGACTCAAATGGCTGGCAAAGGAATACGTGATCGAATGAAAATGGTGCGAGAATTGCAAAATTCGGCCATGTCCGGCTCTGGCGGGCAGCTTTCTAAGTCAAAAAAAAGTACCGGCAAGCGAATGTCCGCGAAAGAAAAGGCAAAAGCACGGAAAATCCGAGAAAAAGAGCAACGTTTACGCAAGCGGAGCGCCAGGAAAGATCGCTTTAAGAAAGACGAATAAGCAGACATTTAACCGCTTGCCAAACAGGCCCATCCAAAGCCACAATGAGTGGTTTGCCATTTACAGCAGAAGCACAATACATGAGGAGACCTTTGTGGCTGTCAGAATTCGTTTAAAGAGAATGGGCCGGGCCCACCGTCCGTTCTATCGTGTGTGCGCCATAGATCGGCATAGCCCCCGAGATGGACGTGTATTGGAGGAACTGGGCACATACGATACGAGTATTGCCGATACCGATGCCCGGGCAATCCTCAAGAATGACCGGGTCGATTACTGGTTGAGTGTTGGCGCCCAACCCAGTGACCGCTGTGCTGTACTGATCAAAAAGTATGGCACCGATGGAACCCATGCTGAAATTCAGCATCAGGCAATGCTGAAGTTGGCCGAGCCAAGGCAAGTGCCCGCTCCAGGTACCCCCGCTTCGTTACCGAAGAAGGCGGAAGAGGCTAAAACTGAAGAGCCTGCGGCAAAAGAGGCTAAAACTGAAGAGCCTGCGGCAAAAGAAGCCAAAGCTGAAAAGCCTGCGGCAAAAGAAGCCAAAGCTGAAAAGCCTGCGGCAAAAGAAGCTAAGGCTGAAAAGCCTACGGCAAAAGAAGCTAAGGCTGATAAGCCTGCGGCGGGGGCCAAGGAAGCTGTGACAAAAGAGGCTGAGCCCGAAGCAAAAGATGCAGAGCCTGCGGCCAAAGCTGCAGAAACTACTGCCAAAGTTACAGAAACTACTGAAAAGGCTTCAGAAGAATCGAAATCTTAAGTTGATTGATTATGCGTCTGGATGTACTAACACTGTTTCCAGATATATTTTCGGGGTACTTGAGCCAAAGCTTGCTCAAACTGGCCATCGAACGATCTCTGGTGGAGGTATCACTACATAACATTCGAGATTGGGCAACGGACAAGCACCGCATGGTCGACGATCGCCCTTTTGGCGGTGGCCCAGGCATGGTGCTCAAACCGGAACCCGTAGTGGAGGCGGTGGAGGCAGTTCAGCAGATGGCAGAATCTTCGGGGGAAGGGGGCCCGGGGCACCTGATCATGCTCACCCCACAAGGCCGACGCCTTGATCAGGAAGTGGTAGAGGAGTTGGCGACGTACGACCGAATATTGCTGTTGTGCGGGCGTTACGAAGGATTTGATCAACGTATTAGCGACCTGCTTGAACCCGACGAGATATCCATTGGCGATTATGTATTAAATGGCGGCGAGGTCGCAGCCATGGTCATCATCGATGCAATCATCCGGTTTGTGCCGGGAGTTTTAGGAGACGCCCAAAGTAACCAACGCGACTCATTCACCCGTGGACTATTTGGACACGGAAAGCGAGTCTTAGAACATGCCCAATACACCCGTCCGCGAGAGTATCGCGGCAAGCAAGTCCCTGAGGTATTGCTGAGTGGCAACCATCAGCAAGTTGCCCAGTGGCGTGAGCAAAACAGCCTTGAGCGGACAACCCAGCATCGTGCTGACTTACTCTGACAACTAAAAAAGCTCTGACAACTAAAAAAGCTCTGACAACTAAAAAAGCTCTGACAACTAAAAAAGCTCTGACAACTAAAATAAGTGGGCTCACTGATAACTGAAAAAGTGGGCTGACTGATAACTGAAACAAATTCAAGGGAGTTCAGGCGATGAGCCAAGAAATACTCGATTATGTTGAGAGCTCGAATCTCAATGAAAATGTAGGCAAATTTGAAGTTGGCGATACGGTCGATGTGCACACGAAAATCCTGGAAGGCGCCAAAGAGCGGGTTCAGGTTTTCAGTGGGGTCGTTATCGCGATAAGCGGTTCTGGCACCCGAAAAATGTTCACCGTTCGACGCATCGTTGCCAGCCAAGGTGTCGAACGAAAATTCCCACTTCACTCACCTCGAATTGTCAAAGTAGAAGTTAAGCGAAGCAGTGTGGTACGTCGTGCCAAACTCTACTATTTACGTGAGCGTTCCGGCAAAGCTGTTCGCCTGAAGGAACGGCGAACCGACAGAAAAAAGGTTTAAGGTCTAGAGCCGGAAAAGTGCCTGTCACTTTAGTAAGGCGTAAAAATGCCATCACGCGTTTTGATCCCCACACAAATATTGGCCAAGTTGTGGGGATTGTCCCATTTGAGGACGTGGCTTTCTTCGAGGTGGCTACATGCACCAGCGCTCGATTCACCGCCTCTGTTGGGGCAACGGATGGCATTGGGACTACGGGGGGAACAGGCGGCGGCCCGGTATCTGCGTAAAAAGAAATATCGGATTATCGAACAGCGTCTTCGCTCTCCTCTGGGTGAAATAGATATCATTGCCGTAGACGGCAGAACCATGGTCTTTGTCGAAGTAAAAACACGTCGCTCTTCCACTTTCGGCCGACCCTCCCAATCACTTCGCACAACGCAGCAGGCCCGACTATCGCGTAGTGCAAGCGCCTATCTCAAATCACATGGGCTCCTGCAAAATGCCAGTCGCTTTGATGTGGTGGAAATCCTCTGGCCTCGGGAACAACGGCTTCCCAATATCCGCCATATTCCAAACGCTTTCCCAGCAGTCGGCCAAGGGCAATTTTATAGGTGAGGGAAATTAGATATCAGGCATCGGATATCAGGCATCGGGCTTTGCCTGTTACCCAATATCTGAAACCCGACGCCTATTTCCCCCCCTGCACTCAGAGCGACCGACGCGGTAGAATCGAAGCAAGGCAATTCGTTGCACGATCCAATTTCATTTCTCACCAGGGACGGAAGACAAGCACCATGGCCAAGCATATTTTTGTCACCGGAGGCGTTGTCAGCTCACTTGGTAAGGGCCTGACCAGCGCTTCCATCGGCATGCTCCTGGAGCAACGGGGCTTGAATGTGCGGTTGCAAAAACTTGACCCGTACATCAATGTCGATCCGGGAACCATGAGTCCCTACCAGCACGGCGAGGTCTACGTTCTAGACGATGGCAGTGAAACCGACCTGGATCTGGGACATTACGAACGATTTACTCACGGCCCGCTTACTCGAGATTCCAACTACACGACGGGACAAATCTACCAATCGGTCATCAACAAAGAACGCCGAGGTGAATTCCTTGGCAAAACGGTCCAAGTCATTCCTCACATTACTGACGAAATTAAGTCCGTCATTCATAAAGTAGGAACCGCAGGGCATAAAGTAGGAACCGCAGAGGTTCCGGTCAGTGCAGAATCTCCTGTCGATGGCCAGCCAAACCACGAACCGGCCACCGAAACTCATGCGCCCGCTGACGTTGTCATCACGGAGATTGGCGGCACCATCGGCGATATTGAAAGCCTGCCATTCCTGGAAGCAATCCGGCAGTTTTCATTGGAGGTCGGCAAGGAAAACTGCCTTTACATTCACTTAACCCTGGTGCCCTATCTTAAAGCAGCCCGGGAGTTGAAAACCAAACCAACCCAACATTCGGTGGGGCAATTGCGTGCAATTGGCATCCAACCCGATATTCTCATCTGCCGTACCGAGCAGCCCATTAGCCGCGAGGAGAAAGAAAAGATTGCCCTGTTCTGCAATATGTCCTACGACGCGGTCATCGAAGAACGGGATAAAGATTTTTCTATTTACGAAGTGCCCTTAAGCCTGGTCGACAATCATCTCGACAGCCTGATCTGCCAAAAGCTTCAATTGCGAGCACCAGAGCCCAACCTGGATGCCTGGCGAAATATTTTAGTACGACTGCGTAATCCGAAGCATGAAATTAGCATCGCGGTGGTTGGAAAGTATGCGGACCATCGAGATGCCTACAAGTCTATCTATGAGGCCCTGGACCATGCGGGCATTGCAACGGCTGCTCAGATTCGAATTGGAGCGATTCGCAGTGAAGAGGTAGAAGCTTCAGGCGCGCAAAGCTTGCTGAGTGGTTACGATGGCATCCTGGTGCCAGGCGGTTTCGGCGAACGGGGAATTGAAGGCAAGGTGGCTGCGATT
>JBDOMT010000232.1:0-2168 GCA_039831705.1 Pirellulales bacterium | reverse complement strand
GCAAGATGCCCGCAGACAAAGCCGAGTGGCACACCAATAACGTCGACTACACCTACAAGTACGCGCGATGGGACAGTAAGCGTTGGGTTCTCAACAACATCACCACCACCGATTCGATATGGGACAATGGGCAGGCGGTCTTCCCTGAGCCGAACGGATTGGTCAACGTGTATCTGGTCGCCCGCGGATCCCGCACGGATGAGGGGCGGTTGACAACCAAAGGGCGAATCGGCGGGAACATTGAGCAGTGGCGGAGCGAAGATCACGGAAAGACCTGGAAGAAGATCAAGGACGTGATCACCTACACCAAGACCGGTCGCCGCCTGTTCAACTGTCCGCACTCAGTCGTCAACGCCCATCCCGACGCCAGGGTGATTTTCTCTACGTGGTCAACCGACGAATACTTCCAGCAAGGCGACTTCACTCAACTCGTTTATCTCTTCGGTGATTCTGGGTTCTGTTCACGGCGGAACGAGAATGAGAAGAAGCAGGGTGTGAAAGAGAAGAACATGGCAGAGTTTCAGAAGCTCAGTCGTGCTGATTGGAAGGAGGTGTTCCTCGACCCATGTACTGGGAATTGGCGGGATCGTTGGACTCTCGACGGCCTGAAAGCCACCGCCGCCAACAGCAAAAAAGGCATGGATTTCAAGGCGGGGCCAGTGCGCAAGGAGAACTCATCTCACGCCGTGATGTGGACAAAGAATAGCTTCACGGGAGATATTCGCCTCGACTACGAGTACACGAAAACTGATGACGCCACTGAAGCCGTTACGATTCTTTATCTCCAAGCGACCGGCAGCGGTGCGGATGGCTATGACAAAGACATCACAAGATGGAGCGACAAACGCGCTGTACCGGCTATGTCAGAATACTTTAACCACATGGACTTGCTGCACATTAGCTATGCGGCTTTTGGCATCGGCAACGTAGATGCACAGAACGACTATATCCGTGCGCGGCGGTACATGCCGGAGACTGGAAACGGCCTGGCCAAAACCGACCTCAAACCGGACTACTTGAGGACGGGCCTGTTTGCAAAAGATGTGCCTTACAAAGTAACGGTCATCAAGAAGGACGACGATCTTTTCATGTTCATCCGCAACAGTGAACAGAAGCATTTGTGTCACTGGAAGACGGATGCGTTGCCTCCGATCACGGAAGGCCGCATCGGCTTGCGTCATATGTGGACGCGCGCCGCAAGGTATCGCGACTTTCGAATATCCCAATTGAAAGTGCGCCGGTAGAAGAGCTGCACGGTTCGTACACCGCCAGGGGATGAGTAGTCACTAACCGACCAACAGCATGATCTGCTGCTGGACGGCCAAAAGATTTGCAGGTGCCGCTGGCGAGCGCGAGCGGTGCTAGGGGCCTTCGACGGCCGGCAGCGTGAATCGCGACTTGATGGCAATTCTTTTACCCGTCCGCTGAGACTCTCGAGCGGCAGTCATGATTTCAATCACGTGCAGGGCGTGTTCCGCTGAGACCTCCGGCTGTTTGCCCGTGGCCAGACATTCGGCTACGTGCGAGGCGCCCTGCTGCCAAGAGTAGCCCTCGCCATATAGGCCGGTTCCAGGACGCGGCTTGTCGACAACATGACGCACGATCTTGTTGCCTTGGGCACGCAAGGCCAAATCGACGCCATGGGGAGCCCAATCGTATCCGGCCAAGTACATCGAGCCACCCGTGGCGGCGATCGAAATCGTGTGATGAGATTGGTTAGTGGCCGCGTGATGGCCGCCCTTATGGTAATTGAACCCACACTGCATGTGTGAAATGGCACCATCGCCATGGTCCATTAGAACCATGGCGTTGTCCTCGGCCTCGACTTTGATTCTGCCTTTTCCCCTGATATTCCGTGTTGGGGTGATGATGCTCAACATTGCCACGATGGAACGGGCAGGACCAAATAGTCCGGTAAGTGTCATCAAGTTGTAGACGCCCAGATCCGGCATGCTGCCGCCGTTCTTATCATAAAAAAAGCTGGTCCAACCCGGCCCGGCATTACCATAGCTGGCGTGGGCCGCAGCGACGCGTCCCAACTTACCTTCACGCAGCGTCTTGGACATGAAGTGGAACTGCGGGCTCATCACCACCGTTGGAGCGCCCCATATGCGAACGCCCTTCTTCTTGGCCAGATCGAGCAACTCCTGTCCCCCGGCCAGATCATT
>JBDOMT010000164.1:0-36523 GCA_039831705.1 Pirellulales bacterium | reverse complement strand
TTCGCCACTTCGTGGCGATTGCGGTAAGTAAGCCACAACCAGAAAGTCGGGCTTTAGCCGACTGTCGGCGAACCCTCCGCCTTCAGGCGGTGGTCTTCAGTCGATTGCCGATCGTTGAGGAAATGCATTCACTCCAGGACAAACTATGAAGACACGTATTTTATTCGTGGATGATCAATCCAATGTTTTGTCCGGGTTGCGGCGCATGTTGCGAAGCCTTCGGAATGAATGGCAAATGGAGTTTGTCGAAAGTGGGAAAGAGGCTTTGGCACGCATGGCCGAATCGCCGTTTGATGTCGTTATCAGCGACATGCGCATGCCAGGCATGGATGGAGATCAACTTTTCATTGAAATTAAGAATCGATATCCGGGAACGGTCCGAATCATTCTATCCGGCCAGGCCGATCATTCCAACGTGCTGCGAACCGTGACATCAGCCCACCAGTACTTGTCGAAGCCCTGCGATACTGAAACGTTGAAAGCTACGATCGCTCGTGCGTGTTCTCTCAGAGACATGCACAATAATGAATTGTTCATGTGTCTTGTTTCCCAAGTCTCAACACTCCCCAGATTGCCTCATGTCTACACGCAATTGTTGGAGGAATTGCAGTCAGAGGACGCATCTTTGCAGAAAGTCGCAATGCTTGTCTCGCAAGATGTCGGTATGACTGCCAAGCTTATGCAAATGGTGAATTCTTCTTTTTTCGGCATTCCGAGACACATCGAGAGTCCCAGCCAAGCAGTCGCATTGCTCGGACTCAACATACTCAAGCCACTGGTACTATCGGCAGGGATATTTCCCCAATTTTCTACCGATGGCGTACAAGAATATTCTGTCGTATCGCTCATGGAGCATAGCTTGGCGGTGAGTCATCTGGCTCAGCAGATAGCCAAGAGTCACTGCGACGACTATAAATTGGCGGAAGATGCTCTACTCGCCGGATTGCTCCATGATGTCGGACAATTACTATTGCTGGAAAACCTGCCGGAACAATATAGCGAAACCATGGCTTTTGCACAGGAAAACTCTATTTCGTTGTATGACGCTGAAATAGAGTGCCTCGGCGCCAGTCATTCGAGTGTGGGCGCGTATCTGTTGAGTCTGTGGGGTATCGCAGATCCAATTGTGGAGGCGGTGGCCTATCACCATCAGCCCACAGATTGTCCGGTGAAAGAATTTGCTCCTCTGACGGCGGTCCACATTGCTAATGTCCTGGCCAATGAGGCAAACGAGTCTAGTGGAGTACCCTATTGTCTTGATACCGATATCGAAAACTTAGAACACTTAGGTATTGCGAATCAACTTCCTGAGTGGCGAAACATGGCTGACAATTACTTTTTAGCAAAAGCTGAACTAGCATGAATCATAAAATTCTCCTGGTCGATGACGATCTGAATATTCTTCAAGGATACAAACGCCAGTTGCGGAAGCTATTTCAACTTGAAATTGCAATTGGAGGAAAAGAAGGGCTGAAATTAGTATCTAAAGAGGATCCATTTGCAGTGATTGTGTCTGACATGCAGATGCCAAAAATAAATGGAATACAATTTCTCAATGAGGTTCGCACG
This sequence comes from Pirellulales bacterium, assembly GCA_039831705.1. Lineage (GTDB taxonomy): Bacteria > Planctomycetota > Planctomycetia > Pirellulales > Lacipirellulaceae > JAJRWS01. The sequence goes on along the minus strand of JBDOMT010000164.1, from coordinate 34,954 downwards.
GTCGCTCCCAACAGTGTAAGAATGATGCTTACCGGAAATGCCGACCAGAAAACAGCGATGGATGCTGTCAATGATGGGCAAATTTTCCGATTTCTCACAAAACCTTGTTCGCCGGAAGCATTTATCAAAGCACTGGAAGCGGGGATTGAACAGTACCGATTGGTCACAGTCGAGCAAGAACTGCTATCGAAAACCTTGACCGCCAGTGTGAGAGTCCTGACGGAAGTGCTCTCGCTTGTGAACCCGACGGCCTTCGGTCACACTACGAAAGTTCGCCGTCTGGCGCGCCAAATATGTCAGGAATTGAAAGTGGACAATGCGTGGGAAATCGAGCTTGCGGCGATGCTATCTCAGGTAGGCTGCGTCACGATTCCAGAAACAACATTGGCTAAGTTGTCCTTCGGTGAAAAGCTCACCATGGAAGAACGCCGTATCTACCATGGTCATCCACAGGTCGGCCATGATTTAATTGCAAAAATCCCACGCCTCGAGAACGTCGCAAAAATCATCGCTCGCCAAAATATACATTTTGACGAATCTGGAATATTTGACGACGATTTGATAGAAGATCCGGTTGTCCTTGGATCCTATATTCTCAATGTCGCCATTGACGCCGCCCATCATGATTCTTCCAATGTTTCCATGGAAAAGTCGATGGACTCGATTCGCAACCGGCTTATGGCCCGTCCTAATTGAGTCTGTCTCCAACGGAGTTGGCCATTTTTGTAGATTTCGCGCGTTGTTGGTAACGGTGGCGCCTTAGCTGTCAATTTTCCGAAAAGGTTCCGCCCGATTTGGACAGCTCTTGCAGCAGGGGCGCCGGCTCCCAGAGTGATCCGTGTTGTTGGTGGAACTCTTCGACCCGCTGGCATATTTTGGAGAGGCCCGTCAGGTCGCCATGTTTCATCGGGCCACCGCGCCAGGCGGGGAACCCATAGCCGTAGACATAGGCGATATCGATGTCGACCGATCGCTGAGCGATGTGATCGGTCAGCACGCGTGCTCCCTCATTGATCAGGGCGTAAATAATCCGTTCAACGATTTCTTGATCGTCGAAAGTACGTTGTTCAATACCCGCATCCAAGCCGGTCTGTACGATGAGATTTTCAACTTCAGGATCGGCTACCGGGGTACGGCCATCGTAACGATACCAGCCGGCGGACGTTTTTTGGCCATAGCGGCCCAGTTCGTACAGTTTGGGCAGCACCAGCGGATGGCGAATGTCGGCGGGGATGGAATCTTTGATCTCCTCGCGGATTCGCCACGACACGTCGATCCCTGCCAGGTCGGAAACGGCCAGCGGTCCCATCGCCATGCCAAAGTTGTGCAGAGCCCGGTCGACTTGTTCGACGGTCGCCCCTTCTTCCAGCAGAAATTGAGCTTCGCGCAGGTACGGTTCAAACATTCGGTTGCCCAGGAAGCCAAAGCAATTGCCGACCAATACGGCAACTTTTTTTAAGCGTCTGGCCAGTCCCATCGAGGTGGCGATCACCTCATCGCTGGTCTGTTGTCCGCGCACGATTTCCAGCAATTTCATGATGTTGGCAGGGCTGAAAAAGTGATGTCCGATTACGCTTTCCGGACGGCTCGTGGCGGAAGCTATTTCATCGATGTCGAGGGTCGACGTGTTGCTCGCCAGGATGGCTGACGGTTTGGCGACTGCATCCATTTCGGCAAAGACTCGTTTTTTGAGATCCATTCCTTCGAATACCGCTTCGACCAGAATGTCTGCATTGGCCAGGTCACCATATTCGGTGGTGGGGGTTAACAGGGCCAGCAGGGTGTCGAACTGTTCGGCGCTGATCCGCCCCTTAGCGCGCGCCTTCTCATAGGTTGATCGGATTCGTTCAACACCCCTTTGCAGCGGTTCTGAATCGATTTCTTTCAAGACCACAGGGATGCCCGCGTTGAGGTAAGTCATTGCGATGCCCGTGCCCATGGTACCGGCACCGATGACGGCCGCCCGTTCGATCGTCCTGTGAGGTAGATCTTTGGGCAGTCCTGGGACTTTTGCCACGATGCGTTCGCCGAAGAAAATGTGAATGAGCGCCTGCGATTGGTCCGACTGGAGACATTCACGAAAAATTTCTCCCTCACTTTTGAGCGCTTCGTCAAATGGCAAGGTGCCGGCCAGTTCCACGGCCTCAATACACCGCTGAGGCGCTGTCATGCCACGCGACTTATGGGCTAATAGTTGCTTAAGCTGCTCCGGTGCCGGACTGCTGTCTTGCCCGTGGTCAAGACGATCCTGCAATTCGCGGACCTTGCGTGGTGGATTGCCCTGGGCAGCCTGATCGAGTGCGAAATCAATGCCGCCGTCCAACAGTTTGCCTTCGACGATTTTGTCGAGGACGCCCATTTCGAGTGCTTCGGTTGCACCGACCATCCGACCGGTCGCACAGATTTCTGCGGCTCGGTTGATGCCACACAAACGAGGCAGTCGTTGGGTGCCACCGGCACCTGGGATCAGCCCCAAGTTCACCTCAGGCTGCCCCACTCGTGCCGTTGGCATGGCCACTCGCCAGTGACATGCCATGGCTGTTTCAAGACCTCCCCCCAGGGCGGTTCCGTGGAGCGCAGCGACTACCGGTTTGGGACTGTCTTCCAGTGCGGTGAGAACTCGCTGCAACGTATCGGTTACGGCAAGCTGGCCCGAAGCCATGCGGCCGAATTCACGAATATCGGCACCAGCAATGAAGGTGCGTCCCTCTCCGATCAAGACAATCCCCACGATCGAGTCATCGGCCAAGGCCCGTTTCAGCCCAGCCTCTATACCTTCTGGAACACCCGAACTGAGCGCGTTAACAGGCGGATTGTCGATTGTCAGGACGGCAATATTTTGTTGTGTGGAATAATGAACCAGGTCGGACATGGGAACCTTTGTGGGGAAGACCTTTTTAAGGATGGAATGAGGAGTGAAAATAGAGAATTGACAACGACATACGACCGACTAAATCTACAAAAAGAGATGCTTTGCGGCTAGTAGGAGTGCACGGTCAGAGACATTGCCGCAGGAAGATATTACCACGAAGGACACGAAGAGCTCGAAGGATTGAATTCTACGATCTCTCCAATTGCTCAATCGGTGGTGCCATTGAAGTTCATTAAAAACTGAGCCAGATCTCCTGGAATTCGCCCATGAGCAATGTTTGGTAAAGGTGCACTAAGCGTGGCGTAGTCTGATCCCTTCGTGCTCTTCGTGTCCTTCGTGGTAGTAATCATCTTGGGTATTGATTGCTGATGTGGGATCGGTTTGCTAGGGTGATGGGAAATCGGGTGACGTCAAATTGCCTAACCTATTTGGAGCAAGCAACACCATGAGCGATCAATTTTCCCTTGAGGGACGCAATGCCATCATCACTGGGTCGACGCGCGGGATCGGCCTGGCGATGGCCAAAAGTTTTCTCGACGCAGGCGCCACCGTTACCCTTTGTGGCAGAAAGCAGGAGGGGGTCGACGAGGCGCTGGCCGAAGTGGCATCATCTGGTGACCGTGTGCTGGGTCTGGTTGCCCATGTGGGTCAGGGTGAATCATTGGCTGCATTGGTTGAAGCAGCTCGGCAGCAGTTTGGCACCGTCGATGTGCTGGTGAATAATGCCGGTACCAATCCCTACTATGGCCCGATCCTTGATTCCCAAGAGCCTGCCTGGGATAAAACCATGGATGTCAATTTGAAAGGGCCTTACACTCTCTCAAAACTAGTCGCTAAGCAGATGGCCGATGGCGGCTCCATCATCAATGTCGCCTCCATCGCTGGATTGACTGCTTTTGTCGACCAGGGGATCTACTCCGTGTCGAAAGCAGCTCTGATCATGCTCACCAAGGTGATGGCGCGCGAACTGGGCCGGCAAAAAATACGTGTCAATGCAATTTGTCCCGGCTTGATCAAAACACAGCTCAGTGCGGCGATGTGGAGCGATCCAAAAATCGAGAAAAAGATTACCTCGCTGAAAGCACTGGGACGAATTGGCGATACGGATGAACTGACCGGAGCAGCGCTCTACTTTGCCTCCGAGGCCAGTTCGTTCACCACCGGCGCCGTGTTGCAAGTCGACGGGGGGATGGTGATTTAGTGAAAACAGTTTCAAAGATCCCTTCATTGCCCAAGACAATCAGCGAACTGTTTTCGGCACGGACATGCCCCTCCCAAGTGTCTCCTAAATAAAAAGTTTGCGATATTTCTCGATATATAGATCTTTTATTCTTGTAATACATTTGAAATGCTGGTATTCCTGATCGCATGGAGGTGCAAACGAATGACTCCCTACGGTAAAACCGCACAGAATGCGATCGCAGCCATGAGCCGACTTGCAGAAGCTTACGTGCAGTTTAATGAGCAATTCGTACTTTCCTCAGGCAGACGAAGCTAGACGTATTTCTGCTTTCTACCGATGACTTCAGCAACTGTAATAAGAAATAAGAATAGGGAGGAAGCGAAAGACGAAGCAACAAAAGAGATAGCAACAAAAGAGATAGCAACACGAACACTTCATGAATTCTGTGCAGTCAGGACCAATCGTAGCACCGTAAGGCGCGAGAAAGGGAACGCACGCCATGAGACGTGGAGAGAAACATCAGAACACCGTACCTGTAAATGCGAAGGCTACTCTGACGATTGTCAGTGCGATAATCATCCTTTGCACGTTGGGCTGTCAGCGTTCGCCGTCAACCGTGTTGGAAAAGTCGGCACCGAGCGCTGATTCTTCGAGCGTTGTCGCAGAAACGCCAGTTCCCGTCGAAACGCCTGCTCCTGTCGAAAAGCCTGCTCCTGAAAAGGACAATTCGACAGTTCAAGCAGTTGATGAACAGCAACCGTCCGTCTCGCAGTCTTCTGTGGCATCTCCCCTTTCGGCGTCTTCTCCCTCAGGAGAAAAACTTTACGCCCTCAATTGTGCCACCTGTCATGGCAAAAATGGCGATGGCAAAGGAGTCGCGGCCGCGTTTTTGTTCCCCAAGCCACGGGATTTCCGAGCCGGACGGTTTCGGCTGGTGAGTACTTCGAATAATGTTCCGACTCGCGATGACTTGCACGCCGTACTGCTTCGAGGCATGCCTGGTTCCTCGATGCCACCCTGGAAGCACCTTGAGCAAAAGGAACGTGAGGCACTTGTCGATGAGGTACTTCGGCTGAGAAAAGAAGGTGCCCGCGAATCGTATGCAAATCTTCTCAAGGAAGAGGAGGAACTCACCGAAGAGGAACTCGCTGATGAAGAGGTGCAGAAAGAAATCCAGGATTACGTGCACGATTTTACGACACCGGGTGAAAGTACGGTCGTTCCGGTGATCGAGTCGCCCGACAAGGAGTCCATTGCTCGGGGTCGCGATATCTACATCAAACAGAATTGTCACGCTTGTCACGGAAAGGATGGAAAGGGCGATGGTGTGGAGAAGATGGTGGACGGCGAAGGATTGCCGACGAGTCCACGCGACTTCACACTAGGCATCTTCAAGGGTGGTCACGATGGAGCGTCTCTGTTTCGCCGAGTTGCTTATGGGATGCCTGGTACGCCGATGCCTAGTTCGAGTGCGTTGCCGCCGGTAGATCTTGTCGACCTTGTCCATTTTATTCGTTCCTTGTCCAGCGAAGAAACGCGATTGGCGGCCATGATGAATCGCACAAAGATTATTGTAAAAGCCGTCAGCACGATGCCCGAGCCCTTCGATTCGAATGCCTGGGAAGATTCCGCGCCGGTCTACCCGCGGGTTATGCCGCTGTGGTGGCGCAACGATGCGGATCCCAAACTACAAGTTCAGGCTATCCATGACGGTAAATCGATCGTCGTGCGTCTCTCTTGGAATGACCAGTCGCAAGACGAACATGCGACCCAAAGCGAAATTTTCGAGGACGCTGTGGCGATGGAACTCTATCGGGGTGAGGCGGAACCGTTCCTTGGCATGGGAAGTGCAGACCATTCGGTAGACGTCTGGTTCTGGGATGCCGATCGGCAGACGGCAATTGATGTCGAAGATCAATATCCCAATATCGTAGCGGACATCTATCCCTTCAGTGAAAAGGTCGTCGCTACGGCAGAGTATCAGCGCAAAGGAACCGCGCAGGCTGAACAGCCCAAAATCAGTTTGCCCGCGTTAGCAGTTGGGAACCAGATTGTCCCGACAGGATCGAAGTCCGGTGGTACCAACTTGGCCGTCGGGGGACCGGGAAGCATCACTTATCGCATTCCAAAGAACCAATTAGTCAACACGATGGGACAATGGAAAGAGGGGCGTTGGACGGTAGAGATGCGGCGGGCATTGACCGTCGAATCGCCCGACGAAGGCGTCTCGCTCGTGCCGGGGGAAAAAGCGTCGGTCGCGCTGGCGGTCTGGAACGGTTCATATAGAGATCGCGATGGCCAGAAGTTGATCACAATTTGGCAGGATCTTGAGTTGGAGAAGTAACAGCCTTAGTAAAGTGTTAATTCCGATTTCCTTGCTTTACCACGCGGGACACGGTAGTTACCCCAAGGAGCGATAAGATGAAGGTTTCACGCCGACAATTCCTGGAAACTTGCGCCGCCAGCGGTGGATCTCTATTAGCCGTTGGGGCGAAAGCGTGGGCATTCGCGCCGCTGAGCGTCGACAATCCCCTGGGGGCCTATCCGAATCGAGGTTGGGAACAGATTTATCTCGACCAGTATCACACCGACGACTCGTTTACCTGGGTTTGTGCTCCGAATGATACGCATATGTGCCGACTTCGCGCATTTGTGCGTAATGGCGTCATGATCCGCAGCGAACAAAATTACGACCACGACCGCTGTGGCGATCTCTACGGCAATAAGGCCACCAAGGCTTGGAACCCACGCGGCTGTTCGAAAGGATTTTCGATGCAGCGTCGAGTTTACGGCCCGTATCGACTCAAGGGGCCTGTGCTTCGCAGTGGCTGGAAACAATGGGTCGATGACGGCTGCCCATCGCTGTCGGACGAACCGGCACTACGCACGAAATACAAGTTCGACGACCGAGGCAACGACAGCTACGTTCGAGTTTCGTGGGACGAAGTGTCGAAATACGCTGCTGAAGGTTTGCATGCTATCTCGGGAACCTACAGCGGCGACGAAGGGGCCGAACGCCTGAAGAAGGATGGCTACGAACAGCGGATGATCGACAAGGTCGAAGGGGCTGGCACACGAGTGATCAAAATGGGCTCCAATCTTCCCATTCATGGCGTGGTTGGTAAATTTGGCATTTATCGCTTTGCCAACGTACTCGGTCTGCTGGATCACCACGTTCGCGAAGTGCCACCAGAAGAAGCACGCGGTGCACGCGACTGGAACGAGTACACTTGGCGCGGTGATCAAGCGCCAGGGCATCCGTATGTCCACGGTTTGCAAACGGCGGACATGGACTTCAACGACATGCGGTTCTGCAAGCTAGTCATCCAGATCGGCAAGAACCTAATCGAAAATAAGATGCCCGAGTCGCACTGGCTGAACGAGTGCATCGAGCGCGGTGCAAAGCTGGTTGACATCGCACCCGAATACAATTGTCCGGCGACCAAGTCGAATTATTGGATCAGTGTACGGCCTGGGTTGTCGGATCTGGCGGTACTGTTGGGCGTGACCAAGATCATGCTCGACAACGACTGGTACAAGCCGGACTTCTGCCGTCGTTTTACCGATTTCCCCCTGCTGGTACGAACCGACAACCTTCGGCGTCTAAGGCCTGAAGATATTCAGTCCAACTATCAACCGAAAGATATCACCGGTGGGCCATCTTACAAGATCCAGGGTTTGAACGACGAACAGCGGGCAAAGATTGGCGATTTTTGCGTTTGGGACAGCAATGCGAACCGAGTCACTTTTATCAGTCGTGACGAAGTCGGAGTCCATTCGGACATTAATGCGGCACTCGAGGGCACATTTCAGGTGAAACTTGCCGATGGCACCGAAGTCGAAGTGATGCCGGTCATGGAAATGTACAGGCGGCATCTGAAAGACTACGACGAGAAGATGGTTGAAGAGATTTCGGGTGCGCCAGCGCATTTGGTCCGACGTCTGGCCGATGACATTTGGCAGACGACTGAGGCAGGGCATCCCGTAGCGATACACATCGGCGAAGGTGTGAATCACTATTTCCATGCCACGCTGCACAACCGGGCAACGTATCTTCCGTTGCTGCTGACGGGCAATATCGGCAAACATGGTGCGGGCTCGCACACGTGGGCTGGTAACTACAAGGGTGCGCTGCTTCAGGCGTCTTCTTGGAGCGGCCCGGGCGTCGGCAGCTACACGCACGAAGACCCATTTGCTCCGGTACTCGACGAAGGAGCGCGCATTACCCACGACCACCTTCGGCACACGACCGACGTGGAAGACCCCTCGTATTGGGCCAGTGGTGAAAAGACGCTTACCGTTGATCTTCCCAAAGGTGGTAATCGGTGTTTTACTGGGGAGTCCCACATGCCCACGCCGACGAAAGTCGTGTGGTACAACAACGCCAATTTCCTGAATCAGGCGAAGTGGATCTACAACATCATCGTCAATGTGTTGCCCAAGGTAGACATGATTGTCGACCAACAAATCGAATGGACTGGCAGTGCGGAATACTCCGATATCGTATTGCCAGTGAATTCATGGGTGGAATTCCAGGATTACGATTGTGGTGGATCGTGCTCCAATCCATTCCTGCAAATATGGAAAGGGGGAATCAAGCCGGTTCACGACACCGTGGACGACGGCATGGTCTTCGCCAAAGTTTCCGATGCGCTTGCCGCCAAAACAGGAGATAATCGCTTTTCCGACTACTTCAAGTTCATCACCGAAGGCAAGGCCAAGGTTTATATTCAGCGTGTATTCGACAACAGCACCACAACCCGCGGCAAGGATGGGCCGTACAACGTCGACAAGTTTATTAAGGGCGATTACGGCGGCGAGCCAGGCGCGGGCCTGATGTTGTTCCGCACTTATCCCCGAGTTCCATTTTATGAGCAGATTCACGATTCGATTCCGTTCTACACCGACAGCGGTCGGCTGCACAGTTATTGCGATATTCCCGAAGCCATTGAATTCGGCGAGAATCTATGCGTGCATCGCGAAGGCGTTGAGGCTACACCCTATTTGCCTAACGTAATCGTCTCGACCAGTCCGTTCATCCGGCCGGTCGACTACGGCATTGCTCACGACACACTCGACGCAGACTTGCGACAAGTCCGCAACATAAAGATGTCTTGGGATGAGGTAAAGCAAACAGTCAACCCGTTATGGTCACAGGGTTACTCGTTCTTTTGTTGCACTCCCAAGAGCCGTCACTCGACCCACTCGTCTTGGTCGACGGTCGATTGGCATTGGATCTGGAGCGACAGCTTTGGTGATCCTCATCGCACCGATAAACGAGCACCTGGGGTGGCCGATCGCCAAATACAAATCAATCCGCAAGCGGCTCTCGATCAGGGGTTGAATGAGGGAGACTATGTGTGGGTCGACGCCAACGAACTCGATCGGCCCTATATCGGGTGGAAGGATGACGACGGTCCGCGGCATAAAGCGTTCCGTTGCATGGTCCGTGTGAAGTTCAATCCCGGCTTACCGTACAATTTTACCATCATGAAACACACAGGCTGGATCGCCAGCGAGCGCTCGGTCAAGGCCCATGAAACGCGTCCGGACGGTCGGGCGTTGGTCGCCGAGACCGGCTACCAATCGAGTTACCGCTACGGTTCACATCAAAGCATCACACGGAATTGGATGATGCCGATGCACCAGACCGATACGCTGTTTCACAAGAAAACGGGCGTAATGGGTTTCGCATTTGGTTTCGACGTCGACAATCATGCAATCAACACGGTACCGAAAGAAACGTTGATCCGCCTCACCAAGGCGGAAGACGGCGGGATCGGTGGAGTTGGACTGTGGAAGCCGGCCGAATCGGACTATAGCCCAAGTTCTGATTCGCCCCATAACGATCAGTATCTAGTCGGTGGATACATTACGGTGAAAACCTAATCGTCCGTTCGCCGCTTCCCGAGAACATATGAAATTGAAGGAAAACAGACATGTCTGACGAAATCCCTAACGTGGCTGCCAAGGTGCATCCGGCCTCACGGGAAATCCTGCCCGACGACCCCATGGAATTGCATGCCTTTGAAGTACCCGGTGATCCCAATCTGATGCTACGACTGCTGGTCGAAGAGTACGCTCGCATGGGCTGGGGAACCGAAGCAATTTTGCAGTTGGCCCGAGATCCCAATTACCAAGCATTTTACGGACTGTTGCATTTTTTTGGTGAGGAGGAGATGACGGCACGAATCGGGCAAACCCTAGCCCGGTGTGGAGTCACTCGCGTAACAACGAAGGAAACCGTGCCTACTTCGGAGCGATTGGTACAAATAGAAACGCCCTAGTTTGCAAAGCAACCGTGACACACGGTAAGACGATGAACCTGGCCGCTGAAGGAGAGATTTGTAATGCCTACCGTCAATAATTGGCAAATCGGTCGCGAGATGAGCTACCCACTTGAGGAGCGTCATCCGCAGTCGCAATTTGCGTTTGTATTCAACACCAATCGTTGCATCAATTGCCAAACCTGTACCATGTCGTGCCGGAGCACCTGGACCTTTTCCAAGGGCCAGGAATTGATGTGGTGGAACAATGTGGAAACCAAACCCTACGGCGGTTATCCGCAGCACTGGGATGCGAAGCTGCTGACGATGTTGGAGGAGGCCAACCCGGCGGGTCAAGTTTGGGATGCACGCAACAAGGCCGCGGAAGATAAACCTTATGGGGTTTTTGATGGACTCACGATTTTTGAGGCCGCTGATAAAAAGCCGCGTCCCGAATTCGGCGCTCAGCAGGCGCTCGGCTACCTCCCCACCGACGACCAATGGCGATCGCCCAACATTCACGAAGATACGGCAACCGGAGATATCTTCAAGACCCAAGGAAAAGAGAAGTACGGCGGTGAGGCCCTATTGCCAGAGCACAAGGTCTGGTTTTTTCATCTGGCTCGTATTTGCAATCATTGCACCTACCCCGGTTGTCTCGGCTCATGTCCACGCGGTGCAATCTACAAACGGCCTGAAGACGGTGTTGTGCTGGTCGATCAGAGTCGTTGTCGCGGTTATCGCAAATGTGTCGAAGGGTGCCCCTACAAAAAAGCGATGTACCGCCCTGCGACGCGGACGACCGAAAAGTGCATCGCGTGTTACCCCCGATTGGAAGGTAAGGATAAAACCGTCAGTCCGACAGGCGCTCCGGCAGAAACCCGCTGTATGGCCGCCTGCGTTGGCAAGATCCGCCTGCAAGGCTTGTTGAGCATTGAAGAAGACGGGTCTTGGACCGACGACCCACAGAATCCACTGTACTACCTCATCCGGAAGCGTCAAATCGCTTTGCCCCTGTATCCACAGTTCGGTACCGAGCCCAATGGCTACTACATACCGCCGCGATGGGTGCCGCGGAACTATCTGACGCAAATGTTCGGCCCAGGCGTGGGCCATGCCATCGAGCAATACAGCTGTCCTGACCGAGAGCTACTGGCGGTACTTCAGCTATTCCGTGCCAATCAACAAATCGTCTTCCGTTTCGAGATTGAAGAGGGCCCCAAGATTGGCGAAATCGAAGTGACCATGCCAGACGGTTCGAGTAAGACGCAGGAATTGTTCAACGACACCGTTATCGGCTTCAATAAACTTGGTGAGGAGGTTGTCCGCGTCACCGTCGAAGAACCGACCTTTGAGCGGCCAGCAGAGGCACACGTAAATTCGATTTGAGTTCCCAATCAAGAGATTTAAGATGACCAAATTTGATGATGAGACGACTTTCGACCCAGTGGTCCTGATGGCTCGTCAGTCGCTCTATCGCTTCGCTGCTTTGACACTATTGGATTCCAAGGCCGGCGCCTGGGAGCAACTCGAAGCACAACGTAAAGACGTCCTCTTGTCGGAAGCCGCGGCCATCGTCGGCAACATGTCCAAAGCCAAGTCGGAAAAGTTGGAGCCTGGCGAACGCCCGCTCTCCGACCTCGACCCCTCACAAGTGTTGGCACGACTCCCCGGTTCAACTCAAGAGTTCAACAAAGAGTACGAAGATACATTTGGGCTGCTCGTCTCGAATGCTTGTCCACCCTACGAAACGGAGTATATCGACAGCAAGTATACATTCCAGCGCAGCCATTCATTGGCCGACATCAGTGGCTTTTACAGTGCATTTGGTCTGACCACGTCCTCAGCACATCCCGAACGGCCAGACCACATCGTTCAGGAGCTAGAGTTTATGGCGTTTCTCCTCGGCCAAGAGCGTCTGGCTGCCGAAAAGGATTCGACAGATCGCATCGAGCAACTCGACGTTTGTCGCGACGCACAGGTACGATTTTTATGCGAACATCTTTCGTGGTGGGCACCAGTCTTTGCTAGGTTGCTATCCCACGAAAACCAGGGAAGTTTCTATGACGCAGCCGGCGTTTTTCTCGCGGCGCTCATTCCTGCCGAACGAGCATTGCTAGGCGTTGTCCCCGCCGCACAGCATGCCGAACCGAGTCCGCTTGAGCGTCCTGAAGAATGCGAAGGATGCGAGTTGGTCAGCTGACAACTCCTTCAGAAAACTTGATCTATCGCATAACGCTTTCCGCTTTATGAAGATATTCGCACTAACTGTTTGCCCGTGTTGGCTCCTTGCAGCATTTCGATGAATGCTTGTGGTGCGTTTTCGAGGCCGTCGGTGATCCGTTCACGATATTGGAGCTTGCCTTCTTGCAGCCAGCCAGCCAGCTTGCCGAGTCCTTCGGCGGCCCGATCGAAATAGTCAAAAACTAAAAAACCGCGAATCGTGGCCCGTTTGACGATCATATGCCACAAAATGCGTGGCCCTTGTTCCGCTTCTTCCAGGTTGTACTGCGAAATCTGGCCGCAGATTCCAACTCGGGCACGCAGATTAAGTAGTGGAAATACGGCGTCGGTAATGGGACCGCCGACGTTGTCATAGTAGACATCAATTCCGTCGGGGCAAAGTGGCTTAAGCCCTTGGTAGTAGTTGTCGGTGGTCTTGTAATTCAATCCCGCGTCGAAGCCCAAGGTGTCCGTAATCCAGTCAATTTTTTCGTCGCTGCCGGCTATCCCCACAGCGCGTCCGCCGGTCAGCTTGACCAATTGGCCAACGGTGGATCCGACAGCACCCGCAGCACCCGAGACGACGACCGTTTCACCGGCTTGAAATTGGCACGTATCGAACAGACAAAAGTAGGCGGTCAATCCGGGCATTCCCAGGATGTGCAGGGCGGTGGAGATCGGCGCAATTGCCGGGTCGACTTGGCGGACACCACGGCCATTGCTTATGGCATACTCTTGCCAACCGAACTGGCCGACAACGTACGAACCTTCGGCAAACTTGTCATGTTTCGATCGGATCACCTGGCCGACGCTTTCGCCTCCCATCACGGCTCCAATGGCAACCGGTTCCACATACGATTTGCGATCGTTCATCCGACCGCGCATGTAGGGATCGACAGACAAATAGACGGCCCGGACCAGAAATTGATCTGCAGCCGGTTCGGGGACAGCCGATTCAACCAACCGAAAGTCGGAATCTTTGGGAAAGCCAGTCGGACGCGCCGCCAGAAGAATTTGGTGATTGGTCATGAGTGTTGAGAGTTGTGAGTGGCCTTGTTGACTAAATCATATGGCAAGAAATTTGACAGGATGAACAGGATTTACCGGATAGGAATTTCATTGCATAGAGATTTGCGACCAATGGTACGAATCATCCTGTACATCCTGTCAAAATAAAGCCATTCAAAGCAATTGTTCGACAAGATCGCTGCGAGTGATAAGTTGTGAGTGAACTAAGAATCTATCCCATAATCGGAACACTGTTAAGGATGCTGGATATAGAATACTAGTACGAAACGCCAGCGAGTGAGTCTATGGCAACCATATCTGACCCACTCGCTGGCGCTTCGTGCTTATATTTAGGGATTTCAGCCTGTTGATGGTCAGGAGATAGGCTCTCAATTTGTCCATCACAGATCGCATCTCGCAACTTGCGATTAGCGACACATAAACTCTTCCCGTAGTTTCCGTTTGAGAATTTTGTTGTTGGAATTTTTGGGTAGTGAGTCGTAAAAATCAATGTAGGCCGGTTTCTTGAATTTGGTGATAAAATTTAGTATGTGTTGGCCAATTTCATCAGCGCTAGCCGATTGTTCCGGTTTCAGCACGATCGCCGCCGCGATTTCTTCCTGGTACTTGGCATCGTGCACACCGAATACGGCGCATTCGGCAACCGCTGGATGGCGATAGATTATCTCTTCAATTTCACGTGGAGAAATATTTTCTGCACCTTTGATGATCAAGTCTTTCTTGCGGTCGGTGATAAACAGATAACCATTTTCATCCAGATGTCCTACATCACCGGAGTGGAGCCAGCCATCGACGATGGTTTCACGGGTTGCCTGCTCGTTACCCCAGTAGCCCTGCATGACCAGGTTGCCTTGAATACAGATTTCGCCGGTCATGTTAGGTGCTAATTGCATGTCAGATTCGTCCATGATACAAACCTTGACATCGGGGATTGCACGGCCGCAGGAACCGGGCACCGCAGGTTCTTCATCCCGGTAGGCTGCTACGACGCAACTGGCCTCAGACTGTCCGTAGCCGTCGACCATGCGGCAATCGTACAGACGGGCGAATTCAAGCCGAACTTCTTCGGAGAGGGGTGCCGACCCAGCCATGACAACCTTGAGGCTGGAAGTGTCGTAGTTTTCCCGTTCCGGACAGTGAATCAACTCGATCAACATAGTCGGTACCAGCGAGGCCCGCTCGATCTGATATTTTTCGATGGTTTCCAGCACCTTCACCGGATCAAACCATTTGAGGTAAGCGGTGATGGCGCCGGTGACCGAACCGGTATTCATCAACATCATGCCATAGACGTGGCTCATGGGTAGAGTCATGAGGGCACGATGCATCGGTTTGAGATTGAGCAGTTCAATGGTCGAGCGGGCATTGCTGATGAGGTTGCCATGGGAGAGCATCACTCCCTTAGGGTGGCCGGTGGTTCCAGACGTATAGACGAGTACTGCCAGGTCTTGTTTTTGGCAATCGGCAACGGTTTCCAGTGGTGTGGCCACTGCCAACAAGGGATCGATATCGATCGCTCTGGAAACAGCGCATTCTCCGAATACCAACAGCTTGCGAAAGCCATCGATACCCTCGGTCGCCTCGGCTGCCTTGGAAGCCAAATCAGGAATGGTCAACACAATTTGGGCCCCAGAATTCTCAACGATGTAGCGTATTTCGCGAGCCAATAGTTGGGGCATGATCGGGATGATGATCGCCCCCAGTCGCCAGATCGCCTGAAATGATGTGGGTACCTCCAGGCATGTGTACGCGAGTACCACCACGCGATCGGAAGGGCGAACACCTTGCTCCTGGAGGACTGCGGCCAACCGGCAGACTGATTCCATCAACTCGATCGATTGGTACGAACGTCCTTCGTAGTAAGCAGCCGTGTAATCCCCGTGCCGCTGCAGACCTTCAATCGCAAGATTGGCTGCGTTCATGGTTGGGCTTATCTTTCTAACGTACTAACACTACATCACAGAGTTGTATGAGTGGGACAATTTGAGAAAACCGCTCGTCTTTACGGAACCAGTTGTTTAACAAACCAGTCGGCCATCACAGCCACTTCCAACGGCAAGGTGATCCATGGATGGCCGCCGCCCGGCTTGACGATCAATTCGGCGGGTATGTTTTTTGCCTTGAGAGCGGCCAGCATTACTTCCGACTGTTGCAGTGGAACCAGCAGGTCAGCGTCCCCATGAATCAACAGGCAGGGAGGTGCGGCTTTCGTCACCAGTCGAGCGGGAGAAATGGCGGTAACCGCTTGGGTGATTTGCTCGGGCGTCGGTTTGCCGGTCCGATCAGTAAAGGCCAACGCACGAACGATTTTGCTGATTCGCCCCGTATCTGTGGTGTCGAGCTTTTTCCCACCGTAATCGAGAAAATCGGTCGGCGGGAAGAATGCGGCCAACGCCTTCACACGAGTGCTATCGTCTGCGGTGACCGCGGCCAGGCAGGCCAGATGACCGCCGGCCGATGCGCCCATTAAACCGAGCGCTTCAGCATCGAATTGCTGCTCGGACGCCTGTTCCTTCACGTAGCGGATACCCCGATTCAGGTGATCCAGCATTTCGGGGCCACTGAATTTTTCTATCGATCCAGGGCGGATCGCATACACGGTGAAACCCCGTTCGCACATCAAGTGGTAGACCTGGGCCCGTTTGTGGTCGCGGATTTTACTCCGATCGGAATTCCACGCACCACTGGCCACGTCGACAATCGCATGACCATTGGATGGACCGGTTGGCACAAACCGGTCGAGTACCAGTGCCACTCCGTGGGCTTGTCCGTAGACGATGTCTTCGACTTGCTGGTAGGTTTCGGCGTACCCCGTGCTGGCCGCCGTCAGAAGTAATATCGTGAGCAATAGGGCCAGGGTCGAAGTGGGTAAGGAGCGAACCATAGTTTTTCCCGGGTAAAGTTTCTTAGAAGGAATGGTTTGGACAAGTCTATGGTAACAACCAAATGAGCTCCAGGGCAAACGGTTTGTGCTAGATAGATTGCGTCTTGAAAATTGGTCTCGTTAAGGCGTTTGCTGATAATGCGCACATGCATACGTTCTATGGGAAGGGAACAACGCAAATGCGGAATGCAAATTGGCGTTACCAGGGTGGCGAGAATCCAGACCTTTACTCCTGGGGAAGGTCAGTTCCTTGACTTCTCTTCAATCGCAACCGCAAACTAAAATCTGACTCGCACTTTAGAAATTTGAAACACACTCTTATCTGGAATGTGGTTCCCAAAACATTTTAATATCAAAAAACTGGAGAATACGGGTGCGACTAGCACTGTTATTATTAATTACTCTTCATACAACCGGTTCGTTGCAGGCTGGCGATGATTGGTGGCAATTTCGTGGACCTGAAGGAAATGGTCATGCTCATACAATAAAACTGCCACTCAAATGGAGTGAAAGAGAGAACATCGTCTGGAAGACGGCAATTCATGATCGCGGATGGTCTTCTCCTGTCATTTGGCGTAATCAGATATGGTTGACCACATCAACCGGTAATGGACATCATCTGTTCGCTGTTTGTGTCAATCGGGAAACAGGAAAGATCAGCCATGATATTCATGTCTTTGACGTGGATCGACCTCAGAATATTTCAGCTGAGAATACTTATGCTTCACCGACGCCAGTGGTTGAAGATGAAAGAGTCTATGTGCACTACGGAACCTACGGAACGGTCTGTCTGGATTCTGCTACAGGAACTATTATCTGGATCCGCCGCGACCTGAAATGCGACCATGAGTCAGGGGCTGGACCGAACAGTTCGCCCTTTATTATGGGAAATCTCTTTGTCGTGAATGTGGACGGTCGTGATGTTCAATATGTGATTGCACTTGATAAAACAAATGGAAAGACCGTTTGGAAAACAGATCGGTCTGTCGATTACAGCAAGATCCCGATTCATCAACGCAAAGCGTATAACATGCCAATTCTGATCCCACGGGAAAACGACAATCAACTTGTCAGTCCTGGAGCACAGGCGATCTACTCATACGATCCTGATACAGGAAATGAGCTCTGGAAGGTGCGCCACAGCGGCTGGTCGATAGCACCCCGACCGGTTTATGGAATGGGGATGGTCTTTGTGGTCATGGATTATGATCATCCGGAGCTTTGGGCGGTTCGGCCAGATGGAACCGGTGATGTCACCAATAGCCATGTGAAATGGAGGGAAAAAAGAGGAATTCCGGCAAGATCGTCGCCGTTATATGTGAATGATCTTCTTTTCCTTGTCAATCGTCACGGCATTGCTTCCTGCCTTGAAGCTGAATCAGGCAAGCTTGTTTGGAAAAGTCGCATTGAGGGAAAATATTCTGCATCTCCGATCTATACGAACGGTCGCATTTACTTTTTTAATGAGAATGGCGTCAGCACTGTCATCAAGTCGGCCCGAAAGTTTGAGGTTCTGTCGGTTAACCGACTTGCAGAAGAACAACTCATGGCAAGCCCCGCAGTTGCAGGTCAATCATTGTTCATCCGGACCGAAAAACATCTTTACCGAATCAAAGAGTTCTCATCGAAATGACCAGAGTGGCGATTCGTCATTTGCAGATTCCATGAAACCATCAAGTTGCTTAACAATATCTGGGTGGCTCGCTGCGATGTTGTTGGACTCGTCAAGATCATTGGATAGGTCGTACAACTCCAACGTCGAATCAGGTGATCTGCCGACGTTGTTACGCACACCCTTCCACTTGCCCATGCGAATCGCCTGCTTGCCACCTTGCTCGTAGAACGCCCAGAAGAGATAGTCGTGTGTTTTCTGCTGCTCCATTTTTCCCAGTAGTGCAGGCAGGTAGCTAATCCCGTCGGTTTTTGCTGGTGTGTCGACTCCGGCGATTTGCAGACAGGTGGGCATCACGTCCCACATTGCCGTCGGGTGATCGCACATGGAGTTGGGTTTAATCTTCCCAGGCCAGCGGGCAATAAACGGCACTCGAATCCCTCCCTCATACAGATCGCGTTTATGACCTTTAAGTGGGCCATTCGAGTTGAAGAAAACCGGATCGTGTCCTCCTTCGCGATGCGGACCGTTGTCACTGGTGAACGAGACAATCGTCTGGCCGTCGATTCCTAGCTCCATTAACAGTGACATCAGTTCGCCGACATGTCGATCCATTCGCGTTACCATACCTGCAAACGCAGCCACGGGATTCTTTACCTGGGAGTTGGCGTAGCTGCCGATTTTGTCCTCAAACTGCGGAAACTTTTTGCGGAACGGTGCGTGCGAATCCTTCGGCACCTGCATGGCAGCGTGTGGTAGGGTGTAGGGTAGATAGAGAAAGAATGGTTTTTCTTTGTTTGCGTTGGCCCTGACGAACTTGAGCGACTGTGCGGCAATGAGATCCGCAGAGTAGGTCTTGCCATCTAGTAGGACCTTTTTGTCATTGTGCCACAGATGCTCCGGGTAAAATGAATGCGCCTCACGCTGGCAATTATAACCGTAGAATTGGTCAAAGTGCCTGCATGGATCGCTCGTCGAACCTGGAGCGCCGAGTCCCCATTGGCCAAACATGCCGGTAACGTAACCAGCTTTTTTCAGTAACAGGGGAAGGGTCACGGTATCGGCTGGCATCGGTGCTTGCCCCTCCGGCTTTACCTCCCGATTGCCCCGCACCAAGGCATGGCCCGTATGCAGTCCAGTCATTAGTACGCAACGGGTCGGAGCGCAGACGGTTGAGCCAGCATAGTAGTCGGTGAACGTCACTCCCTCGGCTGCTAAGCGATCCAGATGTGGTGTTTTGAACTTCTTTTGTCCAAAACAGGAAAGATCGCCATAACCTAAATCGTCGGCCATGATGTAGATGATGTTCGGTTGGTACGGGTTGGCCATCGCCGGTAATGCGGACATCCACATCGCAATACACAACAAATGGTATGGGATCAAACTCTTCATACTTGTCTCCTTGGAAATTGATATCCTTGGTATGAACGATGCGGCACACAGCAAGGAGTGATTGGTTTTCATGAGTACAATGATAGCATAGTATGACTTGCGTGTATCGAATGTTAAAACTGGTGCAGCAGTTCCAAGTTGGGCATTGTTTCACGGAAGATTACGCAACCCATCGACTTTGCTGTCGAGCACGTGAAAAACGAAACTACTGGCGAGAACAATCCATATGAAATATCTAACAAGCCTTCTTGGTGCCCTGTTCATGATCTACAACGGCTGCCTAACTGCGCAAGCCAAACCACAGGTCCAAAAAGCAGAAATCATAATCTACGGTGGAACCTCTGCCGCTATCACTGCCGCTGTGCAGGCAAAGCGGATGGGGAAATCAGCGATTATTGTTTCTCCAGACAAACATTTGGGGGGACTTTCTTCTGGCGGACTCGGTTGGACAGATACCGGTAACAAGTCGGTGATTGGTGGAATTTCCCGCGAATTCTACCAGCGTATTTGGCGTTATTACAATGTAAGCGAAGCCTGGAAATGGCAAAAAAAATCAGAGTATGGCAACCGTGGACAAGGTACCTCGGCTATTGATGGCAAAGAACGTTCGATGTGGATTTTTGAGCCGCATGTTGCCGAACAAGTGTTTGAGGACTTTGTCGCCGAATACAATATCCCCGTTCATCGAAACGAATGGCTTGACCGCAAGCGGGGTGTCAAACTCGACGGCACACGCATCCGTTCGATCACGACCCTCAGTGGCAACACCTACATAGGCAAAGTCTTTATTGATTCCACCTACGAAGGCGATCTGATGGCAGCTGTGGGTGTCAGCTATCATGTAGGTCGCGAAGCGAACAGCCTCTACGGTGAAAAGTTCAATGGCATCCAAGTAGGCGTTCTACATCACGGGCACCACTTTGGAAAAAGAAAAATATCGCCCTACGTCAAACCGGGTGATCCAACCAGCGGCATCCTACCTGGTGTTTCCAGTAAGGAGCCTGGCAAAAAGGGAGATGGTGACCATCGAATTCAGGCGTACTGCTTCCGTATGTGTCTCACCGACCATCCGGAAAATAGGGTTCCTTTTGGCAAGCCTCCAGGGTACAACCCGAAACAATATGAGCTTTTGGGTCGGGTTTTGAGCGCTGGCTGGCGAGAAGTTTTCAGAAAATTCGATCCCATTCCTAACCGGAAGACCGATACAAACAATCATGGCCCGTTCAGTACCGACAACATCGGTATGAATTACGATTATCCCAATGCCTGCTACGAACGGCGCCGTGAAATCATCAAGCAACATGAAGCGTACCAGAAGGGTTTGATGTATTTCCTGGCAAACGACCCGGCCGTGCCAGAGGGTATTCGCAATCGCATGAGCAAGTGGGGTTTGGCCAAAGATGAATTTACGGATAATGGAAACTGGCCGCATCAGCTTTACGTTCGCGAATCGCGACGTATGATCGGCGTATACGTGACCACGGAAAACGATGTGCAAGGAAATCGTCAATCTCCCCAACCCATTGGTATGGGGTCTTATACGATGGACTCGCACAATGTTCAACGCTACATCAAGCCGGACGGATTCGTGCAGAATGAAGGCGATATTGGCGTCCACCCCAAGAGCTCCTATCGGATTGCCTATGGCTCGATCCTTCCAAAGAAAACAGAGTGCATGAATCTGTTGGTTCCCGTGTGCGTATCGAGTTCGCACATTGCATTTGGTTCCATCCGTATGGAGCCCGTATTTATGATCCTGGGCCAAAGCGCAGCCACCGCCGCCAGTATTGCGATTGCTGAAGATATGGCAGTCCAGGATGTAAACTACGACAAGTTAAAGCAACAACTGCTTGCCGACAAGCAACGATTGTAAACACACAGACTTTCTGCAGACACCTCCAGGTTGGCTAACCCGCATATTTCGATGGAGCATCGACTTGATGCTTGGCATCACAGCCATGGTGCTGGTGCCATTCAATTGCTGGATGTGGAAGCGAGGTGCTGATACGTTACCGTGGTAAGTTGTTTGACGATACGATTCAGGGTGTCCTTTCGGTCGTGTTCTATTCAATGATTCGCGTCGTAGAGCCGTTGTTTTCTACGCCAGCAGTTCGTCGACCGGACTGTGGTCTTCGACTCCGGTCAGGCGAAAATTGAGACCGCTGACTCGGACGGCAAGGCGTGTATGGTCGATGCCTAAACAGTGCATGATCGTTGCTTGGATGTCAGTAACATGGATGGGCCGATCAACGACGTTGAAGCCCAACTCGTCCGTTGCACCGACGGAAATACCCGGTTTGATGCCACCGCCGGCGAACCACATGGTGAATGCTTGCGGATGATGATCGCGTCCTAAGGTGCGCCCTAGAGCAGCACTTGCCTCGACCATCGGTGTGCGTCCGAATTCACCACCCCAAACGACCAGCGTGTCGTCGAGCAACCCATTGCGTTTCAAGTCTTGAACCAATGCGGCACAGGCTTGGTCTGTTTGTTTTGCTTGCGCACGAACGCCTCCTTCAACATTGCTATGATGATCCCAGCCTGAATGATAGACCTGAATGAAACGGACGCCTCGTTCGGCAAGCCGTCGCGCCAAGAGACAGTTGTTGGAGAAGGCTGCTTTCGAGTCACCAGGCTTTGCCCCGTACAGGTCGAGCGTTTCCTGGGTCTCTTGCGAGAAGTCCATCAGTTCGGGAGCTCGCGTTTGCATTCGAAATGCCATCTCGTACGCATTGATTCGTGTCGCAATCGCTGGGTCGCCGACGACATCCAATCGCTGCTGATTCAGTTTCTTAATGAGATCAAGCGAGTCACGCTGAGCTTGCGTATCGAAGCCCTTGGGATTCGATACATGTAAGATTGGATCGCCTTGGCCTCGAAATGGGACACCTTGATGAGATCCAGGCAGGAATCCATTGCTCCACATTGCTGCACCACCACTCAGGCTACCGCCACTTTTCAATACAACGAAAGAGGGCAGGTCATCTGCGTCGCTCCCAATACCATAGCTCAACCACGAGCCCATGCTTGGTCGTCCGGGAATGCCACTACCAGTATTCACGAAAAGCTGGGCGGGTGAATGATTGAACAAGTCAGTATGAACCGAGCGCGCGATTGCGATGTCGTCCACTACCTTCGACAGATGTGGCAGCACTTCGGATACTTCGGCGCCGCATTCTCCATGTCTGGCGAACTTGAAACGAGGCCCCAGGACTGCTGCATCTGGTTGAATGAAGGCGTATCGTTGACCTTTGATGACTTCCGGTGGGATTGGCTTGCCTTCTAGTTCGATCAATTTAGGTTTAAAATCGAACAATTCAAGCTGACTCGGTGCACCAGCCATGAACAAATAGATCACACGCTTGGCAGTGGGGGGAAAGTGTGTCGGTTTGGAAGCGGTAGGGTTCGTGTTGTATGCAGCAAGCCCTTTGCTAGTAAGAATCGACGCCAAAGCGATCTTGCCGACACCAACGCCGCAATCTCGAAAGAAGTGGCGCCTGCTAGGCGAATACGGAACATCGGTGGCTGGTCGTGTACTGTCGGAATTCATGGTTTGTTACGTCGAGGTTAAAAGTTCGGCATTCCTACTGTTTTGTAATTGCTTCATCCAGATTCATAATTGCGCGAGCCACCATGACCCAAGATGCCTGCAAGGTCAATGGCCCAGACTTCTCTTCGTCCGCTTCATTGATAGCAAGGATCAGTTTTGCATCAATCTCGCCTGCCTCGATTCGCTTCAATTGTGCCGTTTGAAACTCAACCAGTAGCGCTCTTTCCATTTCATTTGGTGGTCGAGTCAACAATCGTCGAAATATCTCGGTTGCTCGCTCCTCCTTTGATATCGGGTGCTTAATATTTGTTGTGCAAGGTTCTGCAATAGCGCGAGCTAACTCGAGATACATCTCGTCATTGAGCAGCGTCAATGCTTGCAACGGAGTGTTACTGCGGTTTCGTTTCGCCACACAGTTTTCACCTGTCGGTCCATCAAAAACGGTGTAGGCTGCAAACGGAGCGGTTCGCTTGACGAATGTGTAGAGCGAGCGGCGATATCGGTCTTCGCCGGTTGAGACATTCCACTTAGGACTTCCGTAGGCAATCGCCGACACACTTTGGGGTTGCGGTGGATAGACACTTGGGCCATACATCTTCGACGATAGCTTTCCGCTTGCTTGCAGCATCATGTCCCGCACCATCTCCGCATCGACTCGATACCGCGGTCCTCGGGCAAGAAGTTTGTTGCTTGAATCGCGCGTCACTAGTTCCTGTGATGCATGTGAGGCTTGGCGATACGTCGCACTGTTTACAATTAATCGATGTAACTCTTTTAGCGACCACCCATGTTCAATGAACTCGATGGCGAGCCAATCAAGTAACTTTGGGTGAGTCGGTGGTGTGGCCTGTGTTCCAAAGTCTCCGTTTGTCCGCATCAAACCAGCCCCGAAGAAAGCGCGCCAGGCACGATTGACTGTGACACGAGCGCCCAACGGATTGCCTTCGCTCACCAACCAGCGTGCAAACTGCAGTCGGTTTTTCGGGGACGTTTCGGTGAGTGACGCAAAGACTTCAGGAATCGCTGGTTCTACTTTTTCGCGAGGACTCAAGTATTCACCTCGATGATGTCGATGCGTCACGCGAAGATTGTCAGTAGGCCGTTCAAGCATCACCATGGAGGCAGGAAAGTTCGGCATCTTGGCAAGCAGTTCATCGATCGGCTTTCTTGCATTTTTCAGTTCCGGTGTCGTTCGAAGGAAATGGGATCGTGCTGCACTACGTTGTTGCTCGGTCCATGTGGATTGTTCTTTCAGGAATAAGGATTCTATATTACCAGGCAAACTTGTCGCTGTGGCATGGTTGTTTGACGTTGTAGAAATACGAAAGCGACCAAGACTTGCGGCAAAATGGCGTTCGAATAGAAGCTCCAGTCGGAGGCTCCCCCTCGCGGCAAGCGGCTTGGCAAAATTCAACACTAAATGACTCGCTTGTCCTTCCCGATTTGATGTAGACCATCCCGTCGAGCCATTGCCATCAAGTACATTTTTAGCATCGGCAGTTCCGCTACCGATGCTGATCATTCCGTAGCTATGTGAGGCGGAAGCAATTTCAACTACATCCTTGTCAACGGCCACACCGACCTCACTCAAAAAGAAATCCCCCTTACGACCTTCATAAAAGGCCCGCCCTGGCCCACCTGCTGGCAGTCGTTGATCGGGCAACACTTCCAAACGTAAAGCATTGATCGGTTCGTTGAGCGTATTCAAGTCAAACGTCAGTGTATAGATATCTCGTTTCGTAATGTCGCCGGTTGAATAGATCGAGCCATCATTCAGTAATTCAAGCCGGGGGAGGTTGGTTTCCATCGCACTGGGTCGAATGATAGACCATCTGATCGCAGCCGCTTGCTGCATCGACAACCATTGGTTGAATTGCACGTCGAGGTTTGCCGTTCGTCGCTCTTTGTCTGGCGAATTGCCGTCCATTGGTGGAAATTGGTCCGGCAACCCGGCTTCCAACTTTGCGATCTCTGTTTCTAGTTGCTGGCGACGTTGTTGAGTTGCTGCGTCTGGGACTTGCAAGTCTGGTTCGTCTGCATTATTCAACAACGCCATCATGCTGTAGTAATCGGTATGTGTGAGCGGATCATATTTGTGCGTGTGACATTGAACACAGCCAGTTGTCAATCCCATCCACACCGTACCTGTCGTAGCGACACGGTCAACCATCGCATAGAAACGGTACTCGAGAGGGTCGATGCCGCCTTCTTCATTTAACATTGTGTTGCGATGGAATCCTGTCGCAACTCGTTGATCGGTTGTTGCATTCGAGAGCATGTCGCCAGCGAGTTGTTCCACAGTGAACTGGTCGAAAGACATGTCATTATTTAGTGCTTTGATCACCCAGTCACGATAGGGCCACATGGTACGCGGACGATCTTTTTCATAACCGTTGGTGTCTGAATAGCGAGCCAAGTCGAGCCACAGTCGTGCCCACCGTTCGCCGTATTGCTCAGACTTCAAAAGTTGATCAACTAGTTTTGCATATGCCTTGGGATCATCATCTCTCACGAACGCATCTGCTTGCTCAGGGGTCGGGGGCAAGCCGATTAAATCGAGATACAGTCGTCGAACAAGCGTGTAGTGATCAGCTTCATCGGTTGGTGCCAGAGATTCGTCATCAAGTCGGGCTAGCACAAACAGATCAATTGTGTTGCGAGCCCATTTGGGATCTTTGACCCTAGGAGCTATCGGCCTTGTAGGCGGGATAAATGCCCAGTGTTCTTCGTATTTCGCGCCCTCGCTGATCCATTGGCGTAGTTGTTCCTTTTGCCTATTGGTCAGCGATTCCCCAGAGTCGACCGGTGGCATTTGCATGTCGGGATCGTCGGTCACAATGCGACGAAACAGTTCACTCTCATCAGGTTTGCCCGGAACAATCAATTCAGATTCAGCAGCGGATGTACGTACGTCCAATCGTAGATCGGCTTCGCGAGCTTCTTCGTCTGGTCCATGGCAGGCGTAACATTTCGATGCCAGCAGTGGGCGTATGGTTCGATTGAAATCAATGTTTTCGTCGGCAAATGTGATCGCGACGAAGCTCAGCAGGACCAATGTGGCATAGAGAAGGGTATGACGTGGCAGACAATGCATGAACATTATATTTGAATCAGTTGTTGAACACAGGGTTGATGTTTTCGAGTGCTATGAGAAAGCACTTTTTATTTGTATCGGTGAATGAGTAAAGTATCGCCGTGTGTTGTTCGTTCGAGCGGGGTGTCGGCGGTAATTAGAAAAATCACCAATTTGGCTTGTTGACTACCATCGTCATGCTGTTTTCACGTGTGATAAGTAGTTGGCCATGTGATTTCTCGTCTCTTACAGTATAAGCAGAGTATTTACCAATAGGATACCAGATTCCCCGTCTCGAGTTTCAGGTTCTTCAGCAACTTGAGCCACCGATCCGGCGCTGCGCTCTCCTTTCCCAACTCGGCTCCAGCTATTATTTTAGGTGACGATCGGCAAAGTTAATGAAGGTTGTCCAGTCGAAGGCCTCGATCGAGTGGCCGCCTGCGCGAACGTGGTAGCCAATGTCCCTATCGAGTATCGGCTCGCCAATGGGCGGTGATGTTTCGGAGTCGAGGCCCTGCTTGCCAAGCAGTTGATAGACCTCACTGGCATGGTAAGCGGACAAATATTCGCCGCGTGCATCGGCCCACGTATCTTCGACGCCACTATGTACGTAGACAGCACGAGGAGCAATGCAGGCCAACAACATGTGTTGATCGACAGGCAAGTCATCTTCCTGTTCGACGAACTTCCATGCATTGCGGCACAGCCAGTACGGAAACCTGGTGACCATCTTTTTCAACGTCTCGCCCGACTTGCGACGCCAGAGGGCCGCACCGGCACATCCCGATTGGGCCGATATTACGACGGCGAAGCGTTGGTCTTGGGCAGCTGTCCAGAGGGCCGCTTTGCCCATCTTCGAGTGCCCCATCACAGCAACGCGGGTGTGATCGAGGTCATCATCTGTTTCGAGGTAGTCCATCGCGCGGCTCCCCCCCCAGGCCACGGTAGAAAGCACACCCCACTCGTGCGCTTTGGGAAAGCTCTGTCCTTTTTGGTTGTAGAAAAGTTTGTGGATGCCGCTCAGGAAACCGACTTCGTTGTGTCCGACGAGGTCTTGTTGATAGACCGCCACAAATCCGTAGCCGCGATCGAAGAACTCCCCCAGCGGCCAACCACAATTCAATTTTCCAGGACGGGAAGTCGAGGCGTCGAAGTCATCCTGTTTGGTGTTGTTGAAGCTGTGCTTCATGAAGCAGGGCACCGGCTTGGTGGCGTTATTCGGCACGAACACCAATACCAACATCGTAGCTTTGCCAAAATCATTTGAAAAACTGATCTTCACGTCCTTGCGAGTCGCCTTGCCCTCCATGAAGTGCTCGTCTTCTTTGACAACTTCATACGTTGTCTTGATCGGAGACTGCGGTTCAGGAACTCGCCCATAAACGAGGTTGCCGAAGAGCGACATAATCTGCGGGCGTCGAATGGTCAACCATTCTTCTGCGGTCGTTATCTTCTTACCTTCGGCAGTTAGCAGCAGCGGCGGCAGGTCGTACGTGGGCAGTCGTGCTTCGTCGTAGTTGACGTCGCTGTCAAATTCCTTAGCTTCACGTGCTTGAGCAGCAGTAAGACCAAGGATAAGGAGCAGCGACAATGGCAGACGACATAGTTTTGGAGTGTTCAATGAGCCACTTTCTTTATGGGTAATTTGGGTGTCAAATGGCAAAGGCAGCAACTATGCAAATCGGGCCGACTCGACCACACTATTAAGATACACGAGCCAGCGGCGAATACCATCTTCGAGATTCTCCAACCGCACCAATTCGAATCTCCGGACCGCCCATATTGGCGTCGGCGAGATGGGTGGCGTCGACTTGCTGATGGTGCTTCGCACAAAAGGTTCCTGACCTCTTTTCTCCTTACTCTTTAGGTCGACGAGTTTCCAACCAGGTCGTCGATGGTTCGACCAGGAGAAATATTCTTG
The DNA here is from genome assembly GCA_039831705.1 of Pirellulales bacterium. GTDB lineage: Bacteria > Planctomycetota > Planctomycetia > Pirellulales > Lacipirellulaceae > JAJRWS01. Next base: position 6,949 of record JBDOMT010000164.1, on the reverse strand, counting down.
CCCCAGCAAATTGCCAGGGGTATGTGAATGCCATAAACGGTTGCCTTGGAAGTCTTGCGGATAGTCGGCACCCGCAAGTTCGAGACATGTTGGCAAGATGTCGACGATTCAGGGAAATCGCAGTAGCCTCAAAAACTACCCCTAGTCCGCGAGCATCTTACTTTGAATCGGCCTCAGCCATAGTCCAGCGATAGACAGGTTTGGCAACCGCACTTGCACTGAGGAACTCGTCGAAATCCATCCCCACGACGCGCACACATTCTCCTGGTTCGATCGTGATCGTTGCTTCTGCCTGCAAGACGGTGGGTATATCAAAATTGTTTGGGTAAAGCTGCGGAGAAAGGTTGTCTGGGATCGTCAGATTTACGGTTTCCTGCGCGTCACTCGACGAGAAGAGATAGGCGGTGGACTGGCCGTCGCGTTTGAAAATCTTGGCCATGACTTGATTGCCAAACGCGATGTTAAGCGTACGAACTTGTCGACCAGCGGTAGTGACAGTTAAAGCAATTCGGTTATGGCCCGGCTTTAGATCGACAATCAGTATACCGTTAAGGTTGTCAGTAAATGGCGCGCGTACTGGTACGAATCGCTTCGCACTTTCTAGCAGATAGACCTCGTCGTCCTGGCTATAGTCATGCGGCAAATCCCAAACGGCCAGAGCCATGTTCTGAAAACCGCTGGGAGCTTCGATATCCCATGTGATTTGGGTCCCATTGGAAACCTCTCGAAGTTGTTTCTCGATAACGATGCCGCGGGTATCAACACAGCTAGGGGTAATACGAAAACGGTCCGCGGTATTTGGCACCACGTATCCATCCGGCTTGCGCGGGATGTCACCGTTGCCCCAGTCGCTGTAAGTCCAAGGAATGGTGTAATCGTAAAGGGCATGAGGTAGCGCCTCACCACTTCGGAAAATTGCCCGCAACTGGTGGTTTTCGATTTCCATCGTGTCGGGATAGTTGGCCGGTTTTTCGCCTTGCGTAAGGCCTGCGAAGATGTCGGGCAGATAAAGGACCGTTTCGGGTAGTCGCTTAAAATGCCGGCGATAATAGTCTGCCGCTGCGGCTGCATTGGTATAAGCAATCGGGGTGTTTTTAGCACGATTTGCGAAGTATTTCATCATCTGACGATTGATTGCCGCCATGTGCGGCCAAACGCCATTCATTTCGAAGCCACAACAAAAGAAAGAGGGCGTTGCCGCCTGCCTTGCTCCCATCAAAAGACATTCGAAAAAGTCCTTCTCGCGCGATAGAATCACTTCTGGTGCAAACCTTTTGCCGCTTTTGCCAGTGTATTTGTCGAACGCGTAAGCGATGCCACTCTCGAAGGAGTAAACACAATGGTAGTCACGGCAACCCATGCTGTGACGCATGCACTGTTGGACTCCGACCATCGCGTTTGCGTCGCCTGTGGTGGGTTTCCGAAAGTCCTCCTGGTTGACAAAATAGGGCCGCGTCGGCATTCCCCAATGGTTGATCTTGAACGGGCCATCGCCCCAGTTTTGGTCGGCGCACAGTGATCCCAGGAGATTGAACTCGAGCGACCGCGCTACTCGCACAGGCATATTCCCCATGCCGTAGGTGTACAGACTTTTGAGGGGACGTGGAAACCCGTGCATAGTCCAAAGCTTCTGGTAACCCTGCAATACGGCTCGTTGTACGGCTTCGGTTTCGTCGTAAAAAACAGTCTTATCTTCTGGAAAGTAATCTCCTCCCATAAAAACCATCAACCCGGCATCATCGCCAAACTGGCGAGCATTGCGACTGAATTGCACAAATTGTTCTGCCGTCGCTCTGCGACCAAACAGTGACGACTCGGCCCAGTAGCTAAAAGGAAGACGAAGTTCATGGAAGTCCGGCTCCGGCCTTGGCAGGGCATGACTTGTTGAATTTAGGATAACGACCGAATACGAGCCGTCGACAACCGAGAGATTCCTGGTATACACAGGAACATCTCCGCCGCAATCGCATTCCCATCTCAGCAGATAGTTGCCGAGATGCGTCGGTCGCCACTTCCAGAGGGCCTTGTACTCTTCTGGCGTTTCCCCCTTTTTCCATAGGAGATTGAATGAGAGGACTTTTGGCGACTGGCCATAACATCCGTCGATAACTTGCAGCTCAGAATTTGGAGGAGCCGACGACTTTGCAATAATCACCAGAACGGCTTCTTCTTTGGGAGATAACAATTGGTGATGCAGATGGAAATCGACGCGTACTAGTTTGTCGGCGTCGCTGGCAATTTGTCTGAAGTCTTGTTCAACGAGATCAAGATTGGCAAAAATCGTTTGCTGGCGTTGATCATGATTCGGGTTTTCGCCAAACGAACCTATTGCGATTCCAAAAAGTCCAACGCAAGCCAAGATTGGAGTTAAACAATAGGTCGCGACAACTGGTCGAGGGAAAGTCATTGAAGAAAATCCTTGTTGCTCTGCTGGGAATGTGGACGGTCGTGATGTTCAATAGGTAATTGTACTTGACAAAGCGGAGTGGAGATTGACCTCGCGTTTGGGGACATCTTCGGTATGGTTTAATATGCGACTCCATTATACAATTAAATTAGCAAACACAAACATAAACGGCTTGGTCATCCTCGATACTCTGCAACGACTGCCCGTCCAATGAGAGTGGAACACAATCAACCCATGAGACACTCGCCATGAAACTGATTTCAATGACGACGAGCACTTACCGCAACGCAACCGTCCAGCTTGCCTCACTACTCACCCTGTTCGCGATCACGGCCACCGCGCACGCGACGAAACCAATTCCACTGCGAGCTGGACCTGTCACCATGTTGTTGGATGCGGAAAACGCATTCCTGCGATATGTCCGCATCGGGCCGCATGAAATATTGCGCGGCATCAACGCCCCGATCCGCAACCAGAACTGGGCAACCGTTGCGCCCAAAGTTTCCAACCTTCGGGTTGAAAATCGGGGCGACAGTTTTCAGGTGACCTTCGACGTGCGCTGCCAGGATGCGGATATCGACTTCCGCTGGAAAGGCTCGATATCGGGAAGCGATCAGGGAATGATCGAATTTTCGTTCGACGGCAAGGCCCATTCGACCTTCCAACGTAACCGGATTGGTTTTTGCGTACTACACGGCCCCTCTGCTGCCGGCCAACCATGGGTGATTGAGACGCCTGATAGAAAAAAGTCCAAGGGGCAATTCCCGAAGTACATTTCGCCTCACCAGCCGGCGAAAAACATGCGATCGGTTACCCACGAGGTTGCGCCTGGCATTCGAGCGCGAGTGGAATTTGTAGGTGAAGTCTTTGAAATGGAAGACCAACGTAACTGGACCGACGCTTCCTTCAAGACCTACTGCACTCCCCTGGAGATTCCTTACCCCGTCGAGATTACTCAAGGGACGAAGATTTCACAGAAGATCAGGATTCGTGTCGCAGGTGATCTTGAACATGTCGTGCAGTCACAAACGGACGGTGCGGTGCTCTCAATTGGGAGCAAGGAATCGTCACTCCCGCGTCTCGGACTACAAGTATCAAGCGAAATACAAAACTTGACCGATTTGCAACTGCAGCGTCTCAAATCGCTGCACCTCGATCATCTCCGCGTCGATCTGGCGCTCTCCGAAGAGTCGTTTGTAAACGATCTTCAGCGAGCGGCCAAACAGGCCAAAGCTCTGGGTGTCTGGTTGCATGTCGGGCTCAATCTCGGCGGGTCACCGGCATTCACGACGCTGTTGAAGGAAATTGCAAGGCTGCAGCCGCCTGTTTCGAACTGGCTGGTGACCGGTGGCGATCCGGCTCATTTCCAGATAGCACACAAACAGCTTGCGCAGGTGGCAGGTGAAGCAAAGATTGGCGTTACTCGAATTACCAATTTTGTGGATTTGAATCGGGCTCGCCCCACAGATAAATCCATGGGAGCGGTTGGCTTTGCCATCAACCCACAGATCCACGCCTTCGATAACGCCTCGATGGTAGAGACGCTTTCAATCCACGCCGATGCCGTCAACAGCATGCGGCAGATTGTCGGCGATTGCCCGCAAGTCATCGGGCCAATTACGCTGGCACCGCAGTTGGTCAATGGGGAAGACCAACCCGGAGGTCCGCCAGCGGGCCTGTTGCCCACTTACGTTGACCCGCGGCAAGTCGAACCTTTCACCGCAGCCTGGACGCTTGGCAGCTTAAAGTATCTCGCAGAAGCGGGCGCTCACAGTGCGACTTATTTTGAAACCGTCGGCTGGAACGGAATCATGGACACCGAAGATGTGGCATCGCGGCCAAAAGAATTTCCATCGCATCCTGGCAAGTTGTTTCCAGTCTACCATGTGTTACGTGAGATTGGTGAGTTTTCAGGCTCGCACATGCGACAAATCGATTCTTCGAACAGGCTCGCTGCCGTTGGGTTCGCATTGCACAAGCCTGGCCGCAGACGCGTGCTGGTAGGCAATCTGACTGGTGAGCCGCAAACCGTCACACTTCGTGGGCTCAGTGACAAACCGGTAGCCATCCAGTTGCTCAGCGACAAAGAGACTCACGCAATTCCGGAAATTGCCATCAATTTGCCACCGTACGGCATCGCTCGAATTGATTCGGTGGTTGATTGATGAATCCTGCATCACCATCTGCCTGCCGTCTACTGCTGATCTTGTCCGCGGTGAGTGCCGTCGTCTTCGTAGTCACATGGGGCAAAGGCATGATTTTATGGGTTGGTCCGTCCTTAACCGGATGCTTCCTCAGCCTGGCACTGGCTGCACCGATCAATCCGAAGTTGCGAAATGTAACTTTCACACTTTGGATCGCCACCGGAGTGGCGTTGGGGATGTCGTTTCCGGGCTGGTTCCTTGGCATAGGCGATTTCAAGTTCACCAGCCTGTTCGTGCCGATCCTGCAAGTGATCATGTTCGGCATGGGAACAACCTTGAGCGTGGCCGACTTTGCCCGCGTCTTCAAAATGCCCGGAGGTATTTTGGTCGGGGTTGCCTGTCAGTTCACGATCATGCCACTAATCGGATTCGCGCTTGCCTATGCATTGGATTTTCCACCGGAGATTGCCGCTGGGTTGGTTCTGGTAGGCGTATCACCCAGCGGACTGGCTTCAAATGTGATGGCCTACATTGCCAGGGCGAATCTCGCAATGTCTGTCACCATGACTGCCGCATCAACACTACTTGCACCGATCCTGACGCCACTGCTGATGAGTTTGCTCGCCGGAGAATTGATCCAGATCAATGTGCCGGCCATGATGTGGAGTATCACAAAGATCGTATTGCTCCCGGTGCTGGGCGGCCTGGTGTTTCACCACCTGTTCTACCGTCGATTCAAGTGGCTCGACCGCGTCATGCCGATGGTTTCGATGGTAGGCATCTTCATCATGACCGTACTGACGGTCTCCCCGGGACGGGACAATTTGTTGCAGATGGGGGCCCTGCTAATCATTGCCTGCTTCCTACATTGTGTGGCTGGCTTCGTGCTTGGCTATTGGGTTTGCCGTGCCCTTGGCATGGACAAGCTGACCTGCCGTACCATCTCACTAGAAGTTGGTCTTCAAAACTCAGGCATGGCATCGGGTATCGCAGCGGAACTGAAAAAAGTCGCCACCCTCGGACTTGCCCCGATCGTTTTCGGACCAGTGATGAATATTACCGCATCAACCATCGCCAACTGGTGGAGAACGCACCCTGTGGAGCTGTTCGACCAGGCGAGCGGCCTCGCTACTCACACAACAGAGACAAAAACGTCCTAGGACATACAATCGATGAAGACTCGGGCACTGAAACGACTTCGATTCAAACTCGCCAATGACGACAATTACTCAAGCCGCAGCAGCAAGGTCTCGTGCTTCTCGAGATCAAATTCCATGCGATCGGTCATCTCGGCGAGAATCTCATCACTCCAAAGATTACGAATTTGGTGCGGCTTGGTGAGATGAATCGTCCGCGGCCCGGCTTCGCCTGCGTGGATCGCCAGGAGCCCTTTTGTGGCCCAAACGATATCGCCTACGCTGCTGTAACAATGGACCCCTGCCTTCTCCGCAATGGCGCGCAGCAAACTCACGGGGACCATAGGAATACTGGAGTAGACAGCAAACTTATTGCCTTGTTGCTTGGCTACCAGCGCCGGGAGTTTGGTGCCTGCCAGGCGCCCCAACACTTGGCCGTCGCTTTCACTGGCAACCGGTACGATGTGCGGGCCGCCACCGCAAGCATAAGATGCCGGAACAGCCCAGTTCCAACGCTTGGCGGCATCGCTGGGGGTGATTTTCCACGTGGCTGGCGATTCTGCAAAGTGAAGTGAAAAGCCGGTCTGGTTTTCCATGTTTTCATCTGCCATCCGGCCCTCGCGATAAAGCCCAGCCGGTCCGATCCAGAGTACCGAGCCTCCGCGAGCCAGTTTGTGTGCCACCCGCTGGCGGTCTACTTCACGCGGCGCGATAAGGTTGGGAAAAATGTAAAGACGATAGTCGGGCAGTTGATCAAGATCAGAAACATGGACGATCTCGACCGGCGCGCCGATGTGTCCAAGTAGGTTGATTTGCTTCACCAGTGCCGAATAACTGTAGGGGTTGCTTGTGGATAAATAGGCGGCAGCATGATCATCTACGACGAAGGCTATCTGAGCGACACTACGTCCGTCGACATTCATGTTTGCATGTGAAATACGATTCAGCAGCTTCAGTTCTGAGAGCATTCGAGGGTCGTCATACCAACCGCCACCCATGTCGAACCACCACATGCCAATACGATTGGTAAAGGTCCAGGCGAAAGAGCGCCGCTGCGAGAGAACGGTCTTTTCAAAAGTATCTGTGTAACCGGGAAAATTGGGAGGAACATTCTTAGCCAGAAAAGTGCGAAAGTCGTTCTCATCGAACCACAGCTTGCCGTGGAGCTTGATCGAATCGACCAAAGACATGGCGTGGGGGTAGCCCAACTCTAAATCTCGACCCGAATAACTGGTGGGGCTGGTGATGAAATCAATATCAGG
>JBDOMT010000449.1:0-2172 GCA_039831705.1 Pirellulales bacterium | reverse complement strand
AGCCACCATGAACGTCATTCCAAGGAACGGATTCATGCCGGAGACAAACATATGATGTCCCCAGACAACGAACCCTAAACCGGCAATCCCTGCAATCGAGTAAACCATTGGCTTGTACCCAAAAACGGGCTTTCTTGCGAAACAACTGATGATGTCAGACACCATTCCCATCGCCGGTAGAATCATGATGTACACAGCAGGGTGGGAATAAAACCAAAACAGGTGCTGCCAGAGCAGCGGTTGCCCACCACCGGTGGCAATCGGCATGTTATTGGCGGTAGCCCCATCGGGCAGAAAGAAACCTGTCCCAATCAAGCGGTCTGTCAACTGCATCACGCCTGCGGCCGTCAGCACGGGCAAGGCAAACGCCTGCAGCACTGCCGTAATGAACATTGCCCAGATTGTCAGCGGCAGGCGAAACATTGTCATTCCGGGTGCACGCATCTGAAGAATCGTCGTCAGATAGTTGACCGACCCCATCATGGAAGAAACACCAACCAATGTCACTCCCACCAGCCAGCAAGTCTGTCCCGCGCCACTTCCGGGAGCCGCTTCGGTTAACACCGAAAGCGGTGGATAGGAAGTCCAACCGGCAGCGGGTCCACCCCCTTCGACGAAAAAGGCGGCTGTCATCACAATAAATGCAGGCCACATGAACCAGTAACTGAGCATATTCAGCGTCGGAAACGCCATGTCATCGGCGCCAATCATTAGTGGAATCAAATAGTTTCCAAAAGCACCCGCGAGAATCGGAATGATTACAAAAAAGATCATTACCGTGGCGTGCATGGTAAAGAGCATGGTGTAAAACTCGGGTGAGATCTGGCCACCCTGTTCGGCAAAGAACAAATTCCCCAGGATGGGCATTCCTTGAATACCAAACGGAGCGCCCTCACCCCACGGCCAGGCTATCTGCCAACGCATGGCCAAGGCCAAAAGACCACCGATTAAAAACCAGACCAGCGTGGAAAACAGAAACTGCAGACCAATAATCTTATGATCTTTCGAAAACACATAGGTCCAGATAAAGTGACTCAAGCCACCGGATGTGTGATTATGAGAGTCTGTCGTTGATGCGGTACTCATGATTCGTCTTCTCCAACAGCCATCGCCGAGAGGTGCTGCTTTTCTGCCAACTCGGCTAAATAGGCGTTAAAATCTTCACGGCTTTCCACGCGTAAAAGCCCCTTCATTTTGTAATGCCCCCAACCACACAGTTCGGCACAAACCAAATCAAACACTCCTGTTTCAGTCGCACGGAACCAGACTGGTATCTTCATGCCCGGTACGGCATCCTGCTTCACCCGCAAATTAGGGAGAAAAAAGTCATGGAGGACGTCGGCACTCTTGAGGTGAACGAGAATGTCTTCATTCACCGGAACGTGCAGTTCATTTACTGAAAAAATATCGTCTGGCGTATCGAAACTTCCGTCGGGACCTGGATAACGCAGACGCCATTCAAATTGTCGACCCACCACCTCCACGGTCATTCCCGGGTTATCCGGTTCGCGAACCTTGGTATCTGCCCAGGCGTTCAATTGGTAAATCGCGATAAACAATAAGGTAGCCGCCGGAATAATCGTCCAGACGACTTCAACATTGTGGCTTCCGTGTGTGAATTTTGCCGGTTCATTACTGACACTCGCTTCGTATTTCCACATAAACCACACCAAGGTCAGCTCCGTGCCAATAAAAACGATACCGGTCAGCCAGAGAATCACCATGAACAGGCCGTCAATCACGTGACCGTATTCTGAGACGTCTCTGGGAAACCAGTGATTCAACAGCGGCTGACTATGCTGATCGTAGGCCACCACGAAAAGCGCCGTTCCCAACACAGGCACCAGCAAGAACAATAAACTCCAATATCTCGCCACTTGGCACTCCAGGTTCTTCGCCCACCTCTCGACTTGAAATACAATTTTTCAAGTTGAGAAGCGATTTAATATTTTAAATATCCACAACACGGTATTTTCTATTTAACAATCATAATCAATCACAAACGCTGGCTGCTTTTCGCACTTCCTTCTATCGCGGCGTGTACTTCGACCCCTGGCGCTGCGGCGGTCCTTGACTGAGCGGTTCGTAGGGGAGAGACAACACATAACTTACAACATCCCAAATTTGCTCTCTGCGGATACTTCCCCCCGCCTCGTCATCCGGCACTTCATT
>JBDOMT010000144.1:0-2174 GCA_039831705.1 Pirellulales bacterium | reverse complement strand
TGTCTATTGGATAAAGCCTGCTTTGTAATTGTTTTTTTGAGCGACTCTTTCTGGTCCAGTGTCCATGCATTCTCTTGCAAAAGATCCTTACGGAGTGGTGTTGTCCCAACAAGATGCATGCGAACACCAAAACGTTCCGCAATATGAAACGCCTGCCTCGACGTAATTCCTCGCCCCCCACCAATGGCGACCCATGCAGCCCCACGTTGTGGACCTGAGATCGCTGGCCGGGCAGAAACTTTTTCAGCTTCAATCGTGAGCACTCGGCGTTTACCAAATACATCGAAACCAACATCAGCTACCTGCGGATCACCGGCTTCCTCCAGAAAGACACGAACTGCTTCCACTGGGGCCATTGCCGGGGCAGTATCAACGACAGCAACTCTCAAACCTGCCCAATGCTTGGATGCCGCTTCAATACGAATTGATCGCAACAGCCCAGCAACAGCAAATCCTTCGGGCATTCTTGGACACTCACTTGTACCAAAGTCACCCCCAAGTGATACCCAAGCTGCAGCCGAGCAGGATGTCTGTTTTTTTGCATGGCATGTGAACCATCTTTGTGCAATCAGAAATGTCTTCACCACTCCCTGTTGCCGCCTGTCAACCCAGTCGCTTCGGTGACGAATATCACCAGCCGCATATTCACGACCTGTGAGGAGGAGAAGATCTTTCGCTCGACCTTCTTCCAGAAGTGAATCGAGCCGAGACAGAATCTGATCTTCATCGGATTGCGCCGACAACTGATCAACCTGTACACCCGCCGCTTTGAGAGAACGAGCAACTGCGTCAGCATCTTCACACTCTCCAACAACAAGGACTGGGCCAGACAAGGAATGTGTGCCCGCAGATACCCGAGTCGCGTCGCTCATGCGCAGGACATGCCTGCGGACCGAAGGAGACTCGCTTTCTTCAGACGCCAGTGAATCCGGTTTCGCAATAGGCTTTGAATGAGTCGAAATAGGATTCGCTGCAGGCGGACTCTCAGGTAGCCACAACGGATCTGGATGTCGTAGCTTGAAATATCTCCAATCTGTAATGACAACTTCTGGTTCTGGGCACCCTGCTTGCATTTCTCGAAGCAGGTGCTCCACCCCTTCCGCTGGTGGCATAAACCGAAGTTTAAGAAGAGACTTGGAAAATTTTGATTCCGGACGAACTGCCATGCCGACGTCGTCCCACGAATGCCAGGCAATGACAACAGACGCAACTTCAGGGCGACGTTGCCTATACCAACGTACAAGCTTGGCAACACCCTCGTTTGCCATGCAGTAGTCCGTCTGTCCAACCGCACCAAAGCGACCACTAATTGATCCGAACACAACAAAGTTACGCAAGGCGTCTGTCTTTGTCAGATCCATAAGATTCAAGGCCCCATCAAGCTTTGCCCTTACAGTCCTGCGCACGAGCTCCGGCTTCTTTTTGGAAAAACGTGATGCCTTTTCAAAGCCGGCCCCATGAATCACACCGACAATTGGACCTGACTTTTTCCGGATTTGCTCCAAGAGTTCCGATAATGCCTCGCGATTTCCCACGTCACATGCATGGTATGTTGCTTCGATGCCTTCTGATTTTAAAGATTCTAGCGTCGCATTGATTTCAATTGCTTTCTCAACACGCCCCCACGCATCAGCAGGCAACTCCTTTTTGGCTAACGCCTCCCGCATCACACCTTCACGAAGTTTCCTGAGACCAGCAGCGTCAAGATTTTTCCACTCATCGTGAACAGTGGGCACCGGACTTGAACCAACAAGATGAAGCACCGTGTTTGGAAATCGACCAATGCCTCGTGCAACCTGAGCAGTCACCCCTCTCGCGCCTCCTGTGATAACCCAGCACCCACTTACTTCAGCAGGTGGCAAGTCTTCAACAAGCGGATTGTTAACAGGACGCACGGCAAAACGCTGCCCACTCCGATAAATAATCTCGGGGTTTTCTGTTGCACTACAGGCCTCGTCGACCAAAGCCTCAGCAACCGCGTCGTAATCATCAATCTTCTCAAAATCAACCACAACCGCATGGAAACCATTCTGACGCTGGTCCCGTGACTCTGTATGGATTCCTTTTACAAGCCCAGCTAAGCCACCCACCGCCGGGTGACTGACACCGTCTTCAAGGCCACCTGGGGTACCCAATTGTGTCGCAACAACAAGCGTAGCGTTAGGGAGCGATTG
>JBDOMT010000046.1:0-9386 GCA_039831705.1 Pirellulales bacterium | reverse complement strand
GGGACGATCGTTCAAAGCCGAAGAAGTCGTGGATACGTTACGTTACTTGTTCGCTCTACGCGGCCGCCCAGAAAACATCCGTAGCCGACCAACGCTGCGCGTCGGTGCCCGCGGCCCTGAGTTTGTCTCTCATAAAGTCAAAAAATGGTTACACCAGGCTGAAGTAGAAACCTTGTACATCGCTAAAGGCAGTCCATGGGAGAATGGCTACGTGGAAAGTTTCAATAGCAAACTCCGTGATGAGCTACTCAATCGTGAGCTGTTTCTTAGCCTTGAAGAAGCTCGATGGGTCATTGATCAATGGCAACTCGATTACAACCAACAACGCCCACACTCGGCGATAGACTACCAGACCCCTGCGGCGTACGTCGCCAGCTTGCCTGCTTCCGTTCGGGCTACGCCCTCACTCCAGCCGGCAAGCTGCCTTACCCTCAACTCTCTCACTCAGGTTGGTACATAAACTGGGGGTGAGCCAAGGCGCGAGTTGGGATGTTGTTTTTTTGCAAGACTTCACTCGAATTCACGGTTTTCCTCAGTAGGGGTAGTGATCTGCTTGTAATTTTTCGAAGAACAGACTTTCGCAAAGATCGCAAAGAAAAGAATGGATTCGAGTAAAGTGTTACGTTTTTTTCCAATAATTCGCGCCTAATAACTCTTTTCACGCCTCATAACTTCTCCATGTCTGCGCAAGCACTCTAGTAACCCTTTGAGATGGTCTTGCCCCGTGAGTGGGTTCATAATAGTTGTCCTCAAGTAGTTGCGACCATCCAAGACACTGGGGACCAGATAGTACTCACCTGAGCGGATTACTCTACGTCGCAGTCGCAATTGAAATTGGTCGATCACTTCGGGGTGAGCCTCTTGGATTGCAGAAGGCAAATAACGAAATACGACAATATTGCATTGAGGTTTACAGTAAGGCTCAAAGTTTGGTTCATTCAAGAGCAATTCATAAAACCATGCTCCCAGGTCAAAGGTTTTATCAACTAGTGCCGCAAACAACTCCTGGCCAAACAGCGACCAGATCCCCCACAGTCCCATGGCCGCAGCACGTTTGGTGCACTCCAGATTCACTAACCCGCTGTCATACTCAGCCATGTCCGTTATGGAAGGATCAAATAAATAGGGGGCCTCTTGCTGGAATGTGGTAAATCGATGTGATGCGTTGCGATAGAAAACGAAAGCGCAAAGTGCTGGGATGAAGAGCATTTTATGGGCATCGCAGACGACACTGTCTGCTCGTTGTAGTCCCGAAATGAGATGGCAATATTTTTTACTCAAACAGGCGCCACCGCCATGTGCCGCGTCTACATGAAGCCAGACATGATGTCGTTGGCAAATATCAGCCACATCGTGAAGTTGGTCAAATGCACCGACCGGAGTGGCGCAAGCAGCCGCAACGACGGCCACTACCGGTGTTTTGGTGACCTGCAGATCTGTCAATATGGAGTGGAGTTGGCCCGTGTCCATGCGGCGGCAGGAGTCGAGTGGTGCATGGATTATCTGCATTGTTCCAAGTCCGAGAATTCCTGCAGCACGAGTCACGCTATAGTGCACGTCAGCATGCACTACCAGCACAGGTTTCGGAGTGGAGGAAGAGGTTGTCTGCCCGCCGGCTAATCCGGCAGTCCAGCTTTTGTTCAGGCACACATTACGGGCGGTGAGTAAGGCTGTCAAATTGGCAATCGAGCCACCGGAGGTGATTAAGCCTCCAAAGCTACCACGCGGATAGCCAATTGCCTCTCCCAAAGAGTCAACCACGGTGCGTTCTACAGCCGTGGCCCAAGGTCCCATCTCATAGATGGCCATCACTTGATTGGTTAACGAACCGATCGTGTCAAATAGGGCTGCGAGCGGCAGAGAAGCAGGCACTTGATGACCGACATAGTGAGGGTGATGTAGGTTTTGCCCACGTTGTAGACTGATCCGTGCTAGTTGCTCGAAACGAGCAAGTCGTCCTTCTCTGCCTGATTCAGTGAGAGAATTACCCGTCAGATCGGCTTGTTGAAGCCATTTCTGGGCCATTTGAATATTGCTGGCTGGTGTATTCCAATTTAATACGGGGCCCTGCGCTTGTTCGACCTTCTGGAAGTGCTGGCCTACCAAATCAGCCAATCGTTTACCTGCCTGTTGCAGCAGTTGTGGGTCATAGGCTTCGGAGATGAGCGCAGAGGAGTCGATTGTGGATGGGGTATCAGTCATCTAGATAGCTTCCAGAGTTGAGAATCAGTAAGTCTAGAGCTGAGAGTCAGTAAGTCTAGAGTCTAAGACTGAAAGTCTAGAGGCAAAAGATTTGGTGAACGTCTTTCCCCTTGCAATTCACTTTCTTTGCTCTCTGGACTCGATACTCTTGACTCGCAAAAAAAACAAGCCTGGTTGCCGTGGCAACCAAGCTTGCTTGTGCGAGGAAAGAACGAACAGGCACGGGAGACGCCTGCCAATCCAAGTTGACTCCTTCAACAGTCCTTGCGACTATGTGTATCCGCCGGTTATTCACAGCCGACGGCTAAAGCACCATAAAATCGGCCACTTATTCAGACCAACTCCTTTTTAGCGCCAATCAGAGTTCGTAGTCGTTCAGCCAACAAGGCGGAATCAAACGGTTTTTTGAACGTTTCGTTGATGCTTGATCGATCGAAGCTTGCGGTAGTGCCGTCATCGGGCAGTAAAGCAATCAGGATCGTTTCGGCAAAATCATTGCTTCGTCGTAAGTTTTGACAAATTTGCAAAGCTTCAACCTGACCGATTGAAAAATCAACAATAATGCAATCGGGGTGAAAACTCTCTGCCTTAATTCCAGCTTCAAAACCGCTTGCTGCTGTAGCATTGCGGAAAGACTTTTCGGCCGGCAATTCACGTTTGAGGTTCTCGATCAAGACCTGATCCTGGGCCACGATCAAGACTTTGGCCATAGCCTCGTCTTCTAGATCGCCCAGTGGCATACCATGTTCTTTGAGGAACTTGATCAAGTACTCGCGGGGAATACGCCGGTCTTGTGAACCAGGAATTCGGTAGCCCTTTAATCGCCCTGAGTCAAACCATTTGCTGACCGTGCGCGGGGCCACTTTGCAGATCTTGGCGACCTGACCAGTTGTAAAGACCTTCATCACGGGTACTCCAATAATGTCTTGCGTAAAACGCTGGTCAAGCTCCAGGCATTCGTATCCTGGAGCGTAAGCACCTCACTTGGTTGCGCCTCTTACGACTTGGCGTGGTGAATCCCTTCCGCCAATGGGGTCATGCCGTGTAATTAGTGACGCCTGGGTCCGCGTGGTGCTAGTAAATTGTGGGTTGGGTTGGTTCAGGTCCTTCTGATCCTCGCCTTACTCATCACTCTCTATCGGCTATGCTTGCACTCGGGGATTGGTGAAAATCGTTAAATTGGGGAACTTACATCCTGTTCTCCACAATCCTGAAATTTACCTCAATCTGTCGAATTCAAGGCAGCAGACAAAAACTTTGGTAGCAAGAGAGCATGCTGATACCAATGCGCAGTAATTCAGCGACTGATATCAGTGCCGTGTAGTACGGACGGGCAGGCTCCCCCCTGCAGATTGTTGACAGCGGCCGCGGAACCCTTTCAGGGTTGGTGCTGCTGATAACAATCCTTCCGATAGTAGTTGTCGATACAAATGGGGGGTAGACTTTAGAAAGATTGGTAGAACAGTGGAAGTGTTGAGTGTGTAGTGTTGAGTGTTGAGTGTTGAGAGATCAGAAATATGGATTATTGCGATTGTAGGGTTCCTACTCCCCACACTCAACTCTCAACACTATCTTAAGCTGCCTTGCGAATTTGGCCATTCGCTCCGACATCCTCGAAGCGTACGGAGACTCGTTTCGAAATTCCAGATTCTTGCATGGTGATGCCATAGAGAGTATCGGCGCAGGCCATTGTACGTTTGGAATGAGTCACCACAACGAATTGGGTCGACTTCATAAACTGCTTGATCACTTCAGTAAAACGGTCAATATTCGCTTCGTCCAGAGCTGCGTCTACTTCGTCTAAAATACAGAAAGGGCTTGGTCGGCTTTGGAAAATAGCCAGCAGCAAGGCGACGCATGTAAGGGTGCGTTCACCTCCAGAAAGTAGTGAGATGCTACGAGGTTGCTTTCCTGGTGGTCGTGCGATAATTTCTATCCCACACTCCAGGACATCGATATTCCCGTTCTTATCGTTATCGCTATCCATCACAATGTCTGCTTCGCCACCACCGAATAAGTTGCGAAATAGTTCCTGGAAATGGTTTCGAATAACTTCAATCGTCGAAATGAATAACTGGCGACTGTCTGTATTGATCTGTGTGATAAGTTCTTTTAATTGAGATTTTGCCACGCACAAATCTTGATGCTGCTGGGAAAGCCCCTCATATCGTTCTTCAAGAGCTTCCAGTTCCGTCAATGATTCCAGATTCACAGGGCCAATATTTTGTAGTTGGTGGCGGAGACGATTGATTTCCTGGTCCGTAACATCCCTGTCGGGCAAGGTATCGGTGAGTTCTGATGCAGCAATAGTCGCCAGATCAATCTGATAATCTTCTTGCATGCGCTCAGCAAGTGATTCTCGCAACTGCTCATTTTGTTGCGTCTGGAGTTGAAGTTTGCTCAATTGTTTTTGCTGTTGCAGTAGGTGCTCTCGAATTTTTTCGACGTTTTGTAAGCGTACTTTCCGGTTGGAACGAAGGCTTCGAAGTTCGGACTGTTTGCTGTCAGCCAAGGAGGTGAAGGTTTCGACTGTTCGATAAAGTTCCGCCAGTTCGGTGGTCAGATCCAGTACGGAATTCAAGAGTACATGACGTTGCTGGTGGCATTCTTCAACACGATTCCGCGTTTCGATCAACGCACGATCACGTTCGTCATGATCTCGACGTAATTGATCTATCTGACGTTGCAGCCCATCACGACGTTGTTCGCTGCGAGCTAAGGCCACTCGCTGATCTGCCTCATCGCGTTGGCAGTTTGCGATTTGTCGTTCGAATTGAGCTGTTTGCTGAGCGCCTGTCAGTAGCGAAGTTTCCAGATGCGCCAATTCTCGCTGGCAATGCTCTAGTTCTTGATGTGTTTTCTGTAAGTGGTCCAAGGCCTCCACGGATGCGTTGGCTGCGGTGTCACGTTGTATTGCGAGTTCGTTTAACTGATTGAGACATTGCTCAAGACGAACTTGTGATGAACTTAATTGCAAACGTGCTTCCCCTAGTTGTTCAGTAAGTTGTGCATGTTCCGCCGCCATCTGTTGAGTCAACTGTTCACCTTTGACAATTGTAGAATCGAGTCCACGGCACTTTACAAGTAAGCTGGAATGTTGACTCTCTATCTCATTAATTTCACACTGCAAGCTGCGCAATTCACTTCGGCGTGATAGAATACCGGTAGTCGCTTGTCGTGTGCCAACGATCAAAGTACCATCTGTGTGGACGACTTCGCCGGCGACTGTCACAAAGTTTAGTCCGCGTCCGAAGCCATTTGCCAACTGCATGGCATTAGCTAGTGTGTCCACAAACCAAAAGCGACCAAGGAGACGTCGAGTTAATTTTGCCAGCTCTGGCAAAGTTTCCACGAATTGATCTGCACGGCCCATAACACCGGGTTCGGTGGAAAGATTGACACGGTCGACGACGTTGCTTAAAGATGGTACGTCCAGTCGTAAAAATCCAACGCGGCCTGGCAATTGGTTGTGGTTCGAAAGTAGTTGATCGAGTAAGGGAGACGAATGCTGTACGACCAGATGGTTGGCTCGTTCACCCAACGCGATTTCTATCAGAGGGGCAGTATCGATATCGACATGCAATAGGTCCGCCACGACCCCCAACACTTCCTGAAAGGGACCTTGTGGATTTTCGTTCTTTAGCTTGAGTACTTCTTTTACTCCGGCACTTAGTCCATCGAGACGACGTTCTAGCTCTTCCAAGACAATCGCTCGCTCGCGTGCTCCAGTCAACTGTCCTTGCAATTCGGCCAGTTGTTTTTGCGATCCTGCTAGTTGCGTTCGAGCTTGGCGTAGCTTTTGTTGAGCTGCCTCAAGATGACGGTTTGATTTTTCTGTCGCTGGAATTAGCCTTCCATGTTCGGCCTGTACATTGTCCAATTGCTGGACATATTCAATACGGTTCGCTTCGAATATTTCGATTTGTTTGCCACATCGCTCGCTAGATGCGATGGCAGTTTGCTGCTGTGAATTGAGACTTTCGATTTGATTGTCTAGCAACGCCGCATTACGGACAGCATCGGTATGTTGAGATCGCCAATGGTCAATTTGTTCTCGAATTACGTCCAAATTGTCTTGAGTCTGCTGCAGTTGAGTTTGCCCATGCTGAAGGTCTTGATGTTGGTTGGAAAATTGCGATTCGGTTTTTTTCAGTTCTTTGAGAGTTTCAGATACCAACTGCTGTGAATCACCTACCCGTGATGTCATTGTTAAAAGTTGAAGTTCGAGCCGTTGAGCTTCTTGCGATAACTCATCACTGCGTGCCAATTGACTGCTGCGAGTAGAGTCGCATTGAGCAATACGTTCACGAGCAGTACCACACTGATCTCGGTGCGCGGTCATTTGCTGTTGCAGTTGATCCGATTCAAGTTCGGCCTGTGTAAGAAGATTTTCTTCTTCCAACAGACGTTGCTCAGGAACTTGGCAACCATTCTGTACGAGTAGGATCTGCTTTTGAAGATGTCCAATTTTTGCAGACAGCTCTTGCCAATCGGCCAGGCCTACTTGAGTCCGCAAAGCCCACAGTCGATCGGACCGCTCTTTATACTTTTTTGCTCGTCCCGCTTGTGAACGGACACTGCGCAGACGAGATTCCAACTCATCCACAATGTCGGAAAGTCGCAGTAGATTTTGTTCAA
The DNA here is from genome assembly GCA_039831705.1 of Pirellulales bacterium. Classification (GTDB taxonomy): domain Bacteria; phylum Planctomycetota; class Planctomycetia; order Pirellulales; family Lacipirellulaceae; genus JAJRWS01. The sequence goes on along the minus strand of JBDOMT010000046.1, from coordinate 2,546 downwards.
CACGATCAAGGCGTCGACCAGACTCATCCCGTTTCTGCTTGAATCGACTGATGCCGGCAGCTTCTTCAAAAATGAGGCGTCGCTGATGAGGAGACGACTGCAATAGGGCGTCCACTTTACCCTGCTCAATAATGCTGTAAGCTCCACCGGCGACACCAGTGCCAGCAAACAAGTCGCGGATATCCCGAAGTCTGCAAGGCTGACGATTGATCAGATATTCGCTTTCACCACTGCGATAGACCCGGCGGGTTACCTGGACTTCTGGTGCATCGAAGTCTAGCAAACCATTCGAATTGTCAAAGATAAGGGACACTTCCGCAGAGTTGGCGTGCTTACGCCCTTGTGTTCCACTAAAAATGACATCAGACATTTCCTTGCCACGCAATGCTTTGGCGCTTTGCGTGCCAAGTACCCACTTTATCGCATCGACAATATTCGACTTGCCGGAACCATTGGGCCCTACTATGACGGTAATGCCTATGGGAAACTCAAGCCGAGATCGATCGGCAAAGCTCTTGAAGCCTGAGAGTTCGAGGGCTTTGAGCACTACTTCCTCCCAAATAACTCAGGTTGGGGAGTTGCCAATTCGTAGGGTTCACTCTGAACGGTATCCAAATTGTCCGGATTATTTCGGTTTTTTGCCGAACTAGCATTGCTCCCCGAAACTTCTAGAGAGTCCGAGCTTCGCAAAAATTGGCGTCCTGATTTAGGCAGAGCATCGACACGGAAGCGACAAGCCAATGATCCACTTTCTTTGGCTTGTTGCAGCAATTGCACCACGTCTGGATAACTGCCGCCCAGATCGACAATTGCTCGAATTACCTCGTCGACATTTGTGGAAACTGTCCGTTGCTTGGTAGGCGCATTTGCATCAAAGCGACTGATTGTGATTTTTGCCCCACTCAGTCCATTGACCAGGATGTTTTTTCCTGCGTCGGCGACTAGTGGTAGTTGGAAAATATGTTCCTTGCCAAAGAGGACGACTTCCGGCCGATGACTTTTGGTGACGTGGATCATCGAAGGTCCTTCGACATCAAGTTGGTGATAGCTGAACTGGTCCCCCAACATTTCACCATGCACAAAGGGATCGTTGGGTGACATGGTCCATAAAGCGCGGAATGCTCCGTAGCGTGTTTCCGCACTTTTAGTGTCCAGCAAGTTCCGCAACGCTTCGTAAGCTGCGGCATCATCCATCGTACTCAACGCCGCCAGCGCATTGACGCGCAAAGCAGGTTCATCTCTTGCCACCTGAGCCAGTGGTTCCACTGCCTTGGTGACATCCAAATAGGCGAGTGCTTCCGAGGAATAGAAGCGAATTTCAGGATCTTCAGTGAGTAAGCCTTTTTCAAGTATTTCAATAGCCTGGTCGTCGCCAATAGCTTCCAGACGCACTGCGGCAATTGCTGTGGTGAGTGGATCGAGTAGTTGATCTTCCAGAAGTATCAAGCGTGCTTGCCGAGCAGCAGGAATTTCTTTAATCGCAATATTGCGGATGACTCGCATAAACCGGCCTACATTATCCTTGTACCTCGGGTGGAGAATAATTTCGATGAATTCATCCGTTTTTGGGTTGGCGATGCCTACTTGTCGACCGTCCACGTAAGTATGGAATCGACGATTAATCGTTTTGCCCAGTTGCTGGCTCAAGCGAGCCGATTGTTTTTCTGTGTCGATGATCAGGCCCAGACTGCGAGATCTTCGTGCCACGCCACCACCCAAGACTTGACCTTTAATTGCGAGTTTGGGTGATTTAGTCGCGTCAGCGGATGGGTCAACAAGCACATTACCAAAGGAGGTGGCCATCACATGACCTTTGCGAATTTTAGACCCTAACACGGCCATCTCCGTCAAGTAGTTTTCCATCAGCCAACCGTCACGTAAACTGGTGGTGTCGCTTTGTGAAGTTGTGCGGACTTCTACGTCGAATCGATCACCTTTCTGGCTGCCTGGCCGCAGAAACCCACGGACAACGACAAGTGAAGTACTTGGAGAAGCGAGTATTTGGTTGGGTTTGTCAACTTCGCGGCGATTCATTTCTGCCAATATTGCAGCCCGTTGGGGAGAAGGTGCAGGGTCTTCGCCGGTGCCTGCCAGCCCGGTAATCAGAGCAACCGATTCAACTTTCATGTAACCCAACCCATAGGGATGCGCCACATCACCTACCAAAGTAATTTGAGGTTCTTCACTGCCAAACAGACTATCTTCTGGGCTTTGTTTGCGAAAAATGGGGCCCGTGCAACCTATCGACAAAAGCCACGCCATGGTCAGCAAAGTCCCAACAGAGATAAGAGCCATTCGATTCATGGGTCAGTTACTCGAAATTTGTCTGTAATGACTGCGTTGTGGCATAGACGCTTAGCCCGGATATTTCATCCGTTTCTGCTGCGGCGTCCCAAGTCCATCCGTGGCTGCGTTGGTTTCGGTCTGCGATCCTCAACGTGTAAAAAACACGCCTGCGGTCGCAAACCTCACATGCCTTGCCACGAAAGGACTTCAAACACCTCGCGACGAAACGGATGAAATATCCGGGTTAGCCCGCGCTGCCT
>JBDOMT010000425.1:0-2181 GCA_039831705.1 Pirellulales bacterium | reverse complement strand
AGCCTAGAGAGGAAAACACAGTACGCAAGCATATTGCGGTTGCCAAGGTTTTCTTCACCGCAGCCGTACGTGATAGCCTGATTACCAGCAATCCGTTTGCTGATCAGGAGGCTACCATTCATGCAAACCCTGAGAAGTTCCACTTCCTTACTTTGAAAGACAGCGAAAAGATATTTGCTGCCTGCCCAGATCAGGAATGGCGGCTAATTTTTGCCCTCTGCCGGTTCGGTGGACTGCGTTGTCCATCAGAACACCTGCAACTGACATGGGATGATGTTGACTGGGAGAACAGCAGGTTGCGAGTGCACTCACCCAAAACCAAACGACTTCCAGGGGGCGTATTGCGGATGGTACCAATTTTCCCCGAATTGAAGCCACATCTGGAAGCAGCATTCGATGCGGCACTTGAAGGGGCAAAGCATATTATCCAGAAGTACAGGACGGACAGTTCTAACTGGCGTACTGGGTTTGGCAGGATCATTGATCGTGCTGGACTGGAGCGTTGGCCCAAGCCCTTTCAGAATTTACGCTCAACAAGACATACTGAATTGGAAGAAGAGTTTCCCAGTCATGTCGTTACAGCCTGGATGGGTAACACAACCAAAGTGGCACGGAAGCATTACTTGCAGGTACATGATGGGCACTTTGCCAAGGCGGTGCAGAATCCGGTGCAGCACCTGCACGAATCACCTTGCACGGAGCCGCAAACCAATCAACCCACCAACGCAAAAACCCCTGTTTTGCAGGGGCCTGCGAGTGCGTGCGATATAGTGCACAACCGTTCAGTAGCCGAGACGGGACTCGAACCCGTACGCCCATTACAGGCACTGGATTTTAAGTCCAGAGCGTCTGCCAATTCCGCCACTCGGCCGCATGTACTTATTTTAACACCTAACAGTATCTAGCATTACCTGCATCTGTCGTATAGCAGATTTTTTCCGTTTCGTAACGGCCTTATTGCTATCAAGCGATCACGTAATCATCCTACCCTTACTACTAGCATACAGATTACTCTGATTCTGTGGCTACGCCAACGGGCTCTTGGTATCTTCCTTAGAGCTTGTTCCACAACCGCCTACGTGCTGGGGACTATCTTACATTGACCGGTAATCGGATAGGCCCTAAATTGCCTGTGCTTTTGTCTTTCGCCACTGCCCTTTCACTCTGCTGAGCCTAGTTATGGAATTTCCCGGCTGGAATGGATTCTTGGGAACTCGAGCCTCGCTCATGGTTGACCTGGTGGTGGTGGCGATGGTGGTAGTGGTCGTCGTGATGGGCTGGAGCATTCGCCAGGTCAAATACCACCAGCGTTACGCGCTTCATAAACGGATACAACTTATTTTGGCCGTGGCTCTGGCGGTCACTATTACCGCCTTTGAAACTGATATTCGCTTACATGGTTGGGAAGACCGTGCCGCGGGTATCCTTGGGGGATCGGCATCCAGAGCCGTTTGGACCGCGCTTTGGATTCACTTGTTTTTTGCCCTTACCACCGTGGTGCTGTGGCCCACGGTCCTCGTACTTGCCTTGCGGCGTTTTCCGAACCCGGTTGCCCCCAACTCCCACAGTGCTAGCCACCGCCGCTGGGCCAGGTTGGCGGCATGGGACATGTTCCTTACCGCCGTGAGTGGCTGGGTATTCTACTCGCTAGCATTTGTGGGCTAGCCCGAAAATGTAATGACATTCTGCTACGAGTCCAAATAGCACTGCGTCTGTGGAAGCTTAAACAGCGTTGACCGGTTAATGGGATGGACTTTCTGCACTCACACCGTCCTGCCACGTTCAGCCAAGGGGGCACAGCCGGCACCAATCTCGATGTGATTGATGGCATTGAGAAACGCCCGAGCCGCCGCTTCGACCGTATCGGTGGAAACTCCCCGACCACGATAATTTTTCCCTTCATACTCCACTTCGAGAATGGATTCTCCTTGGGCATCTTTTCCACGAGTCGCGCTTTGCACGCGAAAATCACGGACGATGACTGATTTTCCCGTGATCTTTTCAATGCTTCGAAAAATGGCGTCGAGTGGACCATCTCCCCCTTGCTCAGTACAGGAATAAGACTCCTCTGCCCGACTCAAGGTGATCGTGGCGACCGGCTTTACGCCAGCCGAAACCTGCACCTCGTAGCTAACCATTTTCCACTGATCGGCAATACGTGTGTTGCGCTGTTCCACCAGG
>JBDOMT010000146.1:0-9419 GCA_039831705.1 Pirellulales bacterium | reverse complement strand
CTGGATATCGACGGCTCTTAGGTGATGGCTTAGAGGTTACGGGAGATTCTGCTTCACTCATGAGGATTCCTTTCAAGGGTATTATTCTACACCCGCTCGGCATCCGTCAATCTTGGGCCGCCGCAGTAACGCGATCATTGCCTTCCTAGCGGTTGCTGTACCAGTCTCAGCAACTATATTCCTTTGGAACTTATGGGGTTGGATGCACATACGTTAACGGAAATCCCTTGTCGCACTCTGCTTGGCACTGAGCAGACGGCGGATTGCGGCTTGATAGAGGCCCGCTGTAACGTCCATTATCGTACGGCGGCGTGCACATCCGACGCCAGAAACGGACGTTAGCTAAAGTTGGCGGACACATCGCGGACTGAAAGAGATGCCGGTTGATCGTACCATTCCCAACCGCCCATTAGAACTATGTCAAAAGGGGTCGGTTGATGGCGCGTCTCACGCAGAGTTGGGTTTTGACACTCTTTAATCTTTGCTAGTAGCACGAACTCACGGCCAGTATGGAGCTCTTGCTCAACTTCCCAGTCTGTGTTGGAGTGTCCACAAGATGATCTTTACAATGTGCCTTTTCCAACGGAGGTCGTGCACATCTCCCGCAGCAAGCCAATTTTCGTTTCTGCCATAGGGCTGTATCCCCGATGACATAACACACTCTACCAAGGATGGAAGTACAAAGGTTGCGAAGGGTTGAGCATGGGAGACTGCGACCAGAGGCGCCTAATTCGACAGGGCCTCATTGGACTGGTGGAGTTCTGGTTGAGTGGCGTACTGAGACACCAACGCGATCAGCTTCTTGCGGTCAATCGGTTTGATGGAGTAATCATCGCACCCAGCATCAATGCATTTCTGGCGATCCGTCGCCATCGCATGAGCAGTCAGGGCGATTATGGGTTGAGTGTATCCTTCTTCTCGTAGTCGTCGTGTGGCCTGATAGCCATCCAGCACCGGCATCTGCATATCCATCAGGATTACGCCGAAAGGATTTCCCTCATCGCGTGCTGCTATGGCGAGGTCGAAGGCGATCTGGCCGTTGTCGGCGATGGTCATCTCGGCGCCGGCCTTCTTTAATACAAACGAAATGAGACGTTGGTTGTCTGGCCCATCCTCCGCCAGTAGCACTCGGCAACCAAGTTGTTGCGATTTCTCCACTAACAATGGCTTATTCGATGCCAAAGGCACTGCCACTTCGGCTGGACCCTCAACCATTTCTACGCCTGCCAACGGTCCAGTAGATATCGTGATGGAAAATGTGCTGCCTTCACCATAGGTGCTTTGGATAGTGATCGTCCCACCAAGCATTTCTGCCAAGCGTTTGCTGATCGCTAAACCCAGTCCGGTTCCACCGTATTTGCGCGTGGTCGAAGTTTCGGCCTGCACAAACGGTTGGAAAACTTTCTCTGTTTGAGCTTCGGTCATGCCGATACCAGAGTCAACAATATCGAACTGCATCTTCGGGAATTTCGTTTCACCGTCCACCAGTCGTGCCACGAAAACAATATTGCCGACTTCGGTGAACTTTATCGCATTGCCAGCAAGATTAATGAAAATCTGCCGTAGCCGAATTGGATCGGACCGGATGCTACGAGGGATAGGCCCCTCGTATCTGATTTCGAGCGACAAACCTTTCGCATTGGCCCGTACTTTCATCAAAGTTGACACTTCGGTTAGGATTTGGCCTGGTGAGCAATTGATTAATTCCACCCCGAGCTTGCCCGATTCGATCTTCGAAAGATCGAGAATGTCATTGATGATCTCGATCAGAAACTTGCCATTTCTTTCAATCGTTTTGAAAGCTTCGACTCGATGGGCCGGGGCATGCTCGATTCCTTCTTCATTGACTAAGATTTCGGTGAAACCAAGGATGGCCGTCATGGGAGTTCGGATTTCGTGGCTCATGTTGGCGAGGAATTCACTTTTGGCTTGGTTGGCTACCTCCGCGGATTCTCGGGAATTGACCAGTTCAACAAGCACAAAGACAACAGCAAGCGTAAGTGCCGAAGCAATTGAGATAGCGACCACACCGATGGTAATACCTTGAGATCCCGCCTCGTTTGCTTTTTTAGCAACTCCCTTTTCGATATAATCAAACAGTGTTTCGGTCTCTTTTGCGAATGCACTAAAATTGCTAGTGCTTTGAATGTCGGTCGAAATGTTGACAATGGTCACTACTTTGCCAAGCAGTTCGTCATCAAGTACGATGTTAACACTGACGCGCAGAAGATAGTCCAACGGGTCCAAGAAAGCTAAGACCTTTTTCAAATTAAGGTCATCGATTTCAGGCGTATGCTTGCGAATAAAGTCGTCTTCGCCATTGCAGAAGGTGCTGGCAAGTTCGCCATCTTCGTAGGAGACGTAGCTCAGCAGGATGTTTGGATCTTCACAAGCTTGTTGGCAATAGTAATCTAGGGCAATGACTCGATCGACGGCCAGAGGGTCGCGCACCAGGTTCGCCAGTATGTTGGTAATGCTGACCGCCTTGGTGTGCAGTGCTGATTGGGCCAATTTGATTTCGTTCTGTTCGACAGTACCCAGGGCCTCTTGTTGTTTTTTCTGGATTTCGTCTGCCATCGACGAGACATCCTTGGCCATTTGGCCCAGTGATTGGCGTTGTTGCCAAAGTAACGCAAATGAAAGGACAACCATTAAGGCGACGAGTGGAGTGATCGCCAAAACATACCGGTAGCGCCAAGCCCATCGACGCCATCGATTGATGTACTTTTTCATATTGGCGGTCGACTTGGTAAAACCTACCGGCTGGCTAGATGATTGTGGTGAGTACCCCATTTCCTCTTTTTCATGTTCATAGACCTCTTGTATTGACTTGTAAGGTTACCTTGCACATTGCCAAATCGGGCCCGGGTAGTCTCTGGCAGAAACAGAAAAAATCGAGGTAGTACCGATTGTTCCGTTGGTGGCGAATTGACCGACGCAGGCGCTTATTCCAGTAATGGCTCGGTTTCTGGACACTCCTAATCTCTTGGAGAGGGGTGAACCATGTGGCCGCGAGTTATCCTTTCGAGGACGACGATGCGCCAACCAGAGAGGTTTTCCGGAGAAGAAGGCCGTTGTGCATCTTTAGTTGCACATCTTTATCGAAAGTGGAGACTATGAATTTCGCCCGGTACATCAATATTTCAATCGCTAGCTGGATCATTGGTTCACTGGCGATGAGCGGCGTCTACGCAAAAAGTGGTGTTGTGCGTGGTACCATTTCGGTGACAGGAGTCAGCACACCAGAAAACGTACTGGTCTATGTCATGAAAGTCCCTGGGGATTTCCCCCCAGCGACCTCGCCCTTTTTGATGGATACGAAACAACTGATGTTTGCTCCCACGGTGTTGCCGATCGTGAAGGGCTCGACCGTGCAATTCACCAATAGAGATCGAGTGAAACACAACGTGATGTGGCTAGAAACCAAAGATGGATCGTATCAGACCCATAGCCTGGGAACTTGGACGCAGGGCGAAGTGCGTGAGTTTACCTACGAACGAGAAGGTGTTGTCCCGCTCGGCTGCAAAGTTCACCCAGAAATGGCAGCCCACATCGTAGTATTGCAGAATCCGTTCTTCGTTGTGGTTGATGCCGAGGGCATCTACCAAATCGACGACATTCCAGCAGGCAGCTACTCGCTGAAGGCCTGGTATCCGAACCGTCGCAGGCTCAAATCGCAAACAGTAGAAATCGTTATTCACGATGGTCAAACGACGGTGCAAGATTTCGCGCTAAGCCGGCGGTAATTTTGGCTCTTTCTCTACCACACCAAGCTCTGCGGTTAACGTAGAATTGTGGGGTCCTGGGCAATGCCTGAACGATGTTTATCGAACCGGTACGCCGTTGGGATACGCGTCTGCCGAGGCAGCTCTTCCGAGTCGTTATTCTCTGGAGCGTCCAAATAGGCTTCCAGAGTCTGTGTTTGTTGGTATTTGTCGGCCAGTCTGCCTTGAATGTAACTGGCGACCCGTTCGATCTCTTGCTCGGTCAAGACATTTCCGAGCAACAACTGCTCGTCGGTATCGACGACATTCAACTCGTCCACACCGTTGCCCCATGGAGGCATGGAAAGGGCCAATCGACCCTTTGTGATCGTATTGATTACGGACTTCTTGGAGTACTCGAACATGGCCTGTTTAAGAGAAGCACCAAAAATACCCTGGCCCCGCTGACCGTGGCAGACAACACAGTTGCGTCGAAAAATTTCCTGTCCCGACAGATTGGAACCGATTTTATTTGGTTTGGACGGCGCTAGCCGATGCGGCATGGCTTCCCATCGCTCCATCGTTGAGCGTGTTAGGACCGTACCACCATGGGGAAGATTCTCTGGAAGCAATACGCTGCCCAATTGAGAGTTCGATTCATAAATAGCAGCCACAGTGCGACAAGGTCGATAGGGCTCGCCGCAAATGTTAGCGAAGCGCGGGTTGTTTCGCGGTCCCAAATTGATCGCAATCGTTCCAGCTGGAATCGGCGCGATTCCATGTGACCCATGGCTGGCGGTGATGTACGGAATTCCATCCTCATCGTGATCCTTACAAATCAGCCCGAAAGAAATTTCCCCCGTATTGTGGTCCTCCGACATCTGCATGCCGCTGTTGTTCATCGCTTGAACCCAAAACCGAGCAAACCGCTCCAACAATGGCCGAGCTAGGTGCGCAGGGGAGGCCAAAGTGATTTCACGAATCGCTCCAAACGCCGCAGCCAAGTCGACCGGATGATACACGGCCACATCGCTACACAGATCGCTTCGATAAAGGCCCGTGATTTCATTCCAATATTGTGTATTGAGCAAGTTCCAGGTACGTGTTGCGGCTTCCAGATATTCTTGGCTGCCGGTCAACTGATAGGCTGCGCAGAGCGCGCGAATCCCGAAAAACTGGTCGCGCATGCGGGTATTGCCGCCTCGTCCAGATTCATCGCTGATGCAATGTCTTTGGAAAAACGAACCATCCGGATTCTGCACGGTAAGCAGAAATTCGGCTTGCGATTCGGCCATCGCTCGAGCAAGCTGTCGAAGTTCTGGGTAGGGGTCACGACCGTGCGATTTGAGCAAATGGTTGTACGCGGCCAAAGCGACGATGGCCATCGACGAATCCTGTATCGAAACGGTTTGCCCGGTTCCGCGCCCTGGCGTCCAGCACGACGCCAACACACCCGAGCACATATGCATGGCCTCCATGTTCTTGACAATGAGATTGGACAGTCCCAGTGCCACACGATAGGTACGTTGTTCCACCAGTCCGCCATCCACGGGTGGATCGGTCGAAAACACGGCCACAGGTTGATCTGAAGTTGTTTGAAAACGAAAGCATTGCTCGTAGTAATCGGCAAATGCCCAGAGCAACGACGCCTGATCCCACAGTTGGCTGGAAAGATCGAGCGGATCATAAGCGTTCGGCCGAATCGGTAGATCACCGTTAAAGATCAAGTTTGGTTTGACCTCGTGAGGAATGTACTTCAATCCGCAAGCGGGATCGTACTTAATTGGGTTCACTCCCCCCAGACAGCCTTTTTCATCCGCAATTAGGGACGCCTTGATTTCGAGCATGGCGTTCAACGAACCAAGCAGCAGGCCGATGCCGCGGAAACCATCGCCAGCGCTGGACCCCACCTGAGTGACCGTAAGGCAGGGTTCGCCGTAGGCCGGGCCTTCGTGGTTCTTGCTGAAAAAAAACCTTGTCCAGGCGACTTTCTTTTTCATCAGCTGACCGACGACGCCCATGTTGATTGTGGTATCGATCGTGTCATGATTCCAACGGGTACTGCGCCAATCGAGGTAGTAGGCCGGCACGCCCCAGCCATACACTTTGTTGCTCATCGGGTCGGCAAAAGTGTCGGTAAGCGGCAGCGGAGACGTGAGGTGAGGATCGCCCGACTTGTAGTCGAGCATGGTCGGATTGGCGTCTTCAAAAATACGTGGCCAGCCGGTCCGTTTGGCATACAGGGGCGCGTAGACTCCCAAGAGAACATCTTTACCGGAAGGAACCCGTTCGCCACGGTCGCGAACAATGCGATTGCGGTGATAGTATTCCATCGCCTTGAGATGCCAGTATGGCCCGTGAACCATGTGAACACCCATGCGCGACTGTGCGGAGACATGGCTCAACATGTAACGGGAATACCAATATGCTTCGCGGAGAATGACCCACTCCAATTGTGGCGAGTGTGCCACCGGAAAACCGCCGCGAACCAAGTTCAGCCAAAAGGGATGGCTGCTGTAAAATTGCTCGTTCGCCAAATACATCGAACTGCCATGCCAGCGGCGACTGACAATCTTCGATTCCAACGGCGTGCGGTACGTGGCCAAATCGAACTGATTGGTCATCTCTAATGGACCCTTCACTTTCAGGGTGGACCCTTGTGGATGATTCATTTTGAACTCACCCCAGCGCGTCGGCCATCCCGCTTTCACTTTTTGCGAAAACGTCATTCCTTCTCCCAGGGCTGGGTACTCTAGACGCTGTAAGTGAGCCCGTGGCCCGGCCTGACCAAAACAGGGGGTTGCAGCGCAGATGATCAGCATGCCCAAAAGAACGTATCGATTCGACTTCATCTTGATTCTCATTCGATTCTCTACCAAAGCGTTTCCACCGCGGCTCGTAGTACGAATGCCGGCGCCGGGCCTAGTTCTGGAGTGATGACACGTATCAACGGGCTAATGGTGAAACGCATCGATGGATCGGGGCTATAGATGACACTTGGTGCGACAAACCCTGTCCAACCCTCCGTAAATGCCCCTCGATCTTCGATTTTGAAGGTGAGGTGGGTTGCTGTATCCCAGCTGGCGACCGTATTGCCCGCTGAGTCGGTGGGATTTGGCGCCGGGATTTGGCCTGAGTAGCTGTCGGATTGTTGATAAAAAGTGACAAAGCTCAGATCAAGTGACAATACGTCGCGACAGACCGGTTTGACGAACGAGCTAAACAACACCAACTTGTCGCCCGGATCGATGCCGTCCGAAGGCGATGTAATCGTGTAGGTTCCACCAGCATGGATAGCACTGCGACCAAATAATTCGTATTGCTGGAAGACACGTGTAAAGAACATCCCTAAAAAGGCGCTTGCTCTGCCCGTTCCAGGCTGCAACGGAGTCGGCATCCGGCCATCGGGATGAAATCGGCCGAACACACCATTGTTAAATGGAAAAGGCGTCTCTGCCCGGGGAGCTGCCGCCAAGTCTGACAGCAACAGGGGCGTGTTGATTGGCGGCGTCGGCGGGGCACCGGTACCGCCCACATCCGGACGAACGACTTTGATGCGGCTGTTGTCAGTGAATGTTTTTGTGTGCGAACCGGTCGGAAACCGTACGCCCACGGCCCCGGCAATTTGAATGGGAAACATCGCCTGGTCGACAAACTTCTTTTTGGCGAACAATCCGATATCGCCGAGCTCAAAGTTCTCGCCTTCATTGTGAAGGTCAATGAGCGGAGCACCATGCGGGTGAATGAATCCATGAGTTTGGGCACCGCTTAAAGGTACGTTCAATCGTACCGTAAAGTTATGCAGGTATTCTCTACCGAAATCGAATCCGTAAAACAGGTCGATATCTAAAAACTGCCGGTCTACCTCAAAGTTATCGAAGACCGCCCGGTTGGATTCGCCATGATAAAAGAAGTCGCTCCCTTCGATTTCCGCCATGCGTCCCGACACCGACATGTTCCACGTCTTTGGCGGCAGCACGAAAGCGTGCCCTACAAAAGCTGGTCGCAGCAGCGGCGGAATAAAGCTGCGAATGAGATCTTTGGTGTGGTTGCGCTCGAATGCTTGCCAATTGCACCCACCCAGGCCTTGCGGTGTGCCTAGCGAAATGAACTCGTCGAGGGTTTCTGCCTCGCGGCGAGTTGCTGTAGACTTATCGACCTTGTTCGCAATGTTCTGCTGAGGTGTGGGCAATACTTCCTGCCCTAAGGAGAACCCTGCAACGAAGAGTAAGTTGAGAAAGAGGCATGCGACTATCCTTGGTCCTGCCCACCAATCGTTCATGTCCTATCCTACCCCGAAAGCATGATGTAATCACACCTGAAAGTTTCGATGTGTCTGTGAAACACATTACCGATCGTATTGATTGTATCGGTTACGCAGATTGCGAACTTCATCTGAATGACAGCCAATTGTAGGGCAAATGCTCTTGAAGAATGCAGAGCTAGCAGCGATAAATTGATTCTGCAGTGAGATTATGGAAATATTTTAAAGCTTCCTTTTCCGGCTCAACAACACCTAAGTCCAAATATGGACGTAACTTAAGTGCTGGCTGTGTCAAATAACGTGTTTTTTATCAAAGTGCCATAAATAGGGGCGATTACCCCCATTTCTGACACACTTCGATCTGACACAAAATCGGCCAAAGCCCCTCAGATCGGGTATCACCTAGTTCCTCGCATTATGGCAATCCAAGTCAGCTCATGCTTTCTTGGCCACTCTTTCAGCTCGTAATTTCTTTTGTAGTGTGCTTTTCCATATAGCAGAATTATCGAATGACCGTATTAGTAGAGACTGGAAATTTTTTTCTCCTCACAACTCAGTTTCTCCCCACACCCGCACATTGCCATCATCATCTAACTCAACATGAATCACATTCGCCCGGCAGCACACCGGGCAATCTTCCACATACTCTTGAGTGGCCCCTTGCGATAGATCAACAGGGACAACGATCTCTTCCCCACAGGCATCACAGATGTAGCTCGATTCTTCTTGCATAAATTATATTGGATGCGGGCAGTTTATCCTTGCTAGTTTCGATCAATCAAAGCGAATCTCTGCTAGAAAACAAGGATGGAATATTTTCGTGAGGCACAATACGCAATGCCCATGAAGTACGACAATTATACAAACCAGGGAGAATGGGAGACAGCAAGATTGCTGACGGCACATCGCAATTGTCAATCTTACACAGAATCAACTTCTTATTATCTGTCAGCAGTTTGGTAGGCCAAAATAAAAACCACTGTCATGGTAAACAAATACGCCTGCCACCCATGGCCATATCTACACTGACTGCAGTCTGACGGTATGCGAGTTGCTCTAAGTAACCGAGACCTTGAGTAGGCACGTTCCCGCACGTGCCATTATTTGCAGGTGGGCTGTACAGGGATGTCGAAAGAGAGTGGATCAGATGAATAATTCACAAGGTGGCGTTCAACTGCTTATTAATAGAACAGTAAACAGCGTGAAAGGCCCTAAAAGCTGCTTCTTCATCATGGCGATGATGTTGTCTTATCTATGGTGTGTATCTTCTGCATACTGTCTGTGAATGTGTTCTATTGGGAAAACTTTGGGGATGTCCCTTTGATTGTTAAAACGTGGCCTCGCTTTTCACTAACGTAGCGTAGCTGCGTTAGCAGATCAACTCTGCGGCGTTGCCTTTGCCGGAGCCGTAGGCGACGGCAAGTGCGTTGGGCATGGTGAAGAGATTGGGG
>JBDOMT010000195.1:0-9471 GCA_039831705.1 Pirellulales bacterium | reverse complement strand
CCTGCCGCCGCTCGAATCGCCTATTTCATTGCCCTGGTCGGTTTCCACGACGATCCCAACCGTGGCGGCAACATTCTCATCGATGGCGATCCTGCCGGAGGCGCATCCGTTCATCTCCGCTATCCGGGTAGAGCTACTTCGGCCGCAGGAACTATCGGCAGCGAAAGTTATCTGCCCAGCCAAAACTACGGCGTTCGAGTTACTAATCTCGGTACAGAAGGCTTTCGCCTCGAGCATCTCGTTGCTGGGAGTGTCGAAGGCGATTCGATCCTCCTCACGGCAGATTCTCTTCCAGACGGTGGATTTGGTTTCGAGTACTGTTGTGGACGGAGTTTTCTGGTCGACAATGTCACGATTCAAACCAGCGATCCAAAGATCGACTCCGCCACACGAGAGAAGCACCAGGCTGCTCTTGCTGAACAAAAAAAGCAGCGAGATGAGGCCATCGCGGTACTCGACGCCCAACGCACCGAGCATCCTGGCAAGATTGCCTGGGTAAGCGAAAGTGGTTCCGTGCCGCCGATGGTTTTTCTCCTTGAACGGGGGGAATACAACTCACCCCAAGAGCAGGTACCGCCAGCTGCACTTAGCGTGCTTGCGGAAGAAAGCAACCCGGCCCTGTTGGATGGGGGCCCTACGGGGCTCCGTCGTACCAGTGGACGACGCCTGGCATTCGCTCAGTGGCTTACCCGCCCAGATTCAAAAGCTGCGGCCCTTTTGGCTCGGGTGACTGTCAACCGCATCTGGCAGCATCATTTCGGCACCGGCATCACCCTCACTTCGGACAACTTGGGTCTTTCCGGAACTGTTCCTACTCATCCTGAATTGCTGGATTGGCTTGCTCGGCAGTTTGTTCAATCGGGCTGGAGCATGAAGGATCTCCACCGGCAAATTCTTACTTCGGCAACGTACCGACAAGCGAGCAAGGCCAACGCCACCGCACAGCCAATAGATCCCGACAATAAACTCCTCTGGCGATTTCCTTTGCGCCGTATGGATGCCGAATCACTACGCGATGCAATGCTTTTGGCCAGCGGCGAATTAGACCGTCGCATGGGCGGACCTTACGTCCCCACGTCGCGCCGCAGTGTGTCGGAAGTCACCGTCGATGAAAGTACCAATGGGGCCCACCGACGGAGCATTTATCTACAACGACGACGCTCCCAAATCGAGAGTATCTTGACGACCTTCGATGCGCCCTCGATCGTTTTTAATTGTGTCCGTCGCGATTCTACCACCGTGCCGCTGCAGTCGCTGACGTTGCTTAACTCCGACTTCATCCGCCTTCGTGCGCAAGCTTTGGTCCAGCGACTGCAACATGAAATAGGAAACAGTCCCAATGCACGCCTCGAGCATACCTTCTTGCTCGTTATGGGGCGATCACCGACAACGATCGAAAGCAAAGAGTCGCATGCATTCCTTGCCGACCAACCCAATAACTACCCTGATCGCGATCAGGCCGAGCAACTCGCGTGGGTTGATTTCTGCCAGATGCTTTTGGCAAGTAGCCCGTTTTTGTACGTGGAGTAACCCCCCCCCGATGAAGCACAAAAATCCATTGGAGCCAAATCGACGTGCATTTCTCGGACGCACCACCGGTGCCTTGGGCAGTATGGCCCTGGCGCATCTTCTGCAACAGGAAAAATCGTACAGCGCTTGGACCGATCGAGCATCGCATCATTCGGCCACTGCCAAATCGGTAATCTGCCTTTTCCAACACGGCGGTCCCAGCCAGATGGATCTGTTCGATCCTAAACCAAAGCTAGCACAACTAGATGGCAAACCGTACCACAGCGAACTGGAAGCCCATTTCCACACACAACAGGGTAATTGTCTCGCGTCGCCATTTCAATTTTCCCCGCGTGGTGAATCGGGGATCGAACTATCAGAATTACTACCCCATACGGCCAGTATCGTCGACGATATCACCCTGATTCGTTCGATGACCACGGAATCGGTCGATCATGAGGCGGCGCTCCGTCTGATTCATTCCGGGAATATTAACGCCGGTGCGCCAACGATTGGCAGTTGGGTTACTTATGCGATCGGGGCAGAAAACGCTAACCTGCCTGCTTATGTCGTCCTCTCTGATCCGGGTGGGTTGCCAATCGATGGAGTTCGGAATTGGTCGAGCGGTTGGCTTCCTGCGGCCTATCAAGGCACCACCTTTCACGGCGGCGGTACGCCTGTCCTCAACCTGTCGACTCCAGCAGACATACCACCTCAGGCACGTGCTCGGCAACTCGCCTTCCTCGAGCAACTCAACCGCCAGCATGCGGCCCAATTTCCACACGAATCGGAACTTGCAGCAAGAATTGCCAACTTTGAAACGGCGGCCCGAATGCAAACCGCCGTGCCTCAAGTTCTCGATCTAGCAGGAGAAACGGCTGCCACGAAGAAAATGTATGGTCTCGACAACCCTGACACCAAGGAATACGGCACACGCTGTTTGATGGCGCGGCGACTGATCGAAAAGGGGGTTCGTTTCGTGCAACTATTTCTCGCCGGCCAACCATGGGACACACACAGTAAAAACGCCAATACGCTCAAGGGACTATGCGCACGTACTGACGCACCCAGTGCAGCTTTGGTACGAGATCTCAAACAACGCGGTTTGTTAGATTCAACCATCGTTCTGTGGATGGGAGAATTTGGCCGGCTGCCAATCGCCCAGGGCACGGATGGGCGAGATCACAATCGGCACGCCTTTTCGATTTGGCTGGCTGGCGGCGGCTTCAAGGCCGGCTATTGCCACGGCGCAACTGACGAAGTCGGCTACCGTGCAGTCGAAGATGTTGTCACGGTTCACGATCTGCACGCAACCTTATTTCAAGCCCTGGGCCTTGACCATCACCGTCTGACTTACCCTCACGACGGCCGCCAGGCTTCGCTCTCCGATGCCGAGGTAACCGGGGCACGTATCGTCCCCGATTTGCTTGCGTAATCAGCTTGCAAAATCGTTATTTCCCCCGTGTTCAATCTGTGGCTAATTCAATTACCATTATGTTGGGCCTAAGACTGTGGGATTAAAGACAGCCAATCAATAATTAGCCAGCCTACCAACGAGACATATCATGGGCAGCATCGTATTGGTACGTCATGCACAAGGTTCATTCTTCAGTGACGATTACGATCAGCTTTCTCCAGAAGGCTTACGTCAGGCGGACCAACTGGGAGAATACTGGCGGGCCCAATCGATCAGCTTTACCGAAGTCTATCTGGGCCCACGGCAGCGGCATCGTCAAACGGCTGAAAGTGCGTTAGCCGTTTGCCAAACGGGGATTGCCTCGAAGCCCAAGCTGATCATGCTGCCCCAATGGGATGAACATCAGATTGATCGGTTGATCACTCAGCATGGCCGATCGCTGGCCGAGGAAATACCTGCATTGAATCCGTTGTTCGATGCATTGGATGCGGCCAAAGGCCAAGCAGAACAGGCCCGCTGTTTCCAGCGGTTGTTCGAGCGTGTCGCCGATGGTTGGTTGAGCGGTCGGATCGAGCGTGCTGATGTCGAATCGTGGGATGCCTTTCAAAGTCGTGTTCGAGAGGGACTCGACTTGATCCTGGCTGGTCAGGAAGATGGGCTGCGACATGGACGACGCATTGCCATCTTTTCTTCGGTCGGACCGATTTCAGTCATTTTTCAGCGAGTGACCGGTTGTCCCATGGAAACGGCCATGGCGACCGGTTGGCAAATTCGCAATAGTTCCCTCACCGAAATTTTATTTTCACCTTCGCAAATGACTTTGCAACAGTTCAACACACTCCCCCACTTGCCAGACCCGAGGAAGTGGACTTATCGTTAGGGTATGACAACTATAAATTTCAAACTAAGAACAAGCAAAATTATTTACCACGAAGGACACGAAGAGCACGAAAAAGTTAAACAACTAACGCTTTGATAAAGTCCTTGAACTAGCTTACACTGAATTACAATCATACACTCAAGTCCACTCACTAACATTCCATTAAGCTTTATACTTCGTGTCCTTCGTGGTTAGTTAATGGTGCACTGGGCTTGTGAAGATCGTTCGAAGTGGCTTGCCGACTCCGATGTGATATCCAAAATGATCATCCAATTCGCGCACCATGCACGAAAAATGCTCATTTGCTTGTAAAGAGGATCATCGATAGAAAGTATGTAGAATTATCTTTCAGACATAACAACGCACTCAAACGAATATCTTCGCTATGGATTTTTCAATACCTGATTCAACACAAAAAATTCTCGATCTGATCCGACAGTATGTGACTGAGGAGCTTTTCCCGATCGAAGCGCAAGCTGCGGGACAGACATTTGCTGAAATGCTGCCCGTATTGCATGAAAAGCGTGCCCAGGTTCGCCAGATTGGATTCTGGCAGCCGCAAATCCCCAGTGAGCATGGGGGCATGGGCTTGGGATTTCTTGAGCACGCTTTGGTCAGTGAGCAGTTGGCGCATACGCCCTATGGCCACTATGTGTTTGGAGCACAGGCGCCTGATGCGGGGAATATGGAAATTTTGATCGAGTTTGGCACTCCTGAGCAGCAAACGCGTTGGCTGCAACCCCTCCTGGATGGCACGGCACGGAGCTGCTTTTCGATGACCGAGCCCGATCGGCCTGGTTCCAATCCGGTGTGGATGGAGACGACGGCCGTTCGGGAAGGGGATGAGTATGTGATCCATGGCCACAAGTGGTTTACTTCTTCCGCGGATGGGGCTGCGTTTGCGATTGTGATGGCGGTGACCGATCCCGATGCTCCGCCCCATCAGCGGGCCAGTCAAATTATTGTGCCGACCGACACGCCCGGTTTTCAGCTAGTCCGTAACATCCCATGCATGGGGCACGCGGGAGACGATTGGGCCAGCCATGGCGAGATTCGCTATGAAAACGTTCGTGTCCCGGTTGAAAACCGGCTCGGTGGGGAGGGCGAGGGTTTTATGCTGGCCCAATCACGCCTGGGGCCTGGCAGGATCCATCATTGCATGCGCTGGATCGGAATTGCGCAGCGGTCGTTGGATTTGATGTGTCAGTATGCGGCCACCCGAGAAATTGCTCCTGGACAACCACTGGCCAGTCAGCAGACGGTGCAAAATTGGATTGCCGAGAGTCACGCAGACATCACGGCAGCTCGACTCATGGTCTTGGAGGCGGGATGGAAAATCGATCGGGTTGGCGCTCGGGCAGCGCGGGTGGAGATTTCGGCCATCAAATACTATGCCGCACAGATGATGCTCAAGGTGGTCGATCGGGCCCTTCAGACGCATGGCGCATTGGGCATCTCGGACGACACGGTATTGCAATATTTTTATCGTCATGAACGGGGGGCTCGTATTTATGACGGTCCTGACGAAGTCCACAAACGGGTGGTTGCGCGGCAACTGCTCAAGCCGTACGGATATTCAAGTAAGGGGGGGCAATCTCGCTGATGAGTGTCCCCATCGATCAGCCCACCATCGATCAGCCCACGGGCGTTCGCCCGGGCGAGCAGCTCAACATGGACCAGCTTGAGGATTATTTGGCCAGGCAGTCGTCCGATTTCGCGGGTCCACTGGAGATAGAACAATTTCCCAGTGGTTTTTCTAACCTGACTTACCTGCTTCGGATGGGAGAGCGAGAATACGTATTACGGCGCCCACCGATTGGCAACCAAGTCCGCTCAGCCCATGATATGGGCCGGGAGTTTCGTGTGTTGTCACAATTGTCGAGTCTCTACCCACTCGTACCACAACCGCTATTGTATTGCGAAGACGACCAGATCATTGGTGGTCCCTTTTATATCATGCAGCGTTGCCGAGGGGTCATTTTGCGAGCAGACCGGCCGCCGAAGGAATTGCGCGACAATCCTCAGCAAGTGACAGCCCTATGCCATGCACTGATTGACAATCTGGTGGAGGTGCACCAAATCGATTACCGAGCAGCGGGTCTGGAGGATTTGGGTCGTCCTCATGGTTACGTCGAGCGGCAAGTAGCCGGTTGGACTAAAAGATACACTCAGGCAAAAACAGACGATTATCAACACATGCAGCAGTTGGCTGACTGGCTGACCGAGCACTGTCCGTCCGAATCCAGTGCGGCGTTAATTCACAACGATTATAAATATGATAATTTGGTGCTCGATCCGGGCGATTTGACTCGGATCGTTGCTGTGCTCGATTGGGAGATGGCGACTCTGGGGGATCCGTTAATGGATTTGGGGACCTCTTTAGCCTACTGGGTAGAGCCCGACGATCCGCCTGCCGAGCAAAAGCGGGCGTTCGGTCCAACGATGTTGCCAGGGAGTTTAACTCGAGCGGAACTGGCCGACCGTTATGCAGAAGCTGCTGGCATACGGAAGCCCGAGATGGTTTTTTATTATACCTACGGCCTGTTCAAATTGGCGGTCATCGTCCAGCAGATTTACGCCCGTTACGCGTCGGGAAAAACAGACGATCCACGTTTTGCCAATCTCAATGACATGGTCGATACGATTGGCAAAAGAGGTTTGCAAGTTGTGCAGACGGGAAAAATATAGTGGTAGGGAAAAAGTTGAGCCGTTGTCGCTAGCGATCTGTTAATTTAATGCTCAATGGTAACGATCACATCAGCCGTAGGGCGTTAGCCCCCGGTTCGAACTCAGAACATGCCCCTAGCATCGGGTTACAGGGGGTAATGCGCTCCCAAATCGCGCCTC
Organism: Pirellulales bacterium; assembly: GCA_039831705.1. GTDB lineage: Bacteria > Planctomycetota > Planctomycetia > Pirellulales > Lacipirellulaceae > JAJRWS01. Next base: position 2,818 of record JBDOMT010000195.1, on the reverse strand, counting down.
ACAATTCATCAATCATCAATAGGAAAATGAATCAATGGGAAAGCTGGATGGAAAAGTGGCGGTCATTACTGGCGCCGGGGGCGGGATCGGTCGACAGCACGCGCTTCTGTTTGCGCGCGAAGGTGCGCGTGTGGTAGTCAATGATCCTGGTTGCACCATGGATGGGAGATCTGATGGGAGATCTGATGGGGAGGAGATGGCCAATGGAGAAATGCGGTCCATGGTCGCAGCTCAGGTGGTTGAAGAAATCAAAACCGCTGGTGGAGAGGCGGTGGCTAATACCGACGCCGTCGGCACGGCGGAAGCAGCCGCTTCCATCATGCAGACTGCCTTGGAGGCTTATGGCCGTCTCGATGTATTGGTCAACAACGCGGGCATCCTCCGCGATCGGACGATCCTCAAGATGACTCAGGAAGAGTGGGATGGAGTCTTGCAGGTGCACCTGTCTGGTTCGTTTACTTGCCTGCAGGCGGCCGCTCGAATTATGGTGGAGCAAGCGCAGGGCGGGCGGATCATTAACACCACATCCACCTCGGGTCTGTTAGGACAATTTGGCCAGGCCAATTACGGCGCTGCCAAGGCGGGCATTTATGCACTGACCCGAATTGCCGCTCAGGAATTGGCCAAATATAAAATTATCGTCAACGCCATCTCTCCTTGGGCCATGACACGGATGCTCGCCACAACTTCAGGCATTGACTTGGAACGGGCTCAGGAAACTTTAGCGCCAGAACGGGTTTCCCCTCTGGTTGCCTGGCTGGCGACCGACGCGGCGGCCGAATCGGCCGTATCGGGCATGGTGTTTGGCATTGAAGGAAACGAATTGTTTTCCTACCGAATGATGACCACGCACGGGGCAACACGCCACGATGGGTTCCCTTGGACGATCGAATCGATCGGCGAATCAATGCAGCAAATTATCCAGTGGTAAGGGAGTCGGAAATGACTGAAAAAACTCTGCGCGACAAAACGTTGTTGATCACCGGTGCCAGTCGGGGTATTGGCTTGGCCATTGGTGTGCGTGCGGCACAGGATGGCGCCCGTGTGATTGTGGTGGCTAAAACGGTTGAACCACATCCCAAGTTGCCCGGTACCATTCATACGGCGGTTGAAGCGATTGAAGCGGCAGGCGGTCAAGGGCTCGCCTGCCCGGCCGACATCCGCTCGGAAGAGCAGGTTGAAGAGGCGGTTGCTCGGGGCGTCGCTCGTTTTGGCCAGATTGACATCGTTGTCAACAACGCCAGTGCGATCTTCCTGGCAGGTACGGCGGAGACGCCCATGAAGCGGTTCGACCTGATGCATCAGGTCAATACACGAGGTACCTATCTAACCACACAAAAATGTTTGCCCCATTTTGAGCAAGCCGAGAATCCCCATGTGCTGAACATCTCCCCTCCATTGAGTATGGAGGCCCGCTGGTTTGCACCTCATGTGGCTTACACAATGGCCAAATTTGGTATGAGTTTGTGTGTGCTCGGCATGGCCGAGGAGTTTCGGGATCGGGGCATTGGGGTCAATGCTCTGTGGCCCAAAACGGTGATCGCCACGGCCGCTGTAAAAAATTTGCTCGGCGGAGACGATATGATACGCCGGTCACGTCAGCCAGAAATCATGGCCGACGCCGCCCATGCAATTCTCGTCCGCGATAGTCGCATTTGTACAGGTCAGTTTTTAGTCGATGAAGAGGTTCTGCGCGAAGAGGGAATACGAGATTTTGAATCGTACCGGGTTGATCCGGAGGCAGAGTTGCTGCCCGACTTTTTTCTGTGATCCACTTTTGGTTGTGTTATGGCCCCTTTCGAGGGCTTCCTCACCCCGGGCTCAGCCGGTGACCGTTAATTCCACAATACCCACCAACTTGGTCTGATTGTGACGACTATATTGTTGCATGATTTGGTGGAGCGAGGTGGTTTGCAAGCTATCTTCTCTTAGTAAGACATTATTCAAAATCAACAGTGCTGTTGGTCTTGTTACGCAGTTAGCATCGACTGCTCCCTTCGAAACTAAAGAACCACCGCACTTATTATGGGTCAAGAAGCAGAAATTGCTCGTCAAAAAGACAAGGGATTTGAGCAAGCGTTGCGTCAAAGCGAAAGTTTTATCGACCATATTTTTCGATCCATGGTCGACGTGTTGATCGTCATAGGCCCACATGGAACTGTGGTGAATGTCAATGAAGCAACCTGTTCTTTGTTAGGTTATCGAGGAGACGAATTAATCGGAAAACCTGCGAAGTTGGTGTTCTCGGAAGAATGCCTAGACAGGATGGATGCATCTCAGCTTAGTTTGTCGGAGAAGGAACGGAGTTCTTGCAACACATCACCTGCAGACCATTTTAGTGATGTTGAAAGTTGGCTTATCGCAAAAAACGGCGGTAAGATTCCCGTCTGTGTATCCGGGTCTCGCATGATGAATCGTCAAGATGGGATTCAAGGGCTCGTATGTATCGCGTGTGACATTTCTGAGCGAAAGAAAATGGAGGAGAGTCTGAAGTTACAAGGTGCTGTGTTGGAATCATCCGTAAATGCAATCGTGATCTCCGATCGAGATGAACGGATCTCCTGGATCAACCGCGTCTTCTGCAAACTGACTGGTTATTGTCTCCTACTGGGATCTAAAAACCCTCTCCTTCAGGCGATCACTTCAGTAGAACTAGGCTACGGAAGCGTACTTCGATACTGGGCAAAGCGGGCATAATAGCCGCGCAGCGGCGACATCGTTTAGCCGTGGGCGTGAGCCCACGGAATAGATGCATTACAGATATTTTAGCCGCGCAGCGGCGACAGCAGCCGTTTTTAACGAAACCAATTTTCCGCTT
>JBDOMT010000344.1:0-2214 GCA_039831705.1 Pirellulales bacterium | reverse complement strand
ACTGGGATTACGGCAACGGGGATGTCGGCAACCAGGGCGTCCACGAGACCGACATGTGTCTCTGGGGACTCGACGTGGGTCTGCCCTCGGAAGTGGTCGCCATGGGTGGCAAGTTCCTCTGGGAGGACGATAAAGAGACCCCGGAACTGCTGAGTACCAACTTCTACTATCCAGAAGAGAACAAAATGATCCAATTTGAGGTACGCCCTTGGACGACGAACCTCGAGGGGGGTACTGCGGTCGGTAATATTTTCTATGGCAAAGATGGCTACATGGTGATCGACGGCTACAGTAGCTACAAGACGTTCCTCGGCCCCAAACGGGAACCGGGACCCAGTCGACACCAAGGCGGAGAACTCGGGCTTCACTTCGCCAACTTCCTCGATGCGGTCAAAAGCCGTGATGCGAGCTCTCTGCACGGACCTGTCGAATCAGCGCACACGAGTTCGGCGCTGGCCCACCTAGGAAACACTGCCTATCGATTGGGTCGTAAACTGACATTTGATCCGAAGAGTGAGACTTATGTGGGCGACGATGAAGCCAATCAAATGCTCACTCGCAACTACCGCGCTCCCTTCGTGGTACCGACAAATGTCTGAGGATTTCCAAGGTCGCACCGAATTGCTTTCACTCAGCAGATGCCACTGCGGGTAATCTGGGAGGTTTTGCCCAAAGGCAACCGAAGGTGACGATGGTCGCGATGCCCGTGTAGAGCAAGAGAGAAGGCATCGTGCTGTCGAAGTAGTCGATACTAAGCCCGATCAACAGCGGGCCGATACTACTGCCACCCACGGCAGCACAGAGCGCGACGCCCCGTATCTCTCCCAGATGCGCTCGACCAAAATAGCGTGGCCATACTGTTCCTGAAACGACCGTCATCAGGCCCTGGCCAAGCCCGAACAGGGAAAATCCCCAAATAAAAACACTGGCCGCACTCAAACTAAGAACAGCACAACCAAACGCAATCAAACCAACGGCCAAAGTAACCAATGATCGTGACGAAACGCGATCGGCCAATAATCCCCCTGCCAGTTGTGCTACGGCCATTCCCCCAGCCATCCCAATCATCGCGGAGCGGGCCATGGAAGGAGCAAGTCCACACTCTGTAGCCAATGGCGTCAGATGAAAGACAAGACCAGTTCCAATCATTGCCCAAATAGCGGCAGCAGCCAGAAGAATCCAATAACTCGCAAACCGCGCTGCCTCGCGAACGGTCATCCCAATGGCCAACATATCTTCTCTACTTTTTTTATCTGGAACATCACCATCCGGAACCTGATTTATTTCCCGTGGGTCACTGCGGTAAAACGCAAAAAGAAGCGGTAACAATCCAAAAAATAAAATTGCAGCCAAAAGCAGATACGTTTCGCGCCAGCCGATTTTCTCGATCAAGAAAAGTAACAGCCCAGGAATGACCGCCATCGCCCCTGCCATCGACAGTTGCATCAGACCGATCGCCAGCCCAAGCCGCCGATCGAACCAGGCAGCCAATGTATTGTTAGCGAGCAGTACCATGGTGCCTGGACCGACTGTTCGGAGGGCTAGATAGATAAAAAAAAGGGCCACCCAGCCTTGGATCAAACTGGCGCAAATACAAATGATGGTCATCGCCGTTACTGCGAGAAGTACTGAACGCCGTAATCCCCACTGATCAGACAGGCGACCAATAATAGGTAAGAGGGCTGCCGCCAACAGGGTCGCCAAAAGATAACTTGTGGAAATTTGCGAGTAGCCGAGCCCGAACGCTTCGCGGAATTTGGGGTTAAAAAATGTAATGCCAAAGGTCTGTCCCGGACTGGTTGCTACCATGATCGATACGGCTAACAGAAGCGTCCACCAACCGTAGAAATTACGGCCTTGCCATGGTGTGGATGCATTCGGGACGCTATCCGGGGCGATCGTCTTTTCGTCTTCCGACGATCCGCTTAGAAACACGGGCTATTCCCTGATTTCATTCATCGTGCTGCCCGCGTGTGGTGGTTTAATCTGCGGATAACCCGCAGTAGATCATTTTAACGTGTCTCTGTCTTATAGCGGAGTGGCCATATCTCTGAAGGCGTCCGCTCTTCGGCAAAGATTTGCTCGACCCGCTCCACCAGATCGGGTCGGCTCGAGGCCATATCTTTTGTTTCTTTTGGGTCGGCTACCAAATCGTAGAGGAGAACTTCCTTACCGAGCCCTCGCAGTGCTTTATGATTTTCAATCAGGAGCGCC
>JBDOMT010000165.1:0-2220 GCA_039831705.1 Pirellulales bacterium | reverse complement strand
CCGGTTCCGCTTCCTGGGCTTTCGTGTGCTCCGCAGTTCCATCAAGTAAAGTCGCACAGTCCAGCGGAGCGTGGCGACCGCCACCGTCGGGTCGTGGCGCCGGTTACCTCGTCCGGGAGATGATCCGCCAGGGTGAGACGCGCCTTACCCGCCGTTCCCGTAGTCGCTGGCGCAATTCTTCCGTCGTTGGTTTCGTGTCCATGTGATGGCCCTCCGGTAACGTGTATCACGGAATTGGTGGGTAGGCGATCAAGACGGTATCATTTTGCGTGCGGACTGCAATTTGCGGGTGCGAAGCATGGATCAGTGGAGTTTGACGATTATGACGAAGAAACGTAACTGGATCATCTCTTTGGGAGCGTTTACAGCGGGGTTGCTATTCCTCGTCGGTGCGTCTGCTTTGGTTGTGTGGATCTTGCGAGGATTATTATGATGACGAATAAACGTAGACAACCTGTTTAATTCCGGGTTTTCGCGTCGTGGCTTTCGATGAAGTCGATAATCGCTTGGCCGCGGACGTAGAGATACTTCCCGCAGTTCAAGACTACGAGACCGCCGTTCCGGGCGTCACGCCCCTACTAGTGTCGCGGATCGGCACTACATCCTGCCCAGTAACGAACAGTTCGCTTTAGCGTTAGAGTGGCTTCGCGGTAAAATCCTGGGCGCCCAACCTGATGCGGACTAAGGCAGTTCGTCCCAAAGTGCAAGAAACGCCCGCCATTTCGCGCCCCATCCGCTGCCGGTTATACTGTTCGCGAACGTGATGCCACCACAACACAGAGTCAACGTACAGTTGCCATGAATCGATCTAAAAAACAACGCCGTGCACACCAACGCGAACTTAAGCACAAAACCGGAAACGCGGACAAGAGTCACGCCAACAGTGCAAAACGCGAGATCGAAACGGCGAAACCGACGAAACCGAAGGACATCAAACCCAAACTTCAAGTGAAAAAGACGCCTGGACCGTTGACGAAACTCGCAGGGCCCTATGCGATCTATATCAAATGGTATCTGGCATGGGTTATCGCCATCCTTCTTATCTTCATAATTACGGGCCCAGGAAACCGATTCCCTGGCAGTGCGATTGACTTTAGCACCATAGGTAAGGTTCTTGTTATGGCTCTATTCCCGTGGGGCATTTGTGCGACGCTCTATCATATTCGCGCCAGAGCATGTCCTGTCTGCGGAGGGGCAATGCTCAAACGTGAGACGCATATGAGCGATCGCGCCTCGCCGAACGGGCGCCGTGTTACGGGCGCGACTGTCGTTGGGACCGGAAACGTCGTGTTCTTTCACCTGTGTCGTAACTGTGACATCGAGCTATTGCCTCGAGAAATTGATGTTTGGAAGTATGTCGGGACGGAAGAAGTGCCTAATAAGGTTCACGCTCACGTGGAAACCGAACACGGGCCGAACATTGTCGGCGATATTCGGCGACTTGTTGCGGATCGCCTTGACGAAGAATACTCGCCGGTTGAGGAGGAGGAATGGGAAGAGCCCAGGCACGCTGAGCTTTTCGACGCAATAAACGAAAGGACGAGAAAGCGAATCTCCGTCGAGGAGTCTGAAGACCGCCTTCAGATCAAGATTCGCTGGGACCACCACTGGTTCGGATTGCTCCTCTTTTTCGGCTTCGGTGGCTTGCCGTACTGGATAGTTTTGGGTGACGCAAGTATTCGGACAGAAATGCTGGCAGATCTGGCTAATGGACTCGACTCGCTCATGGTCCTAGGATTTGTTGTGTCCCTTGGGGTTTTGTGGCCTGCATTCTTTTTATGGCTGATTCTGAAAAGGCTCTTCAACACGACGACAATCGTTATGCAAGGTCGCGACATCTCCGTACGTCACCGTCCATTGTCGTTCATGCATGCAACGGTGAAGAATGTGAGCTCGGTGTATTTGCACGAGAAAGTAAGACATAGCAATAATGGGCGCTCTACGACGACCTGGCATCTGTACGCACATACAACCGATGGACGAAACCGAAACCTGCGATTGGGACATCACGAGTCGGCGTTAGGATGGCTCTCAATTCGGTTGGGATCACGCCTTCCGCCAGCAGCCTAAAAAGTTGCCGCTCAGCAGACAATGCGAATACTGAACGGAAGGACGACTAGCGTTCACAAGTGCCTCCGTAACGTGTATCACGGAATTGGGCAGCGACCCATCAAGCTGGTATCATTTTGCGTGCGGACTTCTGACGCCGTGCCACCACAT